>JAEWGL010000214.1 GCA_023388335.1 Pseudomonadota bacterium | reverse complement strand
GTTGGAGAACCGGTCACCCAGCAGGCTGACGGCCAGGGCGTACGACGAGGAATTGTTGTACTTGAGGATGGCGCGGAAGTTGTCCAGCACCAGGAAGGCCGGGCCGCGGGCACCAGCGGGCAGCAGCAGGGCGGCGGACAGCTGGCCGCTGCCTCCGGGCAGACGCGTGCCGGTGGGCAGTGTCACACCCAGTTGCAGCCACTCGTTGACCGTCTTGCGCTGCACACCGTCGGCCAGCCAGAAATCGAAGTCTGGCGCCAGTTGCACCTCGAAGCCCCACGGCTGGCCTTTTTGCCAGCCCGAACTTTGCAGGTAATGCGCGGTGGAGGCCAGGGCGTCGGCGGTGCTGTTCCAGATGTCGCGACGGCCGTCGCCATCGAAGTCCACGGCGTGGGTGTTGTAGGTGGTGGGGATGAACTGGGTCTGGCCCATGGCACCGGCCCAGGAGCCGCGCATGGCGTCAGGCTGGATATCGCCATTCTGCAGGATCTGCAGGGCGGCCAGCAGCTGGGCCTGGGCAAAGGACGGACGGCGGCCTTCGTAGGCCAGGGTGGCCAGGGAGCGGATCACCGATTTGTTGCCCTGGAACTGCCCGAAGTTGCTTTCCATGCCCCAGACCGAGACCAGCACCTGGCGGTCGACGCCATAGCGTTGCTCGATACGGGCCAGCAGCTCGGCGTTCTGCTCGAGCAAGGCCTTGCCCTTGCGCACGCGCACGGGTGACAGCGCGCCTTCGAGGTATTCCCAGACCGGGCGGGTGAACTCAGGCTGGCTGCGGTCGGCCTTGATCACGTCCAGGTCCGGCGTGACGCCGAGGAAGGCACGGTCGAAGGTGCTCGCGGTGATACCACCTTGCAGGGCCTGCTGGCGGAAGCCGGCTTGCCATTGATCGAAGGTTTGCAGTGGCTGGAGGTCGGTGCTGTTATCGGGCGTGGCATCGCCTGGGACGCTGGGCGGGGACACGGTCGCAGCGGGCTGGGCGGGTGCCAGCGGCAGGGCGTCGGCGGCGGTGGGCTTTTCCGCGCAGGCGACGAGCAGAATGAGGCTGGAGGCCGCGATCAGCTGGCGGGATTGCCAGCGCTGGGAAAGACGAAGGGGCATGCACAGATCCAGGAATTGCAGGTCAAGTGCCGACCATATCATGCCTGTGGCGTTCGTGCCTTCATGCGGCCAAAAAGTAAGAAGCCTCCCAATCTCTCGATTGGAAGGCTTCGCGGCGGTAGCTGCCTTTGCCCTTGTCTGGCTGCTCCTGGCGGCAGCGGAACAGCGGTTGGGCGACGATGGACTTGGCCTTGTTGGGGCCGTGCTTCTTCGGTTTCTTGCTCATGGCTTCCCTTGATGAGGGGTGGGTTGTGGGTTGCACTCTAAGGCCTGGTGGGGGGCACCACCAATTGATTGTATATATCGGTGCCCGGGCCGCGCGCGCCTTGCGAGCCGTCAGCGCCTTACTCGGCCGGCAACGCCAGCCGCTGCCCTGCCATCAGTAGCGACAATCGCGCCAGGCTGGTCCAGGGCGACCCTTCGGCCTGGCCCTTGATCTGCGCATCGATGCGTTGGGCATCCTGCAGCAATTGCGCCCAGCGCTGCGCCGAGAGGCGTTGCAGGGCCTTGCTCACCAGCGGCCGACGCTTGTCCCACACCGGTGGACGGGCCTGGCTGAAGGCCTTGTCCAGTGGCACGCCCTGGCTGAACTGCTGCGCCAGGCCAGTCAGCAGGCGCAGCTCGCGGGCCAAGGCCCAGAGGATTACCGGCGGCTCGACACCTTCGCCACGCAGACCCTCGAGAATACGCAGGGCATGCGTGGCCTCGCCATTGAGAATGGCATCGACCAGGCCGAAGACGTCGAAGCGGGCACTGTCGGCCACCGCCGCCTGGACGGTATCGACGGTGATCTGGTTACCTTCGGCCAGCAGCTTGAGCTTCTCGATCTCCTGGGCCGCTGCCAGCAGGTTGCCTTCGACGCGCGCGGCGATCAGCTCGACCGCATCCCGCTGGGCAGACAACCCGGCCTGGGCCAGGCGCTGGTTGATCCACTGCGGTAACTGCTGGCTGTCCACTGGCCAGATCTGGATGAACTGACAGTGCTGGCCGTCGACCAGCGCCTTGCCCCACTTGGTTTTCTGCGCGCTGCCGTCGAGCTTGGGCAGGCTGATCAGCAGCACGGTGTCGTCAGCGGGACGGCCACAATACTCGATCAGCGCCGCGGCGCCTTTGTCTCCGGGCTTGCCGGAGGGCAGGCGCAGTTCCAGCAGGCGCCGCTGGGCGAACAGCGAAAGGCTAGCGCCCGCTTGGAGCAGCGTGCCCCAGTCGAAGTTGGCGTCGGCGCTGAACACCTGGCGTTCGTCGAACCCTTGCTGGCGAGCCGCCGTGCGGATGGCATCGGCGGCTTCCTGGCACAGCAGCGGGTCGTCACCGCTGACCACGTAGACGGGCGCGAGGCTGCCTTGCAGGTGTTTGTTGAGCTGGGCTGGGGAGAGTTTCATGGGGGAGGACGGGGCACCGGGGTGCCCCTTTCAGGCTCAGTTGACCGGCAGTTCCATGGGCGACTGCTGCGGCGTGGCATCCTGGGCGCGGCGCGCCGCGTCCAGCGCCTCGGCCTCGGCGCGGGCGCGCTCGTCGGCTTCTTGCTGCAGGTGCTCCAGCTGGGCCGGCGTCAGCAGTTGCAGGCGCACCAGCATGGCCTGCACCAGCTCTGCGCGCAGTTCGTTGCGGGTGCGCGCGGCATCCTGCTCGGAACCGGTGATGTTGTTGCCGTCGTGGATGTAGACCTTGCGGACCTGGACCTTGTCGTCGAGCAGCGGGCTGTTGTTCAGACCGGCGATGGTGTAGTTCAGCGTGGTGGTGAGCTCGAACTCGGCCGAGCGGCTGCCACCGGTGTAGGTCGCGGCCCGACGGTCTTCCTGCTCGTTGGTCAGGATCAGCGCGTAGGGCGCGCCGGCATGCACGTTGACGCCACTGTTCTGCAGCGCCCGGCGCAGCTGGGTCACGGTATCGCCATAGGCGTTGCGCGCGCTGACGTCCAGTTCCTTGATGGCCATCTCGTTGGTGCCGGTACCGCGCAGCTGGAAACCGCAGGCGCTGAGCAGCACGGCCAGGCCTATCACCAGCAGATTGCGTTTGATCATGTTGTTGCTCCCTTGTGAGCCGATTCCGCCCGCCCGCGTCGTACGCGGGCGGGCGTTGCCATCAGTTGGCGACGATGTTGACCAGCTTGCCTGGAACCACGATGACCTTGCGGATCGTCAGGCCGTCGATGAAGCGCAGGACGTTCTCGTTGCTGCGCGCTGCTGCCTCGACGTCTTCGCGGCTGGCGGCCGCGGGCATCTCGATCTGGCCACGCAGCTTGCCGTTGACCTGGATGACCAGGACGATGCTGTCCTGAACCAGGGCGCTTTCGTCCACCACAGGCCAGGCGGCATCGATCACCGCTTCGCCATGGCCCAGCGATTGCCAGAGCGAGTGGCTGATGTGCGGGGTGATCGGCGCCAGCAGCAGGGCGACCGCCTCCAGGCCTTCGTGCAGCAGGGCGCGGTCCTGGTCGCTGGCTTGCGGGGCTTTTTCCAGCACGTTCATCAGGGTCATCACCTGGGCGATGGCGGTGTTGAACTTGTGGAACTGGCCAACATCGGTGCTGGCTTGCTTGATCGCCGCATGGATGGCGCGGCGCACGACTTTCTGCGCGTCGTCCAGGGCGGTGATATCCAGCTTGCCCGGCAGGCCTTGGCCAACATGGGCCTGGGCCAGACGCCAGACGCGGCGCAGGAAGCGGTTGGCGCCCTCGACGCCCGAATCGGACCACTCCAGGCTCATGTCGGGTGGCGAGGCGAACATCATGAACAAACGGCAGGTGTCGGCGCCGTAGGCATTGATCATCGCCTGCGGGTCAACGCCGTTGTTCTTGGACTTGGACATCTTCTCGGTGCCGCCGATTTCCACCGGCTGGCCGTCGGACTTGAGACGGGCGCCGATGATCTTGGCCTTGGCGTCACGCTCGACCTCGACGTCCGCCGGGTTGAACCAATCCTTGCCGCCATTGCTGGCCACGCGGTAGTAGGTCTCGGCGACCACCATGCCCTGGGTCAGGAGGTTCTTGAACGGCTCATTGGAACTGACCAGTCCCTCGTCACGCATCAGCTTGTGGAAGAAGCGCGCGTACAGCAGGTGCAGGATGGCGTGCTCGATGCCGCCGATGTACTGGTCGACTGGCAGCCAGTGGTTGGCGGCCTTCGGGTCGACCATGCCGCCCTCGTAGTTCGGCGAGGCGTAGCGGGCGAAGTACCAGGACGACTCGACGAAGGTGTCCATGGTGTCGGTTTCGCGCTTGGCCGCGGTGCCGCATTTCGGGCAGGTGCACTCGTAGAATTCGGGCATGCGCGCCAGCGGCGAACCGGCGCCGTCTGGCACTACGTCTTCTGGCAGCTTGACCGGCAACTGGTCTTCCGGTACTGGCACATCGCCGCAAGACGGGCAATGGATGATCGGGATCGGGCAGCCCCAGTAGCGCTGGCGGCTGATACCCCAGTCGCGCAGGCGGAACTGGGTGCGCGACTTGCCCAGGTCCTTGCGGATCAGGGCCGCTTCGATGGCGTCGAA
>JAEWGL010000143.1 GCA_023388335.1 Pseudomonadota bacterium | reverse complement strand
CAGGGTGGCGAGATCGACATCGCCATCAGCCCGCAGCTGGCAACCATCGGCACCCTGCTGGCGCACGTGCGCCGTGGCGACATTGTCAGCGTGCATTCGCTGCGCCGCGGTGCCGCCGAGGCCATCGAAGCGATCGCCCACGGCGATTCGAAGTCGAGCAAGGTGATCGGCAAGACCATCGAAGACATCGACCTGCCGCCGGGGACCACCATCGGCGCGATCATCCGCGCCGAAGAAGTACTCATCGCCCATAACGACACGGTGATCGAAGCCGGGGACCATGTGATTCTCTTCGTTGTGGATAAAAAGTACATCCGCGACGTCGAAAAGCTGTTCCATGTAGGCCTGAGCTTCTTCTAGGAGAAACCGAAATGCGCGAGTCGCTGGAAAAGATGCTGGCCAAGGGTGTGGATAACGCCCTGCTGCGCTTCGGCCTGGGCAAGGCCTGGCTCGACGAAGGCAACGGTGCCGAGGCGGCGGTGCACTTGGCCCGCTGCGTCGAATTCGACCCCAAGTATTCCGCCGCATGGAAGCTGCTGGGCAAGGCGTATCAAGTGCAGGGTGACCTCGTGGCTGCGCGGTTGGCGTGGCAGCAAGGGCTGGACGCCGCCCGCGCCCACGGGGACAAGCAGGCCGAGAAGGAGATGACGGTGTTTCTGAAGAAGCTGGACAAGGTTTGATCGTGCGGTGAAATACAAAGCCTGCAAGCGCGGCACCACCCTGTAGGAGCGCGCCTTGTGCCGGGACGCCGGACCGCCGCGAAGCGGCCGGCACTGACATGGCAAAGACCGTTGCTCCCACAGGCCCAGCATGCATCCTCCGGATGCATGCGATCTCAATACCAGCGCGCTTCCCCGGCCGGGCGCTTCTTGAAGCGCTTCATGCTCCACATGTACTGGCTTGGGTATTCGCGCACATATCGCTCGATCACCTGGCTCATGGCCGCCGCCGCGGTGGCGGTGTCTTCGCTGTACATGGCCTCGGGCGCCGCCTCGAGGATCACCTTGAATCCGGAGCCGTCCGGCAGGCGCAGGGCATGCAGGAACACGCCGACCGCCTTGCCGCCGGCGAGCATGTTCGGCACGAACTTGCTGGTCAGGGCCTGGGTGCCAAGGAAAGGCACGAAGACGCCGGCCGATTCCGCGGGCTCAGGGTCGGCGGGAATGCCCACCTGGCCGCCGCGACGCACTTCCTTGATGATGCTCAGAATGCCTTCCTTGGTCGACGGCGCCACGCGATTACCCAACTGCACACGCTGCTCGCGCAACAGGTCGTCCACCGCCTTGAGCTTGGGCGGACGGTAGAAGATGATCGGTTTGCACTGGCTGCAATAGAAGTGGTTGAGCACTTCCCAGTTGCCCAGGTGGCTGGTGATGCCGACCACGCCCTTGCCCGAGGCCAGGGCCTGCTCCAGCACCTCCAGGCCTTGCACCTCGCGCACCAGCGCCAGCGAGCGGTCAGCCGGCCAGATCCAGGCGCAGGCGCTTTCGGTGAACGACTTGCCAATGTCCATCAGCGCACGACCGACCAGCTGCTCGCGGGCCGCCGGGTCCATCTGCGGGAAACACTTGGCCAGGTTGATCCGCACCACCTCGCGGGAGCTGTTGGGGACTTTCCACATCAGCCAGCCGATGCCGGCACCGACACGCTGCACCGCGCCCCAGGGGAGCTTGGCGAACAATCGCAGCGCCCCGACCATCAGGGCACCCTTGAATTTATCCACAGGCTGGTTCCTTTTTCTGCAAGCCGCGCATTGTAAACCCTCAGGGCAGCAGTGCGAGGTAGCGATCGCAATCGATGGTGTGATCCATGACCATGCCGGTAGCCTGCATGAAGGCGTAGCAGATGGTCGGGCCCACGAAGGTGAAGCCGGCCTTGCGCAACGCCTTGCTCATGGCCTTGGCCTCGTCCGTCACCGCCGGCACGTCGCTGCGCTCGCGAAAATGATTGACCTTGGGCTCACCGCCAACGAACGACCACAGCCACTCGGCCGGCGCGTCCAGCGCCAGCCAGGCCTGGGCATTGCGCCGCGCGGCCTTGAGCTTGAGGCGGTTGCGGATGATGCCTGGGTCGAGCATCAGTTCCTCGATGCGCTCGTCACTCATCTGCGCCAGTTGCTGGGGATCGAAGCCGTACAGCACAGTGCGATAGCGCTCGCGCTTTTTCAGCACGGTGATCCATGAGAGCCCGGCCTGGAAGCCTTCGAGCAGCAGCATCTCGAACAGCACCGCCGGATCGCGCTGTGGCATGCCCCACTCGCGGTCATGGTAGGCCTGGTAAAGCGGATCGTCGGTGCACCAAAAGCAGCGTGGCATAAGGCTCCATGGGTAGAGGGCCGCGCGAATCGGGTTATACTCCCGCTCTTTACATTCGCAGCCCTAGATACAGGTGAATTTCGTGAGCCAGCCTACGCCAGCCGTGCGTACCTTCCAAGACCTGATCCTCGCCCTGCAACAGTACTGGGCAGAGCAAGGTTGTGTGGTACTTCAGCCCTACGATATGGAAGTAGGCGCCGGCACTTTCCATACTGCCACCTTCCTGCGCGCCGTCGGTCCAGAGACCTGGAACGCCGCCTACGTGCAGCCCAGCCGTCGCCCGGCGGACGGACGGTATGGCGAAAACCCCAACCGCCTGCAGCACTACTACCAGTTCCAGGTGGTCCTCAAGCCGAACCCGGCCAACTTCCAGGAGCTGTACCTGGGCTCGCTGAAAGCCATCGGCCTCGACCCCCTGGTGCATGACGTGCGCTTCGTCGAAGACAACTGGGAATCGCCGACCCTCGGCGCCTGGGGTCTGGGCTGGGAAATCTGGCTCAATGGCATGGAAGTCACCCAGTTCACCTACTTCCAGCAAGTGGGAGGCATCGAGTGCATGCCTGTCACCGGAGAGATCACCTACGGCCTGGAGCGCCTGGCCATGTACCTGCAGGGCGTCGACTCGGTCTACGACCTGGTCTGGACCGATGGCCCCTTCGGCAAGGTGACCTATGGCGATGTGTTCCACCAGAACGAAGTGGAACAGTCGACCTACAACTTCGAGCACGCCAACGTCGAGAAACTGTTCGAGCTGTTCGATTTCTACGAGAGCGAAGCCAACCGCCTGATCGAGCTGGAGCTGCCGCTGCCGACCTATGAAATGGTCCTGAAGGCTTCCCACACCTTCAACCTGCTCGACGCCCGCCGCGCCATCTCGGTGACCGAGCGCCAGCGTTACATCCTGCGTGTGCGGACCCTGGCCCGGGCCGTGGCGCAAAGCTACCTGCAGGCCCGCGCCAAGCTGGGCTTCCCGATGGCGTCCCCCCAATTGCGTGACGAAGTGTTGGCTAAGCTGGAGGCTGCACAATGAGTGCTCAAGATTTTCTGGTCGAACTGGGCACCGAAGAGCTGCCACCCAAGGCACTCGCAAGCCTGGGCGATGCCTTTTTGGCGGGCATCGAGAAAGGCTTGCAGGCTGCCGGCCTGAACTACACCGGCAAGCAGGTCTATGCCGCGCCGCGCCGCCTGGCCGTACTCATCCGTGACCTGGACACCCAGCAGCCGGACCGCAGCATCAATGTCGACGGCCCGCCCCGCCAGGCCGCGTTCGACGCCGAAGGCAACCCGACCCAGGCCGCCCTGGGCTTTGCCAAGAAGTGCGGCGTGGAGCTTTCGGAAATCGACCAGAGCGGCGCCAAGCTGCGTTTCTCCCAGCATATCCCGGGCAAGGCGACCGTCAGCCTGCTGCCGACCATCGTCGAGGACTCGCTCAACGACCTGCCGATCCCCAAGCGCATGCGCTGGGGTGCGCGCAAGGAAGAGTTCGTGCGCCCGACCCAGTGGCTGGTCATGCTCCTGGGTGAGGAAGTGGTCGACTGCACGCTGCTCGCGCAGCAAGCTGGGCGCGTGTCCCGTGGCCACCGCTTCCACCATCCCGAAGACGTCACCATCAGCGCGCCGGCCAACTACGCCGAAGACCTGCGCAAGGCCTACGTGCTGGCCGACTTCGCCGAGCGTCGCGAGCTGATCAGCAAGCGCACCGCCGAGCTGGCCCAGCAACAGGAAGGCACCGCCATCGTACCGCCGGCGCTGCTCGATGAAGTGACCGCCTTGGTCGAATGGCCTGTGCCGCTGGTCTGCTCCTTCGAGGAGCGCTTCCTGGACGTGCCTCAGGAAGCCCTGATCATCACCATGCAGGACAACCAGAAGTACTTCTGCCTGCTCGACAGCGAAGGCAAGCTGCTGCCGCGTTTCATCACCGTGGCCAACGTCGAGAGCCGCGACCCGCAGCAGATCGTGCACGGTAACGAAAAGGTCGTGCGTCCACGCCTGACCGATGCCGAGTTCTTCTTCAAGCAGGACAAGAAGCAGCCGCTGGAAAGCTTCAACGAGCGCCTGCGCAACGTCGTATTCCAGGCCCAGCTGGGCAGCGTTTTCGACAAGGCCGAGCGCGTGTCGAAGCTGGCTGCCTACATCGCCCCACGCATCGGCGGCGACGCTCAGCGCGCCGCGCGCGCCGGCCTGCTGTCCAAGTGCGACCTGGCCACCGAGATGGTCGGCGAGTTCCCGGAGATGCAAGGCGTGGCCGGTTACTACTACGCCCTCAACGACGGTGAGCCGCAAGACGTCGCCCTGGCCCTGAACGAGCAGTACATGCCACGCGGTGCCGGAGCCGAGCTGCCGCAGACCCTCACCGGTGCCGCCGTGGCCATCGCCGACAAGCTCGACACCCTGGTCGGCATCTTCGGTATCGGCATGCTGCCGACCGGCAGCAAGGACCCGTACGCCCTGCGCCGGGCCGCTCTTGGCGTGCTGCGCATCCTGATCGACAAGCAGCTGGACCTGGACCTGGACGACGCGGTGAGTTTCGCCGTCGCCCAGTTCGGCAGCAAGGTCAAGGCCGCAGGCCTGGCCGACCAGGTGCTGGAATTCGTCTTCGACCGCCTGCGCGCGCGCTATGAAGACGAAGGCATCGACGTTGCCACCTACCTCTCGGTGCGTGCCCTCAAGCCAGGTTCGGCACTGGACTTCGACCAGCGCGTGCAAGCCGTCCAGGCGTTCCGCCAGCTGCCCGAAGCCGAGGCCCTGGCCGCGGTGAACAAGCGTGTGTCGAACCTGCTGGGCAAGGCCGAGGGCGCCATCGCCCCTCAGGTCGAGCCGAAGTACTTCGACAACGCCAACGAGTTCTCCCTGTACTCGGCTATCCAGCAAGCCGACCAGGCCGTGCAGCCCATGGCTGCTGCGCGCCAGTACAGCGAATCGCTGGCGCGCCTGGCCGCGCTGCGCGAGCCGGTCGATGCGTTCTTCGAGGCGGTGATGGTCAATGCCGATGACGCCAACGTACGTGCCAACCGCTATGCCTTGCTCAGCCGCCTGCGCGGTCTGTTCCTGGGTGTGGCTGACATCTCGCTGCTGGGGTAAGCCTTGAAACTGCTGATTCTTGATCGGGACGGAGTGATCAACCAGGACTCCGACGCTTACATCAAGTCGCTGGATGAATGGATACCCATCCCAGGCTCGATCGAGGCCATCGCGCAGTTGAGCAAGGCGGGCTGGACGGTGGCCGTGGCCACCAACCAGTCCGGCATTGCCCGGGGCTACTTCCCCCTGGCCACCCTCGAGGCCATGCACGCGCGCCTGCGCGCGCTGGTGGCCGAGGCGGGTGGCGAGGTCGGGTTGATCGTGCATTGTCCGCACGGGCCGGACCTGGGCTGCGATTGCCGCAAGCCAAAGCCCGGCATGCTGCTGGCAATTGCCGAGCATTACCGGGTCACGCTGAGCGGTGTATGGTTCGTCGGTGACAGCCAGGGTGACCTGGACGCCGCGCTGACCGTCGATGCACAACCTGTTCTGGTAAAAACCGGAAAAGGCGAACGCACCCTGAGCAAGGGCGTTTCTGAAAAAACCCTGGTGTTCGATGATCTGGCGGCCGTCGCCAGAGAACTTATTCAACAATAGTGCGCCTTACAGGCGCACTTTCCTTTAGGCGGGCACGACCCGCAACGGTGCATGCCACTATGTCGATGCTGCAGGCGATCAGAATCTTTCTTTTTTACCTGCTGTTGGGTACCAGTTCGCTGCTGTGGTGCACCCTGAGCTTCTTTATCGCGCCTTTCTTGCCATTTCGCGCGCGCTACCGTTTCATCAACGTCTACTGGTGCCGCTTCGCGCTGGTGCTGGCCCGCGTGTTCCTCGGTATCAAGGTCAAGGTGACCGGCGCCGAGAACGTGCCTCGCGATCCCTGCGTGATTGTCGCGAACCACCAGAGCACGTGGGAAACTTTCTTCCTCTCGGCGCATTTCCAACCGCTGAGCCAGGTGCTCAAGCGCGAGCTCCTGTTCGTGCCGTTCTTCGGGTGGGCGATGGCCATGCTGCGACCGATCGCGATCGACCGTGACAATCCCAAGGAAGCGCTGCGTCAGGTCGCCAGCAAGGGTGACAAGCTGCTCAAGGAGAAAGTCTGGGTGCTGATTTTCCCCGAAGGCACTCGTGTGCCCTATGGCCAGATCGGCAAGTTCTCCCGCAGTGGTAGCGCTCTGGCCGTCAATGCCGAGCTCCCGGTGCTGCCGATCGCGCACAACGCCGGTAAGTTCTGGCCCAAGCAAGGCTGGGCGAAGCGGCCCGGCACCATCGAACTGGTGATCGGTGCGCCGATGTATGCCCAAGGCACGGGCCCAAGGGCGGTTGCCGAGCTCAATGATCGCGTTGCGGCCTGGAATATCCAGACCCAGCGGGCGTTGGGCTCGCTGCCGGCCGAGGCGCAAAACCCAGCAGAAGGCATTGCCTGAGCCATCTGTGGATAACATGTGTGCAATTTTTGGATTAACGGTGAAAAAACGTCGTAACTGATTGATTTAGCTTTTTATTTCTCTGTATGACCGTTTTCTGGAAATCGTGCATAAGTTTTTTTCAAGGCATAAAAAAACCGGCTTTTACGCCGGTTTTTTTGCGCCGATTCAAACCTTGTCGATATCCACGTCGCGCGTCTCCTTCAAGAAGAAGATTCCCACCACCAGGCTGATCCCGGTAATCAGTACCGGGTACCACAAGCCATAGAAGATGTCCCCGGTGTAGACCACCAGCGCGAAGGACACCGTCGGCAGGAAACCACCGAACCAGCCGTTGCCAATGTGGTAAGGCAGGGACATGGAGGTATAGCGGATGCGGGTGGGGAACAATTCGACCATCACCGCCGCCAACGGCCCGTAGGTCATGGTCGCGATGAGGATCATCGCCACGATCAGCACCACCACCATGAACTGGTTGACCTGCGCCGGGTCGGCCTTGGCCGGGTAGCCGGCCTGGTCGATGGCCGCGCGCATGGCTGCCTCGTCGAAACCATTGATCTTCTGTTCACCCACGCTCACCACTACATCGCTGCCGCTGGCGGCGCTTACCGAGCTGTAGGGCAGGCCTTGCTTGACTAGGAAGGTCTTGACCTTGTCGCAGGGACTGTCGAAGGTCGCCTTGCCGACCGGATCGAACTGGAAGGTGCAGCCTTGCGGATCGGCGGTGACCACAATGGGGGCTTGCCGGCTTGCCGCATCAATCTCCGGGTTGGCGTAATGGCTCAGGGCCTTGAACAAGGGGAAATAGCAGACGGTCGCCAGGAGCAGGCCGATCATCAAAATCGGCTTGCGCCCGACACGGTCCGACAACCAGCCGAAGAACACGAAGAACGGCGCCCCGATCACCACGCTGATGATCAGCAGGGTATTGGCCTGGGCCGGGTCCACCTTGAGCATCTGGGTCATGAAGAACAGCACGTAGAACTGCGCGGTGTAGAAGGTTACCGCTTGCCCTGCGTTGATGCTGAAGAGTGCGGTCAGCACCACCTTGAGGTTCGGCCACGAAGTGAAGGATTCACGGATCGGCGACTTGCTGATCTTGCCTTGGGCTTTCATTTTCACGAACGCCGGCGACTCATGCATGCTCATGCGAATCCAGGTGGAGATACCCAGCAGCACGATCGACAGCAGGAACGGCAAGCGCCAGCCCCAGGTTTCGAACTCATCGCCACTGATGTAGCGACTGCCCAGCACGACCATCAGCGACAGTAGCAGGCCAAGGGTAGCGGTGGACTGGATGAAGCCGGTGTGAAACCCACGCTTGCCCGGCGGCGCATGCTCGGCCACATAGGTCGCCGCGCCGCCGTATTCCCCGCCCAGCGCCAGGCCCTGGAGCATGCGCAGCACTACCAGGATGATGGGCGCCGCGATGCCGATGCTGGCATAGGTGGGCAGCAGACCCACGGCAAAGGTCGAAATCCCCATGAGCACAATGGTGATGAGGAAGGTGTACTTGCGCCCGATCATGTCACCCAGGCGCCCGAACACCAGGGCGCCGAAGGGCCGCACCAGGAAGCCCGCGGCGAAGGCCATCAACGCGAAGATGAAGGCGGTGGTGTCGTTCACCCCAGCGAAGAACTGCTTGCTGATGACCGCTGCCAATGCCCCATAGAGAAAAAAGTCATACCACTCGAACACTGTCCCGAGGGATGACGCGAAAATGATCTTGCGTTCTTCTCGCCGGCTGTTGCTGGTCGCAGCCGTAACCTGCTCTTGAATGTAATCCGACATCGTTGCTGTCCTCGGCCCGCAGGCCACAGTGATTATTCTTTTTGTTCCACTGTCGGCGGCCACTGACCACACGGCCGCCGGTGTTGCACGCACCCTGGTCAGGGCGTCGGTATCGCGCTTGTGTCGTTAAGGTTGATGGTGGTCGCCGCCCCCTTGAGGATCAGTTGTGCCGCCTTTTCGGCGATCATCAGCGTAGGTGAACAGGTATTGCCCGAAACGATCTGCGGCATGATCGAGGCATCCGCGACGCGCAGGCCTGGCACACCGTGCACGCGCAGTTGATCATCGACCACGTCCAGCGCACCGCTGCCCATGCGGCAGGTGCCCACGGGATGGAAGATCGTGGTGCCGATCTGGCCGGCCGCCTCTCGCAGCTGCGCTTCGCTTTCCAGCGCAGGCCCCGGCAGGTACTCCAGCGGCGCAAAGGCCGCCAGGGCAGGGGAGCGGACAATGCCACGGGTGATGCGGATGGCCTGGGCCGCGACACGAAGGTCTTCGGGATCACTCAGGTAATTGGGATCGATCAACGGCGCCTCGGTCATATCCGCGGAGCGGATGTCAATCCGGCCGCGGCTGACCGGGCGCAAGTTGCACACCGAGGCGGTGAACGCCGGAAAGCGGTGCAGCGGCTCGCCGAACCGCTCAAGGGACAGCGGCTGCACGTGATACTGCAGGTTGGCCGTGGCCTGCTCCGGTCCGGAGCGCACGAAAGCGCCGAGCTGGCTCGGCGCCATGGCCAACGGGCCACTGCGGTCGTAGAGGTAACGCAAGCCCATGCCCATCTTGCCCCACAGGCTGTTGGCCATCTGGTTGAGAGTACGGGTGTTGCGGATCTGGTAGATCAAGCGCAGTTGCAGATGATCTTGCAGGTTACCGCCCACGCCGGGCACCTCATGGCGAACGCCGATTCCCAGGCTCTCGAGCAGCTTGCGCGGGCCGATGCCCGAGCGTTGCAGGATTCCGGGCGAGCCCACCGCACCGGCGCAGAGAACGATTTCGCGGCGCGCCCTGAAGCTGTGCCATGTGCCTTCCCAGTAGGCCTTCACCGCACAGGCACGGGTGTTGTCGAGCACGACCTGATCGACCTGAACGCCGGTCAGCACCGTGAGGTTGGGGCGGGAAAGTACCGGCCGCAAGAAGGCCTTGGCCGAATTCCAGCGGATACCGCTGCGCTGGTTGACCTGGAAATACCCACAGCCTTCGTTATCGCCGGTATTGAAGTCGGCCACATTGGCAATGCCTGCCTGGGCCGCCGCCTCGCGGAAAGCATCGAGGATCGGCCAGCTGTAGCGTTGCTGCTCGACCCGCCATTCACCCTCCGCGCCGTGGTGGTCGTTGGCGCCGGCATGGTGGTTTTCGCTGGCCTTGAACAGCGGAAGGACATCCTGCCACGACCAGCCGGCATTACCCTGTTCGGCCCAGCGATCGTAGTCCGCCGCCTGGCCTCGCATGTAGATCATGCCGTTGATCGACGAACAGCCACCGAGCACCTTGCCACGCGGGTACCCTAGGCTGCGACCATTGAGGCCCGGCTGAGCTTCGGTCTTGAAGCACCAATCGGTACGGGGATTGCCGATGCAGTAGAGATAGCCGACGGGGATGTGAATCCAGGGATAGTTGTCGCGCCCACCTGCCTCAAGCAGCAGGACCCGACTGGCAGGATCGGCGGACAGCCGGTTGGCCAGCAGGCACCCGGCAGGGCCCGCGCCGACCACTACATAATCGTAAACAGAATCGGCTGATGGCATGTGTAACCTCGCGCCTGATTATTGTTCTTGTCCCTGTCCATGTTATTGATTAATTTCGCGAAGGAAACGTTAGATTTCGCGCAACTGCTGTGCGTTTTAGCACAACGCCCGTGAACACCTGATTCACAAGGAAGAGCATGTTCGACTGGAATGATCTGCGGTTTTTCCTCGAGTTGCAGCGCAGTGGCCGCCTGCTTTCCGCGGCCAAACGCCTCAACACCACCCACAGCACCGTGGCCCGGCATATCGAGAATATCGAGCAAAGCCTGGGCACCGCCTTGTTCGTCCAGCATGCCCAAGGCTACGAGCTCACGCCCTCGGGCCAAGCCCTGCTCAAGCACGCTGAGGCCATGGAAAACGTGGCCCTGCTGGCACAGGAAGAGATCACCCAGGCGATCACGCCCCTGGGCAAGATCCGCCTGGGGGTCACCGAGGGCATCGGCATCATGTTCTTCACCCCACGGATGAATCAATTGTTCGAGCGCTACCCGGGGCTGGAGGTGGAATTGGTGGCGGTGCCACGCTTCGTCAGCATCCTGAATCGCGAAGCCGAGATCAGCATCCACCTGGAGCGGCCCAATGCAGACTTGCTGATTACCCGCAAACTGACCGACTACCGCCTGGCGCTCTATGCCAGCCGCGAATACCTGGCCAAGGGACCGGCGCTGCAGCACCGCGAGGATCTGGCCCGCCATAGCTGGATCGGCTACGTCGATGACCTGTTGTTCAGCCAGGAGCTGCTGTTTCTCAACAGCTTTTGCCGGGCGCCGAACGTGGTCTTTCGCAGCACCAGCGTGATCGCCCAGCAGCAGGCGGCGCGCGCAGGCTTGGGTATTGCTGTGCTACCCAACTACATGGCCCGGCATGACCCGCAACTGGTGCGGGTGCTGCCCAGCGAGACCATTCAGCGTAGCTACTGGATCTGTACCCGCCGGGAGCTGCACAAGTCGGTACGCTTGCGGGTAGTGTGGGACTATCTCTTGGCCCTGTGCGCCCAAGAGCAGGACGAGCTGCTCGCCCATTAGCCTCAGCCCAGCAGCGCGTTACCCGCTAGCAGCAAGGCCGCCACTAGCCCTGCGAGGGCAAACAATTGCTGCAAGCGTGGCCCAGCCAGCCTGCTGGCCAGCGGCCGCGCGAGCAGCAGACCCAGCACCGCGCCCACGGCGAAGGGCGCGCCCACGCCCCACTGCATGACGCCCGCGAGGCTGGCACTGATCACGCTGCCGGTAGACACCAGGGCGATGACCGCCAGCGAGGTGGCGACGATGCTCTTCATGTCCAGGTTGGTGTAGCGGTTGAGCGCAGGAATGATCACGAAGCCGCCGCCCACCCCGAGCAGGCCGGACAATAATCCCGATAGCAGACCGGTGCAGGCCAAGGCACGAGCGCAGGGCAGGGTCCAACGTAGCCGTCCCTGACTCGGGTTGAGCACGCAGGGCATGATCTGCCGTGGGCCGCAGGACGGCTCGCCGCGTCGTTCACGGCTCGCCCTGCGCCAGATGCGCAGGCAGGCATAGACCAGCACCAGGGCGAAGACCAGCGCCAGTGGCCGGTTGGGCAAGCGGTGAGCGAGCAGCAAGCCAAGGGGCGCCGTCGCGATGCCAATGAGCGCGACGAACAGTGCCGCCCGGTAGCGTACCAGCCCTTGGCGCAGCCCCAGCAATGCACCGACTGCCGCGGCCAGCCCGACCGCTAGCAAGCCGATCGGGGCCGCCTCGACCATCGACAGGCCCAAGCCAAAGACCAGCAACGGCACGGCAAGGATGCCACCGCCGGCCCCGGTCAATCCCAGCACCGCGCCGATGACCGCGCCAAGTGTCAGCCCCAGCAGGTGATGCTCGATCACTGCTGGTCCTCAGTAGTCAGCTCGCTCGCGGTAAGGGTGATCACGGTGTGGAATAGGCTGGGGATAACCTGGGAGGACATAGAGGCTTCCTTGCAAGGCCGTTATTCGTGACGTGCTCATAGCACGTTCAGGGGAATCTTCAGGTAGCGGATACCGTTGGCTTCCGCTTCAGGTAGCTGACCGCTGCGCATGTTGACCTGCACAGAGGGCAGGATCAGCACGGGCATTTCGAGGGTCGCATCGCGCGCTTCGCGCATGGCCACGAAAGCGTCTTCGCTGATGCCGTCATGGATATGCACATTGGCGCTGCGCTGCTCGGCCACGCTGCTCACATAGCGCAGCTCGCGCCCGCCGGGCAGGTAGTCGTGGCACATGAACAGGCGCGTCTGTGCGGGGAGGGCGAGAATGCGGCGGATCGAGCGGTACAGCGTACGGGCATCGGCGCCGGGAAAATCGCAGCGGGCCGTGCCGTAGTCAGGCATGAACACTGTGTCCCCCACAAAGGCCGCGCCTTCATCCCCATCCTCGACCACGTAGGTGACGCAGGCCGGGGTGTGCCCAGGCGTATGCAGGACGTGAATGCGTAAGGCACCGAGCACCAGTTCCTGCCCATCCTCCAGCAGCACATCGAACTGGCTGCCATCGCGGGCGAACCCGGGCTCGGCATTGAACAACGCACCAAAGACCTTCTGCACCTGGGTAATACGACTGCCGATAGCGATCTCACCGCCCAGCACCGCCTTGAGGTAGGCGCCGGCCGACAGATGATCGGCATGTACATGGGTTTCGAGTATCCACCGCACGTGGGCACCCAGCGCTTTCACCCGGCCTATCAGGTTATCCGCCGAGTGGGTATTGGTGCGCCCGGACTTGGGATCGTAGCCGAGTACGCTGTCGATCAGCGCACAGTGCATCGAAGTACAGTCCATGGCCAGGTAACTGAGGGTCGAGGTCGCCTGATCGAACACGGCTTCCACGTACAGGTTGCTGCCAATGTGCATTGCAACGCTCCAGAGATTCGGTCCTGCCTTACTCGAGGTCTAGGCAGTGCAAGCGCTTTATCAAGAGGCGCTCCAGAGTTTCCATCCGAATGTACCCCGTCGCGCCTCGTGTAAGCCAGAAAACAAAAATCCCAGCCTAGGCCGGGATTCTTGTTTTCAGCGCTGCACGTATGTCGATGGGCACATTAATTGTCCTGGCTACCCCCGGTGGAATGGGGGTTCCACGTGGAACATGGGCACGATAAATGTCGCATCTGAAACCTAATTCATGTCGTATTGCGATTTCCTGGCTCTATTAA
The DNA here is from genome assembly GCA_023388335.1 of Pseudomonadota bacterium. Lineage (GTDB taxonomy): Bacteria > Pseudomonadota > Gammaproteobacteria > Pseudomonadales > Pseudomonadaceae > Aquipseudomonas. The sequence goes on along the minus strand of JAEWGL010000143.1, from coordinate 26,659 downwards.
ATGTCGTTTCCGAACCAGTTTCCCACGTTACTCATAGCTCCTACTGGCTGAAGCCAGAGCCCGAATTCAAAAGGATGGCGGGTGCGTAATGCGCTTCAGGCAATCAGGCAGCCTCACACCTCCTCTCTGCATGGCGAAAGATGCAGACACCAATGATGGAAGAACGGCTTTCACAAGAAGCATTACGCCACTGTAACCAGTCACCCAGCAGCGGAATAGGCATAGACCCCAGCCCCCTAGCTAGAGCAGTTTCATAGTGACCAGAGAGTCCGCCATCCGGTAACCCATCGTCTTGTAGCCCATTTTTCGCTTTTCCCACATCCGCAGTAATGCGAGGTTGCCCTCATCCACAAAATCGATGACTTGCACGTCAGTCTTGGCAGTGTGCGCTCGATGCAGCCGACCGGTGTATTGCTGGAGAATTCCTCGCCAGGAAATGGGCATAGCCAGCACGAGTGTATCCAATGCAGGATGGTCAAAACCCTCACCAATCAGTTTACCGGTAGCAAGAAGCACACGAGGTGCGTCTTCAGGCAAGGACTCAAGCTCTCCAAGCCGAGCTAACCGCTGCTTCTTGGGCATTCGTCCGTGGAGGGTGTATAGGTTTTCGACATGCACCTTCAGTGCGTGCTCTAGAACATCCACATGCTCCGTACGTTGTGTCAGCACGAGTACTTTTCGACCCTGGTCATACGCGGAGCGAACGTCCGAAACAATCTGCGCGGTACGCCCCGCATCATCAGCAAGACTTTTGAAGACCTCTTGTATCCCGGCGCCTTCAGGTACAGGAACTGGACCTGGTAGCATCCGCGCAATGACAGATAAATCATGGGGAGCGCTTTCTGGTCGAGCCGCAGTTTGCCGAATGGGACCACATTGCATGAAAATGATTGGCTGCTGCCCGTCTCGGCGGATGGGTGTAGCCGTCAACCCCAGCACATAGCGCGCAGGTGCGCTCCGCAATAATGCTTCGAAAGAGACCGCCGAGAGGTGATGGCACTCATCGACAATGATCTGACCGTAATTCTTGATCAGATCACTGATTTCCCCTTTCCGCGATAACGACTGCATCACAGCGATGTCGATCCGCCCTGTCGCCTTGGGCTTTCCACCGCCTATCGTACCGACTACCTCTTTTCCTAAGCCCAAGAAGGTTTGTAAACGAGCTTGCCACTGCCGGAGCAGTTCTGTGCGGTGCACTAACACCAGTGTGTTGACTCCACGTCTGGCGATGAGTGCGGCAGCAGTTACTGTTTTGCCAAACGCTGTAGGGGCACAGAGTACCCCGGTGTCGTGTGGCATCAAAGCATGGATCGCCGCGTCTTGATCTGGACGTAAAGTACCCAGGAAATTAACGTCGAGGCTAATGCCAGTAAAGCGTTCGTCCTGTAACTGCTGGGTGATTTTGTACTCATTTAACAGGTCCTGTACCGCATCCCAACAACCCCGAGGAAGCCCAATATGCTGAGGGAAATTTTGCGCGCAGCCAATGATCCTGGGTTTGTTCCAGACCGACAGGCGCATCGCTTGCGCTTTGTAAAAGTCTGGATTTTGAAAAGCCGCGAGTCGGATTAGCTGGTTGGCCAAAGGCTGAGGCAGTTGAGATTTTTCAAAGTAAATCAGGTTTGCCTGCGTGACGTTAAGGGTCGCAGGCAAAGGACAGGTCAACGACCGAGACGTTGGCTCACGTTGTTTCCAAGGCTCGGCTTCGTTCTGCTCATCGACAAAGGCAACACCTAGCGGGTCGCGACTGCCCATAGCTTGACTAATAACTGGCTGGATGTCTTCCAGACTCATCCGTCGAATAGACGCGAGGAATGCCCATTGATCGGGATAAGGTTCCAGCGTGTCATCCACAAAAACACTACGGTTGTTAGCCCTGGCTCGTTTTTGCAGTGGCAGAGCAATCAGGTTGCCGAACCCACCCTTGGGCATATAGTCCTGATTGGGGAAGAGCCGGTCGTACGAGCTGAGTGATAGTTGTCGGGTGCGCTCGCAAGCATGGCTGATGATCGCTGCACCCAAACGGCGAGCATCGCTCGCGGGCACTTTTTCCTCGAAGAAAACCCACGCATGCGCCCCATTACCAGAACGCGAGATTTCCAGCGCCACGGGAACATTGAGAGAGCGGCAAGCATGCACAAACGCCAGTGCATCCTCCCGCCAATCAGCCTCATCGAAATCGACGGCGAAGAAGTGGCACGTGTCATCCGAAAGTAACGGATAGACTCCAGCCACAATGACGCCTGCCAGGTGACGGTAAATGACCTCGTCGGTTACTGGTAGGAGCTGCCGCTGTCCACAATCACCGCATTTGATGCGTGGCTTTTCACAAATTCCAGGTCGCCATTCATTGGCACAGGCCGGTGCATAACCAGACTTGCCACCTCTACTTTCCCAGCGCAACGGGTAGGTATCGATACGGCCTTTGAACAAGCTGCGGAAAAGAGCGAGTTTGCTATCTGTATCAAGGTTAAGAAGCGGCTTGCTCTCTCCAACCGAAATGTATACAGGCTCAACTGGAAGCTGCCACTCAATGCCATGCGCATCAAGCAAGGCAATAAGTCGCGCATTCTCGGCCCGTAATTTTGCAACCAGTGTGGAATCGCTCACCGCTTTGAAGCCTCTGTCGCTAAAGAGGTCGCGAACCTCGTAGCTTGTAGGCTATCAGTGTGTAGCAGAGGGCATCAAACGACCAGCAGGGCGTCCTGCCATAAGAGGTGGACCTATTGGCATGTCCCTCACCCACTCGACCGGCACCACACAGATCAGCCCCCGCAGCGCGAGCGCCTTATGCAAGCACTCAGATCAGGTGAGGTCGACCACCGGAGCAGTGGGGCCATACGCCTTGACTGCTGCGATACCACCATCCCGGGATTGAGCAGTGGTATAGGTTTCACTCTTTCCGATTACCTGCCCATTGCTTGCATGAAGGGTGAAATAGTACTGGCTGTTCACCGACGTCAGCTTCTTGTAGTTGCTGTCATACGGGGAGTTGACCTTCACGGACTGGATACCATTTTGGCAGTTTGCCTTAGTGGTATAGCCTTCGCTGGCCAGGATTTTCTCGCCATTCGGGGCCTTCAGACGGAAATAGTACTGACGATCTGTTCCCAGGAAGATTTCGTATTTGGCACTCATGGTTAGCTCTCCTATTTTTCTTTCCGAACGCCTTTGAAAGGCGCTTTGTCCGAGGTTTTTACATCCATGAACTGACCAGTCTCGGTATCACGCTTGACCCAGTGGTCAGACGGGGTTTGGGTTTGAGAACGTTGGCGCACCGCACCATTGCGATGCCCATCACCACTTGGAGGATTAGTAGCCATACCGGTCACAATTCTGCTTTATTGATCCAGTTTAACCAGGAGGTGTAGAAATCTCTTGGCGTCGGAACAAACCTTACGCTCACAATCTGGATTTGTAAAGCTGTTTAACCAGAATTTCCAATGGCGAGGTAAACGTACTCGATGCCCCCCGATTCGGCCGCCTCTTCAGCCCTAAGGATGTACCCCTGATCCTTGAGCTTTTTCAGCTTGGTGCTGGCATTAGGAACCGAGATCTCCAGCATTTCAGATACTCGTGCCGCCGTAACTGAGCGTTGTGACAGCACACACTCCAACAGCTCTCGGTTGGAAGGGCTAATCTCTGGACCGATGACGTCATAGCGATCATCCGCCCAAACAGTCAGCGGGATCTCTTTCGCCTGAGCCGCGTAGCTCCAGTTATCGAGCAGATCTAGGCTTTTCATGTCCTTAAGGTAGAAGCCACGCTCTCCCTTGAAAAGCTTAGCCACGGCAACGACGCTTTCCCTCGGAAAGGATGCATCAGTCGCCTCAATGCCAGAAAGGGAGATCCCAAATGTGGTGATCTGCGGGTGCGATTGAACGAAATCGAGCAGCTTCGCAAAAGCGGCCTTACCCTGAACGTTGCCGAAGGGATGGTCGTCTTCAGTGAAGTCGATTAGGTTGACAGAGATAGATTTCTGATTCATTTGCTCAGTTTAACGAGAGAGCCTTAGCTGTCAATCAAGAAGTCGAAGCAGATATGCGTTCCCAAAATGGTCGGCAAATTCGGTCGCGAGGCGCTCCTATTGAACTGACCGTCGCTGTAAAACATTGTCAGCTCGAAATTTTTTTGCCTTATGGTAACGGTTGCATTGAAGCCCGCCGCCACATCACCACTGCGTTTCAAGCCGAGACCACGGCCGTCATCCTCAGAGCTGGAGATGCGTCCCTGCTTAAAGACATGCAATACCAGCTCAGGCCCTGCCTCAGGCTTTGAGAAGTCGAGCTGCCGAAATAGTTCCTGGTATTTGTGCTCCAGCACAGGCTGTAGACTGCCCACGATTCCAATCCCGCTATCAGAAATCACTGTCTGGATTTTCTTACCCTTCGGGTAGTACTGGAGCGCTGCAAAGCCCGGAATATCCGACTTGGCATGATCCCTCACGTTTCCGAATAGCTCCGAGATGAACGTAAATGCTGATTGCGAATAGCGCTCTCCAGCACAGTTCACCAGACTATTTTTCAAGCGTTTTGGGATCGATTCGTCAGGGATTTGGTGGTCAATGGATGCAAGCTCAACCACTCCTTGATTATTGCCACGGTAGGCTACAGCCCCTGAATGTGCAGGACGCTGTGGAATCACGTCCACTTTTCCAGCCAAGTGATCAAAGAAGCCCAATCGATTGAAATAGGTCAGGGTCGCTCTGCACGCGCTGAAGTCAATCGAGGTGACCTTACCAACCATCACGAGCTGATTGCACAGCGCTAGAAGCCTAGCTGCGGCGTCGACCATGATTTTGCAGCCTTTAGGGATGACAAACTCAACCTCAGAACAGTTTTCATCTAGAGGCGACCCGGTGGCTTCGAGCACATCTTCAAACGATGTGGCTCCAACCCAGGCCTCTTCCGCGAGCACAACCGTCAGCTTGCTCGACGCGATCAACGACCAGCGCTGCTCATCATCATAGGCAAAGGTTTCAGGGTTTTTGTAGAGGAGGGAGTTAACGGTCCCTTTCTCGACACCCAACTGCCGTGCAATTTCCCTTCCCTTCGTTCCCGGATTCAACCTAAGAAAGCGTACGATTTCAGCAATCATCAAAGCAAAAAACCACCTGGTTTCCTTGGCTAAGCCTGGCTCCTCACGACGACACTCTATCGCCCTCACCAAGCCACTCTCCCTTATAGGCGGTCTTGCGAGAAGAGCATCCGAAGGGTTTACGAGTTAGATGGCCATACCATGGCCTATCTGACCGATTAGATCCAGCACAATGCGCAATTCGACCTCGGTGAGTGGGGATTCCACGTGCACATTGGACAGTGATTTTTCGCTGATCCTCCCCAGGTTCAGACAGGCAGCGCGTAAGAATCTGTGCGGAGGTTGGGCAAAATGACATCCCTATGACGACCTTTGCAATATGCAAATTTTGCACATTGCATCGCAGACATGTTCCCGCGCACCAGGGTGGCGGTCACGATAGAGCGGTGCCCATTGACGAACCAAGGCGCTGGCGCAGGTGATCCATGGCCCTTAATGCTGGGATTATGAAGGTCTCCGCTGGGCGCTTACAAAGGATCAGCAGAGCGTCCTGTTACAGGGGTAGACCTTTTCAGCCTTCCCGTCGACCCACAACCACTTAGCGCGAGGGCATTATGCGTGCCAGGGGTACTTCATTCCAGCAGGGCGAGCCCCACACTCACCCCGACTGAGTCCCGCCCAAACCTGATTTATGGCGAATTATATAAGACTATAGAGCGATTATAGATTTGCATGTCCTCCCCTACCGAGCAGACAATTCGCTCCGTTTCATGACAGACCAGCACGCTCACTGCGGACCAAGAAAAATTAAAAAATCACAATTTTCAATTACTTGAATTCAGTTCAGCGTCCAAGCATCTATCAATCGCATCCAACGCATTCGACAGCTCCTTTCGGATCGTTGGGAGTGAGGCGATAACCGCCGATCCGTCACGTGCTCCCATGCTTAGGAACCGTTTGAGCACGACATCTGAGTGCTGGATTAGCCGAATCAGATACTCACCCCGTGGCCCACATGTCCCATTCAGCCAATTCTTTGCTGTGCGCTCATTCGCGTCCGTCCACGTCATCAGTGTCTTCACTGCCCTACGCGACGAGCCAAGCTCCTCGGTCAGAGCAGCTGCTAGCCCGGTTGCGTACTCCTGACGAGTCGGAAAAGTATTGCACTTTTTAGGTAGCATTTTTCCCACCTCAATCTTCTATCGTTGATACGAAACATCGTTCGCTTTCATGGTCGATGGGTATGTCCCAGCTACTCGCCGAGCCTGAATGCGCGTAGAGGTTTGCGTATGCGCAGTCGTGAAAAATCTGGAGCCAACAGTCACCCGCCAGCCTCAGGCCTGGCAGCCGCCTATGTCCGTATGTCTACCGAACATCAGCAATATTCGACCGAGAATCAGTTAGACACGATCAAGATTTACGCAGCAGCCCATTCTCTTGAAATAGTTCAAATCTACACAGACGCAGGCAAAAGTGGGCTGCGCCTTGAGGGACGGGACGCTCTGATCCAGCTCTTACGAGACATTGAGCTGGGAAACACGACGTTTTCCACCATTTTGGTGTACGACGTGAGCCGCTGGGGACGCTTCCAAGATCCCGACCTCGCGGCTAGCTTCGAGGTCAGATGCCGACAAGCCGGGATCGCTGTCCATTACTGCGCTGAGCAATTTATGAATGACGGCTCACCTGTCTCCAACATTGTCAAAAGCCTCAAACGGATGATGGCTGGGGAGTACAGTCGAGAGCTTTCCGTTAAAGTATTTGCTGGTCAATCAAGGCTCATCCAGCTGGGATACCGGCAAGGAGGTATGGCCGGATACGGATTACGGCGCCAACTCGTGGACGCCCACGGTATCCCAAAAAGTGAGCTGGTACTGGGACAACATAAAAGTATCCAGACTGACCGCGTGAAGCTGGTGCCAGGTCCCGAAGCTGAAGTGGCTGTCGTTCAGTGGATCTACCGACAGTTCGTAGAGGCAGGATACTCCGAAATCGAGATTGCACAGCATCTGAACAGTCGTGGCCTACTCACTCAATTGGCGAAGCCATGGAGCAAAGGGTCCGTTCATGAGGTACTGACAAACGAGAAGTACATTGGCAACAATGTGTGGAACCGTTCCTCGTTCAAGCTAAAAGAAGAACACGTTCGGAACCAGCCAGACCAGTGGATCCGTGCAAATGCGGCCTTTCCGCCATTGGTTGATCCACTGATTTTCGCCGCCGCGCGTGACATCATTCAGTCCCGAAGCTATCGCATGCCAGATGCAGAAATGCTTGAGCGGCTCAAAAAACTGTATGAGCAAACGGGATGTCTTTCCGGATTGATCATCAACGAATCAGACTCCTGTCCATCCAGCACCGCCTATCAGTATCGTTTTGGTAGCTTATTGAGAACGTACTCACTCATTGGTTACACACCAGCTCGCGACTACGACTACGTCGCGGCCAACCACCAACTGCGCCTAATGCATCCTCGCCTACTGGCCAAGACCGTGGAGCAGATTCAAGAGGTGGGAGGGAGAGTGGCAATTGACCCAACCACCGACCTGCTACAAGTGAACGATGAGCTGCTGATTTCATTACTCCTCTGCCGCTGTCAAAGCAAGGGGACTGGATCCGCACGTTGGAAAATTCGGTTCGATCTGGGTCTCCTCCCTGATATCTCTGTTGCAGTGAGAATGGAACCAGGGGAGGAGGTAGCTCGGGATTATTACATTTTTCCTACGCTCGACATCCAACAAGCAAAATTACGTTTGAGTGAGTCCAACGCTTCTAACCTGGAAATCTATCGCTACGACAGCCTCGAAGCACTTGCACAGCTAACTCGTCGAACTGTTGTCGGGAGAGCCGCATGAATATGCCACAACACACTAATAGTCCACTACATATCGGTGAAGCGACAACTATCCAAATGGTAAGCTTGGATCGCATCCGTATTCTCAACCCTAGGTCACGTAACAGGAAGGTGTTTGCGAAGCTAGTGGAAAATATTTCGAGCCTGGGGTTGAAACGACCAATTACCGTAACCCCTTGTTCGGACCCAGAAAAAAGTAACCATTTCGAGTTGGTTTGTGGCCAAGGTCGCTATGAAGCATATTGTGCCCTCGGCGAACACGAGATCCCTTGTGTAGTAGTCAGTGCAAGCGTTGTGGATCGATTTCTTATCAGCCTGGTAGAAAACCTAGCCCGTCGAAAGCACTCGAATAAGGATCTACTCTACTCCATACAAGTGCTGTCGGATCGTGGGTATTCGACGAAGCAGATCAGCACCAAAACTGGATTGGACCCTACGTACATCAACGGCATTTTAGTGCTTTTGAGGCAGGGAGAAGTACGCTTGATAGCCGCAGTCGAAAAAGGATGGCTACCCATTACCGTCGCGACGGAGGTCGCTAGGTCAAATGATACCGAAGTCCAGCTGGCTATGGTCGAAGCATATGAGACGGGTGTCCTAAAAGGTGAGCAGTTGATCCAGGTTAGGCGCCTGATTGATCGACGTCGCATGTTTGGAAAACATTATGGCCAAAGAAAGTTAGCCACTGAACGTTTGACGACGCCCAAGAAACTCTTGGCCGCTTATCAGTCAGAGGTACGGCGCCAGACGGTGATGATCAAGAAAGCGGATATCAATGAGCAACGCCTACTGATTATTGTAACCGCCATGCGTCGGCTTCTGGCCGACGAGTATTTTTGTACATTGCTTCGTAACGAAAATATCCAGGACATGCCGAAATCTCTAGCAGACCGCGTTCAAGGGGGGAGCTAATCGTGGCCCAGGTTAAGCAAGCCTTTGAGCAAAAAATCGTTCCGATTCCGCTGGACCGAATTCTACCTACACGCTCGTTGAGTAAAGATATTGAACAGAGCCGAAAATACTCAACCATAGTCGCATCAATCAAAGAACTGGGTATCATTGAGCCACTTGCAGTTCACCGCCAACAGGCGAGTACAGATGGAGCACTAGAATATGTATTGCTTGATGGTCATTTGCGCTTGTATGCCCTGAAAGCATTAGGGGCCAACGAGGCGCTGTGTCTATTATCGACGGATGATGAAGCATTTACCTATAACCGGCAGATCAACCGCTTGACACCCGTGCAAGAGCACAAAATGATTCAAACGGCAGTGCAGAAGGGTATTGCCCCAGAAATGATAGCAAAGGTTCTGGGAATAAATGTCGACCGAATTCGTGAGCGTCAACGATTACTGGATGGCATTGCACCAGAGGTTACAGAGATGCTGAAAGTCAAAATGGTGAGCCAAGACGTTTTCCGCACTTTGAAGAAAATGAAACCTATGCGCCAGATTGAGGCCGTAGAGCTGATGATTTCAGCTAACTGCTTTACTCAAACCTATGCACGTATGGTGCTAACCGCCACTCGTCCAGAAATGCTGGTGGTGAAGAAGGAAAAAATACCGACAGAGGTAAATGCGGAAGAGATTACACGTATGGAGCGCGAAATGGAAAAGCTATATCATGACTACAAGACGGTAGAAGACTCCCTCGGAGAGACCATGCTGGTATTGGTCGTAGCGAAGGGATATCTAGCTCGCCTATTACGTAATGAGACAATTTCTGGATATATCAGTCGATGCCACGCCGAGCTGATAGAGGAGCTATCGGCGATCATGGAGGCCGTCACGTCAGATGCTCGACACCCGGAAAAGGAATGAGCCTTCTGCATTCTGCTTAGTCCGTAACTGATATTTGTAAGGGCGGTACATATCGCCGAGGTTTTCCAAACTGCTTGGCAATGGCATCGGCACGTTTGGATAGCTCTACCTCAACCAATGCCTTTCCTCAAAGCTCAGGGAGTCAAACCAAATAAGCCAGCGCTCACGAGCTTCGGCACGGCTAATCTGCATTTCGCAGCTTAAGCATAACTAGCTTTAAAAATTCTGAATCACGAAAGAAGTTGGAACAGGCGCACCCGGAAAGACCGGATATCTCACTATGAGTTTTCATTTTCCAGACCAATATCAATACTCACATTCGCACTAAACAGCCATACACTTCAGCCTGCCAAAAGAAAGCCGCGCCTCTATGGCTACCCATCACCATAAAAATTAAGCCCACACATCAGCTAGTGAATTCCCCTTGCTGTAACATGAAACCCCTTGACCAGAATGTTAATGAGCGCAGCCAACGAGGAGCGTCCACCAGTCTGTTTAAATGTTACGACCACATAATGACTCCCAGACTCTGTGCGGAATGACCAGCAAATTTCCCAGTCATCGATTATGCAAATATCTGAGGTTCGGATCAGGTGGCCATCTGCAAATTTTCCGTCAGGTTGTCGTCTAACATGCCCGTAGACATTCCCCACACAGCAGCAGGAAGAGAAATAAGCGTTAACGATATATGCTGTAACCGGAATTCCAAAGTCGGCTCGCTGAATTCGGGCAAGCCGTCGTTGGGCATAAGTGCTTAGCTCAATCATGATGCACACCATCTTCATTCAGTCTTGGGGTGTTTGCGTAACTCACTGTGAGTTACGCAAACAAATCACGTTACGCTGTCGTGAGCGTCTGCTCAGGTTGAACACGCTTGCTGGGTTGAGCTGCCTTAACGAGATCACTGATACTGAGCAACACCCCGCGAGTCGTCCCCTGAAACTCTGAGGAGACAGTGCTGGTTTGACTCCCGACGGCATCAGACCACGGAGGATCCAAACAGACTTACTCTCCATACGGCGGGCGATATCCGCCAAGACGACATACTCAGACATGAACTTGAGCAGTGCCGACATAGGGATAACCCAATTCGCTCTGCCGCTGACGACTTCTCTACGTGCTTCGAGATAACCGGCCTCAATCCACTCCTTGATTGATTCATGCTTCCAAGCCTGTATTCGTGCAAGCTGAGTGATGCTCAAAAGCGGTTCAGATACTTGGTCATCGAGGCATGCCTTGATTTCACCCAGGTCGAATCGCAGACCCGAAATACCAGGTACGTCTGGGATAAAAGCAATCGGGAGAATTTCCTGATGCAGAATTTTCTGGATGATTCCGCAAATGGCTGCGTCCGGAATGCCCCGTTTGACCGAAATGTCCTGAAGCCCTGTCCATCTAGACTTATCCACATCTTGTGTTTGCAATCCCCCATGGAGTCGCTGAACGAACGCGTCTACGTCCTGTGCCAAAAACTCGGCCGAGACGAGCGGAGGGCGTTGTACCTTGGTTTGCTTGTGCAACGCACCTGACTGCATGAGCCTTTCAAACAGCAGCTTGCTCACACCCAGGCGTCGGCGCACCTCGGTCGTTGTTAGGTACAAAAGCCTGTCTTGGCGCACCTTCTCAACGACTTCCTTGTGAATCGATACAAAGCGATTTTTCCCTTTGACTGTCACCTTTCCGGGAATCTCTTCAGTGATCACCGCAGAACGGACCAGCTCGGACCCGATACCAATCAAACGCCCAGCTTCTGCCGATGACAGCCAACATTTATCACTCAGATGCTGAGGATCAATCGTGCTGATTCGCAAGTTGAGGTGGCCATCGAAATTCTTTGAGAGATGTCGCACCAGGGCTTCTCGAATGCAGTCAAATTGGGGCGCCGCATAGCGTTGGTGCAGTTCGCGATACCAACCTCCAAGTCGTTTAGCCAACCCAGGTCCCTCGGTGCTCTCCAGCCGAGTACTCAACGCTCGATCAAATCGTGACGGCCAATCCAGCAGCAGATCAAAGCCAGCGTTTGCCCATTCGATGACCTCATCGCTAGCTGCCTTACCAGGCACCCGATTAGGTCCACGGGTCGCATTGTTCATGCAGCTAAGATGCTTGCCGAGCATACAGAGAAAATCGACAGCTTCAGCAGGAGGTTCGCCATTACGCCACGCCATTGGGAGGGAGCATCGGGCCGGATGTTCAACGCCATGCAGGAATGCTGAAAGCGCCAGCGAATTTTCGGTGGCTCTCCTCTTTTGTCCCTGTGCGTAGGGCTGACCACAAACACAGTGGCCGAGCGGACCTTCCTTATCTATGCGCTTACCACAAGCCTTGCAGGTCGATATGAGATGAAGGCCATGCTTCGGGCAGGATGAGAGCATTATGTGATCCCAACCGATCCGGTGATGCTCAGATTCCTCAATGCAATGAGGACATACCTTTTGGCCTCGCCGATCCAGGTATTTGGGGTGAAGCAGCGGGTTGCGACTGTCAGGAGCAGGTTGGAGAGGGATGAATACATCCGAATCTATCTCCAGCAGCTTACCAAGCTTGGCAAGCTCATCCTCGCGAAACGTCAGTCGATACTTGAGACCGTAACTGCCCAGAAAAGCTTTCAGATTTGGTGCGAAGTTGCGTTCGCTGACACGTAGCAAGAAGCCATGCAGCGACTCATCCGAATAGGGTTGAAGGCGAACGATCAAACTCATGCCTTTACTCCTTTCGAACGAAGCGCTTTGGGCACTGTCATGTGTGCCTCGCTCAGCATTCTTGCGAATCCTTGACCCAGGAGACTTTCGACTGGGGGCTTACCCTCGAATGGGTTGAACTCCAAGAACCGAGTATTCACACCCTCGGCATATGCGCGAATCAAGGTTTGATCAGTGATGCGGTGTCCCTTCGCTAGATGCTCAGCCGTCTGAAACAGCTTCACCAGCATGCCTATGCGACCAAGGCATGCTGCGTATACGCGCTTGGCAAAATCCAGATCTGTCGCATCCGGGACTCTCCATCCAGCCTCACCAAAGGCCTCGGTCATTGCCAACACTGCTCGGCGGAACTCCAACTGATCGACTTCATCATTCCAGTTGTACGGACGAAATTCGAAGACTGCCTCAGCGCGATCGCGCAATTGCTCATTTCGAGTCAAGACCTCATTGGCAACAGGCAATCCAGTGAGCACCAGAGTCAAGCTCATTTCCTCCGCCAGAACCTTCAGCCAGTCAGCCGCTTCACGTGCTGCGGTTCGTGACCCCCGCTCAACAAAGTGCTGCATCTCGTCAAAAACCAACACTCTCGTACCGGTAATCTTGATCAGTTCACAGGCCATACGGGTCAATTCTTCAGAGCTTGAACGGCTATAGCGTGGGGAACCCAGCCCCTCCAAGAGGGCAACCGGCAAAGAGCGGCGAGTGGGATTCACTGGTGTTACAACACGCACAATCGGCATGCGTCGCACGCCATCGACGATTTTCGGCTGGTTCTCCGATAGGACTGTTTTCACAAGTTCTGTCTTTCCAACCCTTGTCGGTCCAAAGATGGGGAGTATCAATGACTCACCATTCAGACCACGTTTCACCGTCATATCCAACCGATCCAGAGCTTTGCTGAAGGTCGAATGTTCAATTAGCTCGTATTTCACAAGCGCACTCATTCGGCAGCTCCTTGCACCGATTTCTTACGACGCGGAGCTGCTGAAAGCTGCGGGAGCGGCGGGAGCGGCGGTATTTGTGCTGGGACGGACTCCATAGGCTGACGTGGAGACTCGTTGCGTTGCCCCTCCAGCCGCTTACGCTCACGCTCCTGGCTACGAGCAGCACGATTTCGATCTCCCATCCGCCCGCTCTCCGCCCGATCACGGACCTCCTGAAGCATTTGCATATGCGCAATCTGGTATCCCTCGCCAGAAAGCTCTGCATCACTTTTGCGGTGGAGTTTCCTGATCCTTCTCGCTTCCTCAAAACTGATGTGCGGCATGCCCGATTCACGGTTGAATGCCTCGATCAGAACTCCAGGGGCATCAGGATCAGCAACGAAAATCGTACGGCAATCGAGTGGATAAAAACGAACTTTGACCTTCGTCTTCTGCCCCTTACGCTGATATAGCTCGCCCAGCTCACGACTGTTGTAGGTCATAGTGTCGAGACAGACGCCTTCCCGCCCCAAGGTCATAGCTCGGGTGTGATAGCGCAGGCACGCATTCTTGAACTCATCGGGATCTGGCGGCGGCAAGACTAGATACTGTTTTTTCAAGATCTCCATTGCTTTCGCGGGAGAGCAACCACTCTCGAACCGCTGCTCAAGACGATGCAGCGGCGTCTGCATATACACATCCGCCACCCAGCGAATGATGAGCGCCTCAAGATCTTTTACCGTATACAGTGGTTGCTTAAGCGCACGCCCGATGGGGTCTTGCTCCATCTCCGATTGAGAAGATGAAGCACCTGGAAGAGTGTTGATCAACCCAGCCTTCAGCGTGCCAAAAAAACGCTCGATGAATGGTTTGGCTTGAGGTTTTCCCGCCATGGGATAGTCAATGGTGGTGTTCAGATAACGCAACGCGTTCAGTACAACGCCCCCGTGATGCTCCTGAGCATTATCGAGGACAATGGTTTCTATGGCCGCTGGCGCCAACCATTCATGAACAAGGTTATACCTCGTGCTAAAAGTTTCTCCTTTTGGTGAGAAGCAGAATTCCAGCGCTTCCAACACAAAATCTTGAGACGGTTTTGCTATGGAGCATTTCAACATCACCAACGCACCAGTCGCCACATCGATGCCCGCATAGCAGACTGGTTTGCCAATGGGCTGTCCTTTCTCGTCACAGCAGAAAATATCCAGCGGTGTCGCGTCCACCTCAACCCGCTCGTATGGCCGTTCAACGAGAAACTTGCGCACTGCCACTCGCATTTCTTGATTGCGGGTGGCTTTGGACACTCGTCCAGGAGCAACCAGTGTCTGCTCCATTGAACGAATTCGGCGGCTGACACTGCGGCGGGAGATGCCACGGAACGTAGAGTTGCGTTGTGCTGCGCGCTCACGGCATTGGTGGTTCACCAGTTTGGTGATCTGACTCACGTTGAATCTGTCGGTATGGAAGTACGATCTTAGGATTTCATCGGCCACAGTTTCCTCAAAGTCAAGATCCTCCAGAGTCCGGATTCTGCGCTTATTACCCCGAGTACTGAAACGAGGCGCCAATTGATCCACTGAGCCTGCAATGTCGTACGCCTTGTACCAGCGCTGAATCGTCCGCGCAGAAGGTACTGCCAGTCCGAGGGCTGCGCAGCGCTCATTGACCTGCTCAATGGTTGCGGACCATGAAACTCCGTCACGACGAGCTTCAGCCACGTATTCAAGCAATTCGAGGCGTCGATCAAGCGCAGTCCTCTCCGTCTGAGTCAAATTGCGCTTCGGCATCGGCTGACTAGGAACAGGCACTGATCCGTAGATTCGTCGATACTGGCCCTGAGCAACCCGCTGCTGGAATTCATCGAGGCTAACGACAAATTCCTCGCCACGCGCCCCTTCCAGCACAATCTGCGAAATCTCAGGACGAATGGAGGCAACTCTTCGTACCTCTCCACGCTCAAGGATGACGCTATCCACCGAGAGAGCACGTTTCATGAGCAGACCTCCAACAGTTGAAGATGGGAAAGGTCCCCATGAGCGGCATGCACTTCGCTGGAAGGAGAGAAGAGGGGAATAGAGAGATCAGCAGTCAACAAACCTGCGAGAAGCCCAGCTAGAACCCCGACGCGGCCAGAGGCCAAACGTGATGAAAGCTCTATTGCAAGCCAAGAGGGACAAGCATCCAGAGTGGCGTTCAGTTCTTCCTCTGCAACTGCACGATATGGCGCAAGGTAGCCCGCTCTCAGAAGGTGCAAAGGGGATACGGCTTGCATGACGCTCGGCGATACCGCCGTCTCTGGAATAACCATGAACGCGATGCCATGCTGGCGAAGGCAATTCTCGATTTCATCTCGCTTTGTATCGAACTGCTGGATGAAACGGGAATGCTTCGCGTCAATAGCAACACGCCCTCCATCATGGAGCTGACAGAGAAAGTCTGGCGTGTAGAATCGCGGCGCAGAGCCTGGACGAAGTTGATAATCCTTGCGAGATGGCAGCAGGATATTGCTCTGCAACTCCAAAGTGAATGGCTGAGCAGAAAGTTCTTTCACGCGAGGATCTATATCGAGCATAAGAGCAATATCGCGCTCAAGCGCACTCTCTACTCTAAGGTCTCCCCCAGCGCATTTTTCCGACTTTAGAACGAGCGCACGCCTGCCACGCCGCGTTCTGCGAGAAACATCCCTTGCGAAATGTGAACTGTCGGTATCTCGAATCATGGTTGGCCCCTACGATGCACAGGAAAGTGTAATCGCCGTAGGAGAAAGTCAAACAGACTTAATATCTAAAAAAGTACAAATTCAACCAATACAAATTTCTGTAAGGTTGATTACCCCGTCTAATTCAATAGTTATAAATTTCCTTAAAAATATTGTTGGAGAAAACAGTAACAAAAGTCATCAAAAGCTTCCGACTAGCGGTATGGAAATTTTACATCCCGGGCCCATGAACGTCAGCGTTCGGACCTCGACGCAGTCCCTAACCGACGCCAAATCTAGCTTTTTCCAAAAAAGTAGTCAATACTTTATTTTGCAACCTTCTTACCACACGCGTAGCTGGACATGACTGACCCTGATAGCTTCATCCCCCTGATATCTGCGACTGTCCAAGCACCTTCCACTGTGGAAATGACTCCCATCATTTTGATGGTGACGGCTTGGCTGAGAGCAACTCAATACGGTGCATTGCCAGATGGCCGTCATTTTCCAGAGGAGCCTGATCAACTGCTCACCGCTTTCAATCAGTTTCGGCGCACTCAGGGGCTGGATGAGAATGTGGTGGTCGATGGGGACATGCTGAGAGCCCTCACCGAAGCAGCGTTGAGACTTGCGCCGCGCGGGCAGTTAGTAGGGTGGGGTGCGGATATCGTACACGGTTCAGACGTTTCAGCAGGCCCGACATTAGCCCCCTATGTCGCAGACCTGTTGATCACCCTTGGACTCTTGGATAAGCCGAAAACACTGTACCTACCGTTTGAAAGTACAGGTCAACTCGCTTCAAGGGCGATAAAGCGCGGGATTGATGCTTGGATTGAATCAAGCGCTCCCTCAATCGTTCGTCTCGGGCTCATCAATGGAGGTGTTCAGGGCGAAGTAATACACGCTTGCGATCCAGTACTCGCCCCTGCTGCGCTGATTGCCAACTCAACAGTGAAATTCGAAGCTGGCGTAGCAGTGCTTGATCTACAAACCCGCTATGACGCCCAGATGCTCGTCCAAGATATCCACAGGCGCTTCAGTTGCTCAGCGATGCACGGGACGATGGCTCCTATAGCCCACATGCTGAACCAGATTGAGGGGCGGATCGTGCTCTTGATCCCTGACTATCTGCTCTTCAGCCCCGGATTGGAGAGGAACCTGCGTCAGCATTTATTAGCTGAGAGACAACTGGAGGCAGTGCTGGGCCTGCCCAAGGCAGCAGTCAAAGGCTTCAAAAATACAGCAGCAATTCTGATTTTGAACTCTGCGCGACAGACAGAGAATGTGTTGTTCATCGAGGCCTCCCCTGAGCTACTCATAGGTGCCGGCGACCCACTACCCAAAACCCACCATGTGATGAGAGCTGTTAGAGACCGCCGCTCAGGTAAATTCAGCTCACTGGTCAGTGTTGAGGATTTGCTCAATAGCACGGACTTGAATCTCGAACCGACGCGTCATGTCGGTAAGCAGACCGAGCCTGATCATGCTGTGAGCACAAGGTTCACGACCATCGAGGACCATTTCGAGCTGATCAGGCCACGCCAACATCACTTTGGGTCAACAGGCGTACCCGTTCAAGAGCTACAAGCGTCGGACATTCCTGACTATGGACTTGTCCTTAGCGCTAGCAAACCATCCCAGCACGATATGGACGGGCCGAAAGCGGCGGACTATTTCCTGAAAGAGAATGACATCGTTATCTGTATCAAAGGGGCGATTGGAAGAGTGGGCTGTCTGGGTAAAGCGCCACCTTTGGGCTCAGGGGGCTGGGTTTGCGGCCAGTCCATTGCCGTGCTACGCACACGTAACGATGGTTACGCCCCTCAAGCATTAATAATGTACCTGAAGTCCCCCGTAGGTCAGAACAAGCTGCTTCGGCTAGCGGTTGGAACCAGCTCGCCGACCATTCAAGCCAAGGCGCTCAGGGCTTTTCAGGTCCCTCTACTGACCTCGGTGCAATCTGACATGGCAGCAGAGGCTCTCGGACAAGAGGCTGCTATAGAAAACGAAATACGTCAGCTTAGGAACAAGCAAGCTCAGGTGGGTCGCTTCCTGTGGCATGACTGAATGCGGATCTCGAAAAGGCTTCATAAGCTGAGCCAAAAAAATAATTGGGCACATCCATGCACGATGCGCATAATTGGCGATTATGGTCAATCGCCCCCCACAGTTGTCCACAGATTGGTGAACCTGAAGGGCCATCCTGGTCACCGGATTCCGTGACTGCGCTATACCAATACCCTGGGTACTGGTTGGACGCGAGCGCAGGGGGTCAACATGAAACGGGCCATCGAGCAGGACACCTTGGCCGCGTTGGTCGAGACCGGGGCGGCGCGGGAATTTCGCGTGCTGCGCGACGGCGAGGCCTGGCGCCTGGAATTGCGCCTCGGCGCCAAATGGCTGCCGATCCGCTCGCGGCGCGAGCCAGTGCGGGTGTGGCGCTCACTGACCACCGTGGGACGATTCTGCGAAGGGATAGGAATTAAGAGCCTGACAGTCGAGCTGTAGTCACTCGACTGAAAATGCAGATTCAGGCTGTGCTGCGGCATAGCGACCCAGCAATGCAACCTGGCTGCGGGCTTTGAGGGCATGAAGTCGTTGCTTCAGGCGCTCACCATCGGGATGCGCACAGGCAATCAAGCGGCCTACACGGCCCATAACGCGACGAGCCAGCGGTTCTAACTGAATCCAGCTCGCTCCATGCTCCGCCTGATCCTCCAACTGCTTTATGGCTGCCCGTATCGCTTTACGTTCCGCCTTGGGTATGCCCGGAACCTGGTTAAAGATGGTTAGTCCCGTCACGGTCAAAGGCACAAACTCATCTATGAACTTCACTTTCAAGGTTTGACCGCGCCTGCGGACATGCAGCTTGGAGCGTTTCTGATAGCAACCTTTCTCGGCCAGCATTCGCGTCACCGCTGAGACCAGCTTCGTTAGCATTGCTGAATCCAGCGGCGTCATGGACGAGATCGTGATGTCATCGGCAAATCGTGAGTAATTCAGCCCCTGCGCTTCCAGTCTGGTCACCAACATGGGTTCGACATCCCAGAACACCAGGTTGGCCAAATAGCCGCTGCTACTGGCCCCCTGTGGGACAACACCATCACGGGTGGTCAGCAGGGCTAGTAGCTTCGATACCTCTTCAGAAAAACCAAAGAGCCTCTCAAATATCTGCTGAACGTGCTGCACCTTGATCGAAGGGAAAAAGTCCTTGATGTCCTGTAACAGCACAAATTTAGCGTTGCCATGAACTTTGGCATTGGAATAAATACTCCGGCGGTTCATAGGGTCTTTGATCCCGCCATGGAGATATGCCGGGAAGCGAACACGCGCTAGTAAACGATCTACGATTTTCCGTTGGATACTTTTCAGCGGCTGGTAAGCATCGTAGGTGTCACGGGGGGTGCCGTCTTTCTTCTCTTGCGGTACATAGCGGTACAGATTGGAGCTGCGCATGGCTAAGCTTTCGAGGAGTTCGGCGGATTCGCCAAGGGTCAACGACAGCGCCTTCAGGCTGTAGATCGGTTTGAAGGGATAAATCGGAGCATCCATTTCCTGTCCCCAAAATGACATGAGGCCGATCACTTGATCGGCCTCACTAGAATTCGAATGATGTGATTTGTTGCGTCATGAGATTACCTCAAAAATTGTCTCTGCATTTTCGCAGATCCAATCCCAAGCAATCACAGCCTTTTCCCAAATCCAGATGTAGTATGGAATACGTTTGGCTACTTTGGCTGCCTCGACAGACAAAGTCTTTAAACGATCTCCCCACTTGCGATCTTTCTGCTGAGGGGCTGCTTCTACTTTAACGCGGGCATCTTCAGTGTTGTGCATGTGCTGATCGATACGAATACCGACAGCTTTCTTTACTTTTTTCATGGTTACAGTTCCTTACGGTGGATTACTCCGCCGCCAGGTATTCCGGGCCGAATGGAACTTTGAAGATGCCGCTACAAACCACAGTTCTGCTTATCAAATCCTTGATAAGCCGTCCGCCGCATTTCTGTCGATTAACCGATGGAACGTCGCTGACAGCCTCGTGACGTTTGCCACGAAACCCTCAGCGCTGAGCACATCGGGGTGACGACAGGTGTGGGGCGAAGGTAGCTCTGGAGAACACCAAAGCTGGTCAGTTTCCCGACCACCAACTGCAAGCCCGATTGATAACCATGTTTAAAGAGCACCTGGGCGGTAACACCCAGCACCAATAGGTATACCTGAGTTAAGGGTTAGAATTCAACTGGGAAATGTCACCGGCCATTTCAGCTAGCCGGTGACACTCTCTCGATTAAATATCGAGGGGAGGGAGGGATTTCACGATTTTCATGGTTTCCAGACTGACTGTCACTACTCGTAGGAACAGCTCCAATGGATATTTTGGGTTGCTCATAGTATCGATCGCCCAGTCGTTGGCGTCGTTGACGATCCCACTGGCCTTGTCAGGCTTAACGCGCTGGCGCTCCACTACCCAGTCCAACGCCGCCTTGCCATTGACTACGTACTCATAGGCTTCCAGCGGTATTCCGGTGACGGTGATCTTGGCGTTGTAGTGCAGCGTGGTTTTATCCTTACCTTTGCCGTACTTCATATTGTCGACGCGGTAATCCCCTGCCGTACTACCACCAGAAACTTTGGCGGGATAAGGCGAAACTGTTTCGTAGCCTAAATGCAGCTTAGCCAACGCGCGACCGGCTTTGGAGAAGGCCAAAAATGCTTCTGACGTTTTCACACAGGGAATGCGTGGCAACTCTTTACCGAGGTTGTCAGCGAAGCGCTCGCGGTACTCGGGCGAGTGCAGCAGACCATAAACGTAATAGAAGATGTCTTCGCGGCAGATGTCCTCCCCGGGATATGCGGCCTGAAAGTAGGCCAATCCCTCAGCCGTGATGGCGTCGCGACGTTGATGCGTATTCGGCTTGGCTGTCGCGTCGTTCTGATTGTCACTGCTGCCAAACAGCGCGTGCTGTTCCGGGATGTTGGGAGCGACCTCGTCTACAGGCTCATCGTAAAGGTAGAGCGGGAAGTACTGAGAACCCACCATGTCCACTGCGTGCAGACTGGTGATGTGGTCGCTGATGAAAACTGAGTACGCGCTACGTGAGTCTGAGGCTGACACGCCGATCACAATGTTCTGCGCTTCTGCATCCGGAAAGAAGCGCGGCATTTGGTAAACCATTTCGTTGAGTCGGCGGTTGAAGTAGAGCCATTGCTTGGTGAATGGACGATAGAGGCTCGGTACGAGGCATGTCGTATCAAAATCAAGGCGGCGATCTCTAGCGAGATCCTGTTTCAGTGCGCGCGTCCAGGCGATACGGGTAGAGTCGGTATCGATAAAGTCGTCCACCAAGGTGTCGCGTTGCTTTTTATCGAGCCCTGGGTGAGCTTTGGAAAGACGATCAGCCTCCTGATTGTAGAAACCGATCATGCGTCCAACATTGGTGCTGACGGCAGTCTTGGAAGAGTTGTAGCACCAGGCATCGCGATTGGTAACTACGCCTAGTGAGAAATTCTCAAACAGCTTAGGCGCATCTCCCTTCTTGTCACCCAACACGATGTAATCCGCAAAACTACCATCTCGTTGTTTTAGCCAATCACCGTGCTCGTCAGGCGTTATAGTCTGCCAACCGCTTCCCGCGCTGATGCCTTCGATGCTCTTGAAGGTACTTATCTTCTCCAGCTTCTCTTCTCGACTGAGATAATCACCAATGTCGTGGAAGTGAATCTGCCCGTGTTGGGTAGCTTTGGGGTTCTTCACAAGAACGAAGATACATATAGCGGCAGCACTTGCTAGGCCGAAGATTTGTCCGCCCTCTTTTTTTGCTCGCTCACCTGAAGTTTTTTGGCCACGCAGACCTCTCAGATGAAAAACGTAGATGCTTGAGCACTCGTCAGCTAAGCAGCGACGTAGCCCATCGGTTGTTCTTGCATCCAAGAAGCCTGCATTGGTCACGAAACCAATTACGCCGCTATCGCCAACTCGGTCGCTGGCCCAGCGAATGGCTCGGACATAGCTATCGTAGAGCCCCTTAGCAAGTACGGCATCGGAGCGTTCCGCATAGGTGCTTCGGATACGACTATCGAGGTGCGGGTATATGATGTTGTCGTTGTTGTCGTTCTCACTCTTTTGCCCCACCGAATAAGGTGGATTACCGATGATCACGCGGATATCGAGTTTCTTCTGACGATTACGACGAGCGCTGTTATCTACAAGAAGATCACTGACTAGGTCGTCCTTCTCATACATCTGGAAAGTATCGGTGAGACAGATGCCTTCAAATGGTACGTAATCGCCACCAACCAGACTGTGATATACGGCCTCGATATTTATTGCAGCAATGTAATAGGCGAGGAGTACCAGTTCGTTGGCGTGAATCTGACCATTGTATTTTTTCTTGATTTGCTCCGGTGTCATTAGACCCGATTGCAGGAGGCGAGTGATAAAGGTGCCAGTGCCCGTGAAGGGATCAATGATATGCACTCCATCGCTGCCCAAGGTCTGCCCGAATTCGCTTTTCAGCACATCGTTGACACTGTGGATAATGAAGTCCACCACCTCGACCGGTGTATAGACAATGCCCAGCTTGTCCTTTAATCGCGGGAATGCGTTCGTAAAGAATTTGTTGTAAAGCTCTAGGATGATTTTTTGCTTGGCGTCAGCGTTGTCGATTCCCTGGGCTCGAAGTTTCACGCTGTCATAAAAGCGTTGTAGTGTGTCAACTTCTTTATCCAAGCGGTGTTCATCTAGCGCGTCGAGCACGCCTTGCATGGCCTGGGACATGGGGTTGCGCTGCGCGAAGCTGTGGCTTTCAAAAAGGGCGTCAAATACCGGCTTGGTAATCAGGTGCTGGGCCAGCATTTCGATGATCTCGCCATCGGTGATGCTGTCGTTTAGGTCATCACGCAACTCCATCGCAAAGGCTTCGAAAGCGGCTTTCTCTGCGGTGTATTCGGAGTTTTCCAGAATGCCCTGAATGCGGTCAATATGGGTGCGCGCGATTTGGGCGATATCTTTAGCCCAGTCTTCCCAATGGTGACGGTTACCGCACTTCTCTACGATCTTGGTGTAGATAGCGCGCTCGATCTCGCCTACTTCGTAGGTCAGATCGGCTTGCTGGGTCATCTGGCCCTCGGCATCGTACTTGCCACGTTTTTTGCCAATGCCGTACTGACCTTTCCCTGCGTCCTTGTTCTTAGTTTTTGAATTGCTCTTTTGCTTTTTATCTACCTTGTCGGTGATAGCGATGACTTCCATCTTGCGCGGGTCGTGCCCTATCAGATCGAGCTTGTTGACCATGGCATCGAAGGTGTCATCGTGGGAACGCAAAGCTTGCAAAACCTGCCAGACCACCTTGTAGGTTTGGTTGTCGTTAAGAGCTTCATGGGGCTCCATTCCGGCGGGAATCACCACCGGCAACACCACGTAGCCACGCTTCTTGCCAGGGGCATTGCGCATCACGCGGCCCACCGACTGCACCACATCAACTTGAGAGTTTCGCGGAGTAAGGAACAGCACGGCATCCAGAGCGGGCACGTCCACCCCCTCAGACAGGCAGCGCACGTTGCTTAGGATGCGGCAAGTGTTCTCCGAAGTTTCTGCTTTAAGCCAAGTGAGCTTGGCTTCCTTCTCGCTTGCATTCATACCACCGTCGACGTGATCGGCTTCGCAGGTAAGCCGTACCGCTTCCTCGATCTCTTCCGACTCTTGGTAAGCCTCAACCACGGACTGGAACATCCCTGCAATGTTCTTAGAGCTGACTTTGTGTTTGCTGCCCTTGTAGTCAGGCGAGATCACCTGACAGAAGGCTACGGCGCGCTTCATTGGCTGGTCGTCTCCAACCAAATCATCAGTCAGCCCCTGTTTGGTCAGGGCCTTCCAGCAACCGACAATCTTGGCAGCGTCATCGACCTTGAGTTGGTTGTCTTCGTCCTTCAACAGCTCCTGGAGTCGGCGACTGATGGCGCTCTCTTCGACAGTAAGCACCAGAACTTTGTAATCGACCAGCAGTCCACGCTTAACCGCTTCGGAGAAGTTGATGACGAATAGCTCTTTGCCATAAAGCGTCTCGTCGTCCATTGAGCACAGCGTTACATCCCCAGACTCGGCTTTGACCTTGGCACTGTCGCCATAAATACGCGGCGTGGCTGTCATGTACAGGCGCTTGGCGGCGCGAATGTAGTCGCCGTCATGGATCCTGACGAAATTGCTTTCATCGTCCTCGTCGAAGGTAGCCCCTGTGGTGCGGTGAGCTTCATCGCAGATGACCAGATCGAAATCCGCCAGACTGTGCTCATGCTGAGCACGGCTGATTACATCAATCGAATGGTAGGTTGAGAACACCACGCTCATATTCTGATCATCATGACGCTTGGCCATTTCCGAAGCCAGGCGTTTAGGCTCCGTGGTCGCCGGATAGCGCAATTCGTGGGTGAAGGTCTGAACCACGTCGGCGTCTTGTATGCGCTTTTTACCCACATCGCCGTCAGAACACACGGCAAAGCTGTGCAGCGGAGTTCCGCTCTCCTGTGTCCATTCGGTCAGGGTCTGCGATAGGAGTGACAGGCTGGGAACTAGGAAAAGCACGCGCTTGCCCTTACCAGCGAGCTTTTCAGCAATCTTCAGGCTGGTGAACGTTTTACCCGTGCCGCAGGCCATGATTAGCTTGCCGCGTTCCGCTTCTTTCAGGCCTGACGCAGTGGCATTGAGAGCTGTTTGCTGGTGATCTAGCAGTTTTTTCTTAGCTTTTAGGACGACTGTCTGTTTTGGATGGTATTTAGCCCAGTCAATTTGGCTGTCTTCCAGTGCTTGCAGGTCGATCTTGTTGATCGTCTGATGCCGATCCAACAATGCATCGTTGGCGTGCTCAGACCAGTTGTTTGTGGTGGCAACGATGATGCTGTGCGTAAAGGGTTTTTTGCCTGATGCGGTGAAGAAGCTATCGATGTCCTTCTTCTGTACTCGGTAGTTCTCGGCGTAAAGCTTGCACTGGATGGCGTGATACTCGCTGGTGCCCTGAGTTCTGGCAACTAGATCTATGCCCGTGTCGCGCGCGTCCAGCCCTTGCTCCTTAGCCCAATCCGCATACGTCCAGACCTGCTCGTATAGGTCGCGGTAGGTAGCTTCGTTGCGCAGGTAGGTACAAATCAACTCCTCAAAATAAGTGCCTTTCTCGCGCTCACTAACTGAGGCGACGCGGTAGGTGTGAAGCAGGGCGGACAGGGCGGACATTGGAAAGAATTCCTTTTGAATACACCAAGCGCATCATGGGCGCCAAATCGCAACAGTTTATCAATAGGAACCTCTTGGAGCAGCCAAAAGAAAACCCCGGTAGATCACAGATCTTCCCGGGTTTCCTTTTTTAGGGCTTGGCCAACAACCTTGATCAACCCGCTTAACTTTGACCGAAGTGGAAATTAACTTTTCCACCTACAGCAGCCAAGCAGCCAAGCAGCCAAGCAGCCAAGCAGCCAAGCAAGGATGCGGTTTGTTTCGATGAAGCCGCAACCATGTCCCATCACATCGCCCATAAAACCCAAACTAGGAATTGGAGCGTTGCTTGTATCGCTTTGCCAAGGCTACACCACAAAGAAAAACCCCGACACCAAGGCCGGGGTTTTCCCTAGAAAGCGACAGTAACTCGCCCACTTGCGACACTTAATGTGCCCATCGACAACGTATCAGAAGTCCAGGTTCGACACCGACAGGGCATTGCTCTCGATGAACTCACGGCGTGGTTCTACCGCGTCGCCCATCAGGGTATTGAAGATCTGGTCAGCTGCGATCGCATCTTCGATGGTCACCTTGAGCATGCGACGAACGTTCGGATCCATGGTGGTCTCCCACAGCTGGTCCGGGTTCATCTCGCCCAACCCTTTGTAGCGCTGGATGGTGTGGCGCTTGGCGGTCTCACCCATCAGCCAGTCCAGGGCTTCCTTGAACTCGACAACTGCCTTCTTGCGCTCGCCACGCTGCACATAGGCACCTTCACCCAGCAGGGTGCTGAGCTTCGCGCCAAGGGCAGAGACGGTGCGGTAGTCGTTGCTGCCAAAGAAGTCACGGTTGAAGGTGACGTAGCTGGCCAGGCCGTGCGAGGTAATCTCGACTTCCGGCAGCCAGACATTGCGCTCCTTGTCTTCGCGCAGACTGGCCTTGTACGCCAGACCAGACTTCTCGCTACCGCTCAGGCGTGCCTGTAGCTTGCCCAACCAGCCTTGCATGACGGCGTGATCGCCCAACTGCTCCAGGGTGACTTCAGGCAGGTAGATGAAGTGCTCGGTCAGCTCTTGTGGGTACAGGCGCGACAGGCGCTTGAGGGTCTTCATCACCGAGCGGAAGTCATTGACCAGGCGCTCGAGCTCGACACCGGACACCGGCGGCGCAGCTTCGTCCAGGTGCAGGCTAGCGTCTTCCAGGGCCGACTGCGTCATGTACTCTTCCATGGCGTCATCGTCCTTGATGTACTGCTCCTGCTTGCCTTTCTTTACCTTGTAGAGCGGTGGCTGAGCGATATAGATGTAACCGCGCTCAACCAGCTCAGGCAGCTGGCGGAAGAAGAAGGTCAGCAACAGGGTACGGATGTGCGAACCGTCGACGTCAGCATCGGTCATGATGATGATGTTGT
>JAEWGL010000132.1 GCA_023388335.1 Pseudomonadota bacterium | reverse complement strand
GCGATCCTTCGCGGGATCGCCCTTTTCAATTTGGTAGGCACAATTGGACTCGAACCAACGACCCCCACCATGTCAAGGTGGTGCTCTAACCAACTGAGCTATGTGCCTGTCGTGTGGCGGCCATTCTACGCAATCAATAAACCCTGTCAACTCTTTTTTTCACCCTAAGCCACTGAATTCAAAACCTATTTGCTCCATAGGGGGTTAAGGGATTTTCAACAGACGACTAGCGGGTGTTTATTATTATTGATAGCATCGTTACATTCGTAAAAAATATAAAACAGAGGTTTCCGCAGCATGGCCAATACCCCCTACCCCCAGTCCTACTATGCCGCCTCGGCCAACCCGGTGCCGCCACGTCCGGCGCTGCAGGGCGAGGTGGACACTGACATCTGCGTGATCGGCGCCGGCTACACCGGCCTGTCGAGCGCCCTGTTCCTGCTGGAACATGGCTTCAAGGTAACCCTGGTCGAAGCGGCCAAGGTCGGCTTCGGCGCATCGGGCCGTAACGGTGGCCAGATCGTCAACAGCTATAGCCGCGATATCGACGTGATCGAGCGTACCGTTGGCCCCAAACAGGCCCAGTTGCTCGGCCACATGGCCTTCGAAGGCGGCCGCATCATTCGTGAGCGCGTAGCCAAGTACAACATCCAGTGCGACCTGAAGGACGGTGGTGTATTCGCCGCCTTGACCGCCAAGCAGATGGGGCACCTGGAATCGCAGAAGCGCCTGTGGGAACGCTTTGGCCACACCCAGTTGGAGCTGATGGACCAGAAGCGCATTCGTGAAGTCGTGGCCTGCGACAACTACCTGGGCGGCATGCTGGACATGAGCGGCGGCCACATCCACCCGCTGAACCTGGCGCTGGGCGAAGCCGCGGCAGTCGAGTCGCTGGGCGGCATCATCTATGAGCAGACCCCAGCCGTGCGCATCGAGCGCGGTGCCAACCCGGTCGTGCATACACCCCAGGGCAAGGTGCGGGCGAAGTTCGTCATCGTCGCCGGCAACGCCTACCTGGGCAACCTGGTGCCGGAGTTGGCCGCCAAGTCGATGCCCTGCGGCACCCAGGTGATCACCACCGAGCCACTGGGCGATGAACTGGCCCGCACCCTGCTGCCGCAGGACTACTGCGTTGAGGACTGCAATTATCTGCTCGACTACTACCGCCTGACCGGCGACAAGCGCCTGATCTTCGGCGGCGGCGTGGTCTACGGCGCGCGCGACCCGGCCAACATCGAGGCCATCATCCGGCCGAAGATGCTCAAGGCCTTCCCGCAGCTGAAGAACGTGAAGATCGACTACGCCTGGACCGGCAACTTCCTGCTGACCCTGTCGCGCCTGCCGCAAGTGGGCCGCCTGGGCGACAACATCTATTACTCCCAGGGTTGCAGTGGCCACGGCGTCACCTACACCCACCTGGCGGGCAAAGTGCTGGCCGAGGCCCTGCGTGGCCAGGCCGAGCGCTTCGATGCCTTTGCCGAGCTGCCGCATTACCCGTTCCCAGGTGGCCAGATGCTGCGCGTGCCGTTCAGCGCCTTGGGCGCCTGGTACTACAGCTTGCGCGACCGCTTGGGCTTCTAACTCCCCAATAGCCAGCGATCACTGCCCCAGGGCGCTGACCGCCTGGCGTGCCGCCAGCTCCTGCCCCGCCCGGGACAGCTCATCGGCGGCCTGCAACCAGCGCTGCCGGTCCACCTGGGCCGGCAGTTGCCGCGGCGGCTGCACCAGCACTGCCCAACTCCCCTCCTCGGCCCAGGCCGCAGTGAAGTCATCGAAATCCATCAGCAGTCGCCGGTTCATCCCGGAGCGCAGCAGCACCCGCTCTTTATAGCGATCGTAGCCGACCAGCAGCGCATAGCGCGGCTCGCTCCAGAACGCCGAGCCTTCCTGGTAGCGCAGCAGCACCGGATTGCCGGCGGCCACCTGCGTCAGCAGGGCATCCAGGCGCGCGTCCAACGGGTAGACGACCATGCCGTATTCCCGCGCGGCGCGGGGGATGGTGGTCTGCAGCGACCCTGCACCCTGAGGCAGGTTCAGCGGCTTGTCCAGAAGGCCTGGGGTGATCTGCACGCCCTGCTGTGAGAGCAGCGCGGCCAGCGCCATGGCTGCGCTGTGGTTGGCATTGCCGCGATAGAAGGGCACGCTGCCGAGCTCGACGCGTTGCGCCAGGCCGTTGAGGGAGGAAGGTACCTGACTGGCGCAGCCAATCAGGCTGGCGGCCACCAGGCTCGCACCCAGCAGACAGCGCGCAACGGCGGCGAAAGACTTCGCGGTAACTTGCAACATGGACACTCGCTTGTACTGACGCCAGGCAGACAGCGCCCGGCACTGGAGGCCGATCATAGGCCGGCTTGACGATCGGGTATAGCCCGGCAACGGCTTAGAGCGAAGTGGCACAATGATATATACCCTTGAGCAATGGAACGTCATGGACCACAGGCTAGACTTAGGCAGTGTCTGGATGGCGGGACATGAAGCTCGCCAGAGAGAAGGAGGCACACATGAGCCTGACTGTAGCAATTCTCATGCTGGTAGGTATGTGGCTCAGCGTCGCCGCGGCCATGCTCTGGGGCGTGCTGCGCATCGTGCGCCGCCGTTATCCGCATCATCATCGCCCAATCAAGGCCCTGCCTGCCGCCTCCGTGCGTCCGGCGGCGGCAGGCCAATGCGCATTGAGTGAGACGTGCAGTGGGTCAACTCAAGGGGCATCCGCGATCAGATAAGCATCACGGTGCCCGCACTCAGTCGCGGCGTGATCAGCCCCCTTCCGCCTCCCGCTTGACCCGAGCCCGACGCGACAGGATGTTCAACACCTCGATCGCGGTGGAGAACGCCATGGCAGCGTAGACGTAGCCTTTCGGGACGTGGGCACCGAAACCTTCGGCGATCAGGGTCATGCCGATCATGATCAGGAAGCCAAGGGCCAACATCACCACGGTCGGGTTGTCGTTGATGAAGTCGGCCAGCGGGTCGGCGGCGACCAGCATCACGATCACGGCGCTGATCACGGCAATGATCATGATTGGCAGGTGCTCGGTCATGCCCACGGCGGTGATGATGCTGTCCACCGAGAAGACGATGTCGAGCAGCAGGATCTGGAAGATCGCCGCGCTGAAACCCAGGGTGATGGCCGACGAGACCTTGGCTTCTTCCTTGGCACCGCGCGGATCGACACTCTCGTGGATCTCCTTGGTCGCCTTCCACAACAGGAACAGGCCACCGGCGATCAGGATCATGTCCTTCCACGAGAAGCTCTGACCGAAGATGTCGAACACCGGGTCGGTGAGCTGAACGATCCAGGCCACGGTGCTGAGCAGCGCCAGGCGCATGACCAAGGCCATGCTGATACCAATCCGCCGAGCCTTTGAGCGGTAGGCCTCCGGCAGCTTGTTGGTCAGGATGGAGATGAAGATCAGGTTGTCGATACCGAGGACGATCTCCATGGCCACCAGGGTGGCCAGGGCGACCCAGGCGGTCGGGCTCGAGGCGAGTTCCAGCAAGTATTCCATGATTCAGTCCTGCATGGGTTTGAGGTCAGATGTCCTGGGTAGCGCGCTGGTCATCGGCATTGGCCGACGAACGCTCGCCTTCGGTGCCGATGGCATCGTTCAGCGCCTGCTGGGCGGCCTTGTTGGTCTGGTCAATGGCCTGCTTGGCCGATTCGGCTGCCTGGTCGAGCAACTGCTGGGCCGACGTTTCCGCCTGATTGCAACCGGTCAGCGACAGCAAGGCCAGCAGCACCAGCACCAGGGGTGTACCGATGGATTTGAATTGAAGCATTGGGTCCCTCTCTTTCAATAAATCAACAGCACGCGCGGCGCTAGATGGACGGCATTCTAGTCAGCGCAATACATCAGGAAAATTCGTATTTTCGGCGGTTATACTTCGGTTTTTACGATTCGGGATCGGCTACGTGCTCAATTACCGTCAGTTGCATTACTTTTGGGTGGTCGCCAAGACCGGTAGCATCGTGCGCGCCAGCGAGCAGCTGAACCTGACGCCACAGACCATCAGCGGGCAGATCGGCTTGTTCGAGCAGACCTATGGCATAGAGCTGTTCCAACGCGTCGGCCGTCAGCTAGAGCTCACCGAAAGCGGCCGACAAACGCTGGCGTATGCCGAACAAATGTTCCAGATCGGCAGCGAGCTCGAGACGATGCTGCGCGCGCGACCAGAGGAGCAGCAGATTCTTTTTCGGGTCGGCGTGGCTGATGTGGTGCCCAAGTCGATCGTTTATCGGCTGCTGGCACCCACCATGGAGCTGGACAACGTGATGCGCATCAGCTGCCGCGAAGACAAGCTCGAGCGCCTGCTCGCCGACCTGGCCATCCAGCGCCTTGACCTGGTGATTTCCGACAGCCCCATGCCCAGCCACCTGGACATCAAGGGCTACAGCCAAAAGCTGGGTGAATGCGGCCTGAGCTTCTTCGCCACCCCGGCCTTGGCTCAGTTGCATGACCAGCCCTTCCCCGCCTGCCTGCATGGCGCGCCGCTGCTGATTCCCGGCCAGGAAACCGTGGTACGCAGCCGGCTGTTGCGCTGGTTGGCGGAGCAGCAGGTGCAGCCGCGGATCATTGGCGAGTTCGATGACAGCGCGTTGATGCAGGCCTTTGGCCAGTCCGGCAGCGGCATATTTGTCGCGCCCAGCGTGATTGCCGATGAGGTGTGCCGACAGTATGGTGTGCAGCTGATCGGTGAGACCGAGGCGGTGAACGAGTCGTTCTACGCGATCTCGGTGGAGCGCAAGGTCAAGCATCCGGGGATCGTCGCGATTACCGAAGGGGCGCGGCGGGAGTTGTTCCATTGGTAGGACCGTGGATGCAGCATGGCGCCAAACTGCTAGCCCCTCGACAAGGGCAGTGTGCTAAAGTCGCGCGCCTTTTCGTGGGCCCAGCCCGCATTTCATCACTTCTAACAACAGAGATTTCATCGACATGTCCCCAGTCCTGCGACTGTTGAACCGCACCAGCCTGGTGACCCAGATCGTCATCGGTCTGGTTGCTGGCATCGCCCTGGCGCTGGTGGCGCCGAGTGCGGCGGCTAACCTGGCATTCATCGGCAAGGTATTCGTCTCGGCGCTCAAGGCCGTGGCGCCTATCCTGGTATTCGTCCTGGTGACCGCCTCGATCGCCAATCACCGCCATGGCACGCAAACCCATATCCGCCCGATCCTCTGGCTGTACCTGCTGGGCACTTTCTCGGCGGCCGTGGTCGCGGTGGTGGCGAGCATGAGCTTTCCTTCCCACCTGGTGCTGAACACAGGCCCCGCCTCGCTAAGCGCGCCGGGGGGCATTAGCGAAGTGTTGCAGGGCCTGCTGCTGAGCGCGGTGGACAATCCGGTCGCAGCCCTGATGAACGCCAACTTCATCGGCATTCTGACCTGGGCGATCGGCCTGGGCATCGCCCTGCGCAGCGCCAGCGACAGCACGCGCCAAGTCGTGGAAGACCTGTCCAACGGCGTGACGCTGATCGTGCGCATGGTGATCCGCTTCGCGCCATTGGGGATCTTCGGCCTGGTCGCCTCGACCTTGGCCCAGTCCGGCCTGGATGTTCTGCTGGGCTACCTGCACCTGGTGGCGGTGCTGATCGGCTGCATGCTGTTCGTGGCGCTGGTGGTCAATCCGCTGATCGTGTTCTGGAAGATCCGCCGCAACCCCTATCCACTGGTGCTGCTGTGCCTGCGTGAGAGCGGCATTACCGCGTTCTTCACCCGCAGTTCGGCGGCCAATATCCCGGTCAACCTGGCGCTGAGCGAAAAGCTGGGCTTGCACGAGGACACCTATTCGGTGTCGATCCCGCTGGGTGCGACCATCAACATGGCTGGCGCCGCGATCACCATCACTGTACTGACCCTGGCCGCGGTACACACCCTGGGCATCAACGTCGACTTGCCAACGGCCGTGCTCCTGAGTGTGGTCGCCTCGCTCTGTGCCTGTGGTGCCTCAGGCGTCGCTGGCGGTTCGTTGCTATTGATTCCGCTGGCCTGCAGTCTGTTCGGCATCCCCAGCGAGGTCGCCATGCAGGTAGTCGCGGTCGGCTTCATCATCGGTGTGATCCAGGACTCGGCCGAAACCGCGCTGAACTCCTCCACCGACGTGATCTTCACCGCCGCCGCCTGTGAAGCCCAGGAACGCCAGGCCGCCTGAGGCTGCTTGTCTTTGCCCTGTCAGGCCCCTAGTCTAGGGGCCTTTCCTCGCATAGAGACAGGGCCATGTCAGAACACGATACCGCCGGCGAAGGCCGTTTCAGCAGCGCCGAGATTCGCGTCCTCGGCGCGCTGATCGAGAAGCAGGCCACCAGCCCCGAAAGCTACCCACTGACCCTCAATGCCCTGGTCCTGGCCTGCAACCAGAAGACCAGCCGCGAACCTGTGATGAACCTGACCCAAGGCCAAGTCGGCCAGGCTCTGCGCGCCCTCGAGGCCCAGGGCATGACCCGCCTGCAGATGGGCAGCCGCGCTGACCGCTGGGAGCAGCGTATCGACAAGGCGCTGGAGCTGGTGCCGGCGCAGTTGGTGCTGCTGGGCCTGATGTTCCTGCGTGGCCCGCAGACCGTCAACGAACTGCTGACCCGTAGCAACCGCCTGCATGCGTTCGAAGACGCCGAGCAGGTCCAGCACCAACTCGAGCGCCTCATCGCGCGCGAACTGGCATTGCACCTGCCGCGCCAGGCCGGCCAGCGGGAAGACCGTTATACCCATGCGTTGGGCGATCCGGCAGAGATCGAGGTAATCCTCGCGTCGCGCCAGCAAGGGCCTGAGCGTGGCGCAGCTGGCGGCGTGTCGGAGGAGCGGATCGAAGCCTTGGAGGCCAGAATCGCGGCGTTGGAAGCGCGCTTGGCGGAGCTGGAATAGCCCCCAAGCACTTGTCCTCGATCGCGACACAAGGCCGCTCTCACAGGTAGTGAGCATCGCGAATGATGAGCGGTTTTGGGTCGATGGAGGGATAAACAGCAGGCTCAGCCTTTCTCGGGCTTGGGAAAGTTACGGCAGCTCTTGCGCTCAGCGAGCTCGCGGTCGCTGGGACGCTGGTCGACGAACACGGCGCGCCCGTCGGCATAGATTTCCAGGTAGCCCCAGTGCAGGTCTTGCTCCTGCTGACCGGGCTTGGGTGGCACAAACCACCAGGGTTCACGGCTGATCAAGGTCATAAGCGGCCTCTGCGGCGGGTGTCTGTCTTCACTATAGACATCCGCCACAGAGGCCTGATCAGTCTCAGGCCGGGGCCGAGGTACGGATCAGGTGGTCGAAGGCGGCCAGGGAAGCCTTGGCGCCCTCGCCTACAGCGATGACGATCTGCTTGTACGGCACGGTGGTCACGTCACCAGCGGCGAACACGCCCGGTACAGTGGTCTGGCCCTTGGCGTCGACGATGATCTCGCCACGCGGTGACAGCTCGACCGTACCCTTGAGCCAGTCGGTGTTGGGCAGCAGGCCGATCTGCACGAAGATGCCTTCGAGCTGGACATCATGCAGCTCATCGCTGTTGCGGTCTTTATAGCGCAGGCCGTTGACCTTCTCACCATCCCCAAGCACTTCGGTAGTCAGGGCGCTGGTGATCACTTTGACGTTTGGCAGGCTGTGCAGTTTGCGCTGCAGCACGGCGTCGGCACGCAGCTGGCTGTCGAATTCGATCAGCGTCACCTGGGCGACGATCCCCGCCAGGTCAATGGCCGCCTCCACGCCGGAGTTGCCGCCGCCGATCACCGCCACGCGCTTGCCCTTGAACAGCGGGCCGTCACAGTGCGGGCAGTAGGCCACGCCGCGGTTGCGGTATTGCTGCTCGCCCGGCACGTTCATTTCGCGCCAGCGGGCGCCGGTGGCGAGGATCACGGTCTTGGCCTTGAGCGATGCACCGCTGGCCAGCCGCACTTCGTGCAGGCCGCCGTCGGTGGCCGGGACAAGCGCTTCGCCACGCTGCAAGTTCATGATGTCGACGTCGTACTGCTTGACGTGCTCCTCCAGGGCCGAGGCCAGCTTCGGCCCTTCGGTTTCCTGCACCGAGATAAAGTTCTCGATGGCCATGGTATCGAGCACCTGGCCGCCAAAGCGCTCGGCGGCTACACCGGTACGGATACCTTTGCGCGCGGCATAGATGGCCGCAGCGGCACCGGCGGGGCCACCGCCGACCACCAGCACATCGAAGGCGTCCTTGGCGTTGATTTTCTCGGCCTGGCGGTCGCCGGCGCTGGTGTCGATCTTGGCGAGGATTTCCTCCAGGCCCATGCGGCCCTGGCCGAAGACTTCGCCGTTGAGGTAGATGCTCGGCACGGCCATGACCTTGCGTTCCTCGACCTCGGCCTGGAACAACGCGCCGTCGATGGCCACGTGGCGCACGCTAGGGTTGAGCACGGCCATAAGGTTCAGCGCCTGGACCACGTCCGGGCAGTTCTGGCAGGACAGCGAGAAGTAGGTTTCGAAATTGAATTCACCTTTGAGCCCGGCGATCTGTTCGATCACTTCGGCGCTGGCCTTGGAGGGGTGGCCGCCGACTTGCAGCAGGGCCAATACCAAGGAGGTGAATTCGTGGCCCATGGGGATGCCGGCAAAGCGCAGGCTGATGCCTTGGCTTTCAGGCGCAACACCCGGGCGACTGAGCGAGAACGACGGACGACGGGCGTCGTCACCGTCCACACGCAGGGAAATGTGGTTCGACAGGCCGGCAATTTCCACCAGCAGGTCGTGAAGCTCACGGGATTTCGCGCCGTCGTCGAGAGATGCAACCATCTCGATCGGCTGGGTAACCCGCTCCAGGTAGGCTTTGAGTTGCGATTTAAGCGTGGCGTCCAACATACGGGCGATTCCTTTTAATCTGTACACATAAAAACGCCCAGGCAGATATGCCCGGGCGTTCTGGCGGGGCAGTGAGAACTTCAGGTGTGGCGGCTGCTCACCGCCCGCGGCTGGCTCACGGTCTTAGATCTTGCCGACCAGGTCCAGCGATGGCGCCAGGGTAGCTTCGCCTTCTTTCCACTTGGCTGGGCAGACTTCGCCCGGGTGAGCGGCAACGTACTGGGCAGCCTTGACCTTGCGCAGCAGCTCGCTGGCGTCGCGGCCTACACCACCGTCATTGATTTCGACGATCTTGATCTGGCCTTCTGGGTTGATCACGAAGGTACCGCGGTCAGCCAGGCCAACTTCTTCGATCAGTACGTCGAAGTTGCGCGAGATCACGTGGGTCGGGTCACCGATCAGTGGGTACTTGATCTTGCCGATGGTGTCCGAGGTGTCGTGCCAGGCTTTGTGGGTGAAGTGGGTGTCGGTGGACACGCCGTAGATTTCAACGCCGAGCTTCTGGAACTCGTCGTAGTTGTCAGCCAGGTCGCCCAGCTCGGTTGGGCAGACGAAGGTGAAGTCGGCCGGGTAGAAGAAGACAACGGACCATTTGCCCTTGAGGTCTGCTTCGGATACGTCGATGAATTCACCGTTGTGGAAAGCGGTAGCGTTGAACGGTTTTACCTGGCTGTTGATGATAGGCATAAGTGACGCTCCTTCAGGGGTTGAAAAACGTGATGGGAGAATCCTAATCAATGAGGCCGACAAAGGCTCATTGGCAAAGCTCATGCTGATGATTGGTTTTGGCTATAACCGGGAATTATTAATAGAAGAGATTGAGCTGAGGGATGTGCGCAGGCGGGTGGCTTGCACGGGCGCGCAAGTTCTCACCTCGCCCCTGGGAATGGGCTGCTGGGCAGCCCTGGGTCAAGGGAACGTTCACCCGGCACCCTGTATCAGCGCGTCACCGTACGCATCGTGACGAACTCTTCGGCCGCGGTCGGGTGCACGCCGATGGTTTCGTCGAACTGCTGTTTGGTGGCGCCGGCCTTGAGGGCAATGCCCAAGCCTTGGACGATCTCGCCGGCATCGGGGCCGACCATGTGGCAACCGAGCACACGGTCGGTTTGCGCATCGACCACCAGCTTCATCAGGGTCTTTTCCTGGACATCGGTAAGGGTCAGCTTCATCGGCCGGAAGCGGCTTTCGAAGATCTGCACCTGGTGCCCGGCCGCCAACGCCTCCTCTTCCGTCAGGCCGACGGTACCGATCGAGGGCTGGCTGAACACGGCGGTCGGAATGTTCTGATAGTCCACCGGACGGTACTGCTCCGGTTTGTACAGTCGGCGAGCTACTGCCATACCTTCGGCCAGGGCGACCGGAGTGAGCTGGACGCGGCCGATCACGTCGCCAATGGCGAGGATCGAAGGTTCGGTGGTCTGGTAGTGTTCGTCGACCCGAATGTAACCGCGCGAGTCGAGTTCCACGCCGGTGTTTTCAAGGCCCAGTTCGTCAAGCATCGGACGCCGGCCGGTGGCGTAGAACACGCAGTCGGCGATCAGTTCGCGGCCGTCCTTGAGGGTGGCCTTGAGACTGCCGTCGTCCTGCTGGTCGATGCGCTGGATGTCGCTGTTGAACTGAAGGTCCACACCGCGCTTCTCCAGCTCTTCCTTCAGGTGCGTGCGCACCGAGCCGTCGAAGCCCCGCAGGAACAGGTCCTTGCGGTACAGCAGCGTGGTGCTGGCGCCCAGGCCATGGAAGATACCGGCGAACTCCACGGCGATATAGCCGCCGCCCACCACCAGCACGCGTCGTGGCAGCTGCTTGAGGTAGAAGGCTTCGTTGGAGCTGATGGCCAGCTCCTTGCCGGGGATGTCCGGCATCTGCGGCCAGCCACCGACGGCGACGAGGATGCGCTCGGCGGTATAGCGCTGGCCGTCGACCTCGACTTCGTGAGCGCCGGTCAGGCGTGCATGGCCTTGCAACAGGGTCACGCCGCTGTTGACCAGCAAGTTGCGATAGATGCCATTGAGGCGCTCGATCTCGCGGTTCTTGTTGGCGATCAGCGTGTCCCAGTCGAACTGCGCATCCTCCAGCGTCCAGCCAAAGCCTGAGGCCTGTTCGAAGTCATCGGCGAAATGTGCGCCGTACACCAGCAGCTTTTTCGGCACGCAGCCGACGTTGACGCAGGTGCCTCCCAGGTAGCGACTCTCGGCCACCGCTACTTTTGCACCGAACCCCGCAGCGAAACGCGCGGTGCGCACGCCGCCGGAACCGGCACCAATCACAAACAGATCAAAATCGTAGGCCACAATAGACTCCTCCAAAAAAGCCACCCGAGGGTGGCTTCTTTTGCGGCAAGCTGCAAGCTACAAGAAAGAGCAGACGCCCTGCGCGGATCGCTTATAGCCAGCGGCCTGGCGCATGGTGGCTCAGTACGCCTTGCCCGACTTGTAGAAATGCTCGAAGCAGAAGTTGGTCGCGTCGATGTAGCCTTCGGCTCCACCGCAGTCGAAACGCTTGCCCTTGAACTTGTAGGCCATGACGCAGCCGTTCTGTGCCTGCTTCATCAACGCGTCGGTGATCTGGATTTCACCGCCCTTGCCCGGCTCGGTCTCTTCGATCAGCTTGAAGATGTCCGGGGTCAGGATATAGCGCCCGATGATCGCCAGGTTGGATGGTGCGTCTTCAGGCTTGGGTTTCTCGACCATGGCGTTGACCCGGTAGATGTCCTCACGGATCATTTCGCCGGCGATGACACCGTACTTGTTGGTTTCCTGCGGGTCCACCTCCTGGATAGCCACGATCGAACAACGGAACTGCTCGTACAGCTTGACCATCTGCTTGAGTACACCATCGCCTTCCAGGTTGACGCACAGGTCATCCGCCAGGACCACGGCGAACGGCTCGTCACCGATCAGTGGGCGGCCAGTCAGAATGGCATGGCCCAGGCCTTTCATTTCAGTCTGACGGGTGTAGGAGAACGAGCACTCGTCGAGTAGACGGCGGATGCCGACCAGGTACTTTTCCTTGTCGGTGCCCTTGATCTGGGTTTCCAGCTCGTAGCTGATATCGAAGTGATCTTCCAGTGCGCGCTTGCCACGGCCAGTGACGATGGAGATTTCGTTCAAACCGGCGTCCAGTGCTTCCTCAACGCCATACTGGATCAGTGGCTTGTTGACCACCGGCAGCATTTCCTTGGGCATGGCTTTGGTAGCAGGCAGGAACCGGGTGCCGTAGCCGGCAGCCGGGAACAAGCATTTCTTGATCATATACGTCCTTAGGGCTTTTGTACGAAATTCGGCGCAATCTAGTCAGGCAGCGGTCACCTTACAATGTCCCGCCTGAGCTGACTAATGCCATGATAGAGATAACCCATTGTAGATAGTTCCTACAGATCGTAAATAATACGTCTGTCAAAAAGTACCGGCATACGCATTAACCCGCGCGCCCTTAGGATTGATGCGATCCCCGCCGCCGCGATCGGTTGGCTTTTCCACTGCGAGCACTTCAGCTCCCCTTACCGATCAGCACCCCGTCCACCGTCTGCCCGTACAGGTTTACACCGTCGTTGGCGTGGAATTTAACCCGGGTCTTTTCAATCGAGCCGTCCACCAGCCGCGGGTCCTGGGGGCGTTCGTGGCGATTGATCCAGGCGGCGACATCCCAAGCCTGCTCGTCGCTCAAGCTGGCGGGCTTGCCCAGCGGCATGTTGTGCTTGATGAACGAGGCAGCGGTATTGATGCGATGCATGCCGGCACCCCAGTTGTAGGAGTCCTTCCCCCAAAGCGGTGGCATCACGTAGTCGCCCGCAACCTTCTGCCCTTCACCTTGCTCGCCATGGCAGATCGCGCATTGCGCCTGGTAGACCTGCTGGCCGCGCTTGAAGTCATAGCCGCCGGCAGGTTGCGGCACCTCTGGATAGCCACGCCCTGGGGTCTCGACGCCAATCGGCGCTTTGCTGGCGAGCCAATAGGAATAGACCGACAAGGCTATCATCTGTGGGCTGTCAGCCGCGGGAGGCTTGCCGTTCATGCTGAACTGGAAGCAACCTTGGATACGCTCGGCGAAGGTGTTCACCTTGTCATTTTTCTTGCGATAAGCCGGGTACATCGGATAGGCGCCCCACAGCGGCGCGGAATGGGCCATGCGGCCCTGGTCGAGGTGGCAGTTGCTGCAGTTCATGCCGTTGCCGACCGCGTCGGGCATGAGCCGACGAGTGTCGACGAACAAGGCGTAGCCGTCACGTACACTCTGGCCAAAGGCATTGTCGGGCAGCTCGCTTTCGGCCGGCGCGGCGAACACGGGGATTGCCTGACTGCTGGGGACCTTGAGCTGGGTCTGGTCCTCCATGGCAATCGTAGCGGCGTGAACATTGCCTTGGCCCAGGATCAACAGCAGAAAAAAATGAATCAGACACTTCATGGGGTAACCTCCTGGCTGACGGGGCGAGCGAAGTACTCGGCGAGCGCCTTGAGCTCGGCCTCGGTCATGGCCTTGGCTACGCCGACCATCAGCTGGTTAGGGTCATTGCTGCGGGTGCCATCGCGCCAGGCGTTGAGTTGCGCCACCAGGTAAGTCGCCGGTTGCCCGGCCAGGGGTGGGAAATGTTCGCCAACGCCGCTGCCGCCGGGCCCATGGCATTGCACACAACCTGGGATGTGCCGGTTCCAGTCGCCATAGAGGGCCATTTTCTCGGTGGGATCGCTGCTCATCTGCTGCCGACGCGTGCCAGGCACTGGGTCGGCAGGCATGCCGGCAAGCAGGGTGCTGACGGCCTGGATTTCTTCGTCATCAAGAGCCTTGGCCAGCGGCTCCATGATCGCGTGCCGGCGGCTGCCGTTGCGAAAATCCGCCAGTTGCTTGCTCAGGTAACCGGCCGGCAAACCCGCCAGGCGCGGAAACCCGGCGGCGGCGACACCCTTGCCGTCAGGGCCATGACACCCCAGGCAGGCCATGGCGGCGGGGTCTTGCCCACCCTGGGTGAAAATTTTCTGGCCGTCGGCGGCATGCGCCGTCGGCCAGGCCCCGATCAGCACGCTGCTGATCAAAAAGCGGCCAAATAGGTTCATCACGGGACTCCATTTCCTTGTTATAAGCTAAGGCCCAAGGCTATAGGCCTCACGGATAGTAGGGCTATCCGCCTGCCCGGAACAACGCCGGACAGGACAAGGAAATGGCAAAGTGTTCGTTAACTGCTCATTTGCTGAGCCAGGTCAAGATCCTGAGATGCACTGGGTTGCAGCCGTGCGCACGTCGCCCAGGCGCAGCGGAAAATTGTTCAGGCGTTCGTATACCTTGATGCTGCTGCCGTTGCCGCGCTTGTCGATATCGACCAAGGCTGCCGGGCCGCCCGCGAGCTTT
Organism: Pseudomonadota bacterium; assembly: GCA_023388335.1. Taxonomy (GTDB): domain Bacteria; phylum Pseudomonadota; class Gammaproteobacteria; order Pseudomonadales; family Pseudomonadaceae; genus Aquipseudomonas. The sequence continues at coordinate 20,317 of JAEWGL010000132.1, read as the reverse complement.
TGCGGAACGATCAGACGCAGGCCGTCGTCGCGCTGTTCTTCATCGATTGTCTCGCGCGTGTCGGCCAGCTTCTGCTTGACGCAATCGGCATATTCGCGCGGCGTCTTGCCCGACATGACATCCATGGTCTCATGCGAGCGCTCGAGCTCCGACACACTGACACATCCCCCCAACGCCACCGCCGCCACCGCCGCCGCAACCAGCCATTTCATTCGCATTGCCCTCTGTCACAAAAAATCCTTGGACTGCGTCCGGACCGATTTGCTCCCTTGCCTGGCAGATTTATCCTACGCCAGACACCGTGGACGCCAGTCTACCCCGACAATCGTGATATCTTTCGCGTTTGCTGAATATTTCCCTTGTGGAGACCCCCATGAAATTCGTACACCAGCGCGAGCATCTCAACGAAGACGATATCGTCGTCATCGAATGCTCCCAGCGCTGCAATATCCGCCTGATGAACGACGCCAATTTCCGCAGCTTCAAGAATGGCGGCCGCCATACCTATCATGGTGGCGCGTTCGTTGATTTCCCGGCGAAGATCACCGTACCGAGCACCGGCTTCTGGAACATCACCATCGACACCGTAGGCCCGCGCGCCCTATCGGCGGTGACCAAGCCCACGTTCAAGCACAAGATCAAGATCATCCGTCGCTCGTCGTCGAAACTGAGATAAAAGCGCTATGACCCAGACCACCAAGTATGTGATCAAGTACAAGCTCGACGGCGAACGCCGCTGGGACTTCGCCCACATGCCCGATGCCTCGCAGGAGCAAGCGCTGGAAGCGCTGCGCAAGATCCACGGCGATGACACCGCGAACATTACCGACATCCACGTCAGCAAGGCCTTGTAACCCTCCTTCACAAGGAACCCTCTCATGCGCACCTGGCCTGATCGCCGCATCCTCGACCTTCTGGGCATCGAGGTGCCCATCCTCCAGGCGCCCATGGCCGGTGCGAGCGGTTCGCCCATGGCCATCGCCGTGGGCAATGCCGGTGGCCTGGGCGCACTCCCCTGCGCCATGCTCACGACCGAGCAAGTGCGCACCGAGATCGAAGCATTCCGCGCGGCCTGCCAGGGCCCGCTCAACCTGAACTTCTTCTGCCACCAGCCACCGCCCCCGGATGCCGAAGGCGATGCGCGCTGGAAGCAGGCGCTCAAGCCTTACTACGATGAGCTCGGCGCGGACTTCACCGCACCCACACCGGTGTCCAACCGTGCGCCGTTTGACGAGCTGGGCTGCCAGTTGGTGGAAGTCATGCGCCCACAGGTGGTGAGCTTTCACTTCGGCCTGCCTGAACCCGCCCTGCTGCGCCGGGTCAAGGCGAGCGGCGCCAAGGTGCTGTCCAGCGCGACCACGGTGGAAGAAGCCGTGTGGCTGGAGGCTCAGGGTTGCGACGCGATCATTGCCATGGGCTACGAAGCCGGCGGGCATCGCGGCATGTTCCTCAGCGACAGCATCCACAGCCAGATCGGCACCTTCGCCCTGATACCGCAGGTGGTGGATGCGGTGCGCCTGCCGGTGATCGCCGCCGGTGGTATTGGCGATCACCGTGGATTGGTCGCCGCCCTCGCCCTTGGTGCATCGGCAGTGCAGGTGGGCACCGCGTACCTGTTCAGCTCTGAGGCCAAGGTCTCGGCAGCCCATCGTCGAGCGCTGGACAACGCGCCGGCCAGCGAAACGGCGCTGACCAACCTCTTCACCGGCCGCCTGGCCCGCGGCATCAACAACCGCATCATGCGCGAACTGGGACCAGTGAGCGATCTGGCACCGCGCTTCCCCTTGGCGGGCGGTGCATTGATGCCACTGCGGGCGATCACCGATCCACACGGCAACAGTGACTTCAGCAACCTCTGGGCCGGCCAGGCGCTGCGCCTGGGGCAATCGATGGACGCCGGAGCACTGACGCGCCTGATGGCGCAGAAGGCGTTGGAACAAATGGGCCGTTGAGGTAGGGGTTCGGCGAGATAGAGAGGTACCCGCCGGGAATGGCCCTGCATTGCCTACTTCCCGGCGCGAGGCTTATCGCTATATAGTCAGCCACATAACGATAACCCTGTCCCAAGGAGCGGTCTTCATGCGCATACGTTTCTCTCACCTGGCCCTCGGCGCCCTCGCCAGCCTGACAACCTTCACCAGCGCCTGGGCTGACGAAGTCCAGGTCGCGGTTGCCGCGAACTTCACCGCGCCCATCCAGGCCATTGCCAAGGATTTCGAAAAGGACACCGGCCACAAACTGGTCGCCGCCTTCGGCGCCACCGGCCAGTTCTACGCGCAGATCAAGAACGGTGCGCCATTCGAGGTGTTCCTCGCCGCCGATGACAGCACCCCCGCCAAGCTCGAGCAGGAACAGCAGATTGTCCCCGGCTCGCGCTTCACCTACGCCATCGGCACCCTGGCCCTGTGGTCGGCCAAGCCGGGGTATGTGGATGATCAAGGCGCGGTGCTCAAGCAAAACGACTACAAGCACCTGTCCATCGCCAACCCCAAGACCGCACCCTACGGCCTGGCTGCCACCCAGGTGCTGGACAAGCTCAAGCTGACCGAAGCAACCAAGGACAAGTTGGTCGAAGGCCAGAACATCACCCAGGCCTATCAGTTCGTCTCCACCGGCAATGCCGAGCTGGGCTTCGTCGCGTTGTCGCAGATCTACAAGGACGGCAAGGTGCAGAGCGGTTCGGCCTGGATCGTGCCGGCCCAGTTGCATGAGCCGATTCGTCAGGACGCGGTGATCCTCGACAAGGGCAAGGACAACCCGGCGGCCAAAGCACTGGTGGAGTACCTCAAGGGGCCGAAGGCCGCCGAAGTGATCAAGTCCTACGGCTACGAAATCTGATGCCCCTCGACGCCAGCGACCTGGGCGCTATCTGGCTGACTGTCAAGCTGGCCAGCCTGACCACGCTGATTCTGCTGCTGGTAGGCACGCCAATCGCCTGGTGGCTGGCGCGCACAGGTTCCTGGTTGCGGGGGCCGGTCGGAGCGGTGGTGGCACTGCCACTGGTCTTGCCGCCAACGGTGATCGGTTTCTACCTCTTGATCACCCTTGGCCCCAATGGCTGGGTTGGCCAAGCCACCCAAGCATTGGGGCTGGGCACGGTAGTGTTCAGCTTCACCGGCCTTGTGATCGGCTCGGTGGTCTACTCGATGCCCTTCGTGGTCCAACCCCTGCAGAACGCCTTCGGCGCCATTGGCGAGCGCCCACTGGAAGTGGCCGCGACCCTGCGTGCCAGCCCCTGGGACACCTTCGTCCACGTGGTGCTGCCGCTGGCGCGTCCGGGCTTCGTCACTGCCAGTATCCTGGGTTTTGCCCACACGGTGGGCGAATTCGGCGTGGTACTGATGATCGGGGGCAACATCCCTGACAAGACGCGAGTGGTCTCGGTGCAGATCTTCGATCACGTCGAGGCCATGGCCTATCCGCAAGCGCACTGGCTGGCCGGTGCCATGCTGGTGTTCTCCTTCCTGGTGCTGCTGATGCTGTATGCCGGCCGCCGTGGCAAACCAGGCTGGAGCTGACGATGAGCCAACCTATCCACGCGCGCCTGGCCCTGGCCCGCGACGATTTCACCCTGAATGTCGACCTGCAACTGCCCGGTCGCGGTATCAGTGCGCTGTTTGGTCATTCGGGCTCAGGAAAGACCTCCTGCCTGCGCTGCCTGGCGGGGCTGGAGCGGGCTTCAAGCGCCTTCATCGAAGTCAATGGCGAGGTCTGGGAAGACACCCGGCGCGGGATCTTCCTCGCCCCGCATAAACGTCCGGTGGGCTATGTGTTCCAGGAGGCCAGCCTGTTTGCGCACCTGTCGGTGCGCGGCAACCTGGAGTTCGGCTGGCGGCGCATCGCGCCCAGCGAACGCAAGGTCAGCCTCGAGCAGGCCTGCCAACTGCTGGGCATCGGCCATTTGCTCGAGCGCAAGCCCATCACTCTCTCTGGAGGCGAGGCGCAACGGGTGGGTATCGCCCGAGCGCTGCTGAGCAGCCCGCGTCTGCTGCTGATGGACGAGCCTTTGGCCTCTCTGGATGGGCCACGCAAGCGTGAGATCCTGCCGTACCTGGAGCGCCTGCATACCGATCTGGAGATTCCTCTGATCTACGTCAGCCATGCGCAGGATGAAGTCGCGCGCCTGGCCGACCATCTGGTGCTGCTGGAACAGGGCAAGGCCGTGGCCAGCGGTCCTATAGCCGAAACCCTGTCCCGTCTCGACCTGTCCCTGGCCGAGGGCGAGGACGCCGGCGTAGTGTTGGAGGGCCGCGTACGTAGCCACGACGCGCGCTACCAGCTGCTCGACCTGCAACTGCCCGGCAACGGCCCGCCGTTGCGCCTTGCCCACCCCGGGCACGCCATCGGGACCACGTTGCGGGTCAAAGTGCAGGCACGCGATGTCAGCTTGAGTCTGAGCCAAGACACGGTCTCGAGTATTCTCAATCGCCTTCCTGTGCGGGTCTGTGAATTTCGCCCAGCCGACAACGCTGCCCATGTACTGGTCAGCCTGGATGCTAGTGGCAACCGGCTCCTGGCGCGCATCACCCGTTACTCGGCGGACCAGCTCGGGCTGCACCCGGGACAGCCGCTATGGGCGCAGATCAAGTCGGTGGCGCTGCCAGGTTGAAATCCGGCACCGTGGCCAGGCGTCGTTGTCCATTGAAGAAGCTCCCGCTCAATGGATAACGCCCCATGCTCGAACGCCCCCTGCCCCAGACCTTGCATTATGTGGACGATACGCAACCGGGCCTGCGCCGGCGACGCTGGCGTGACCGCTTCATCTACCTGGATGCTGATGGCGAACGAGTGCGCGAGCCCGAGACCCTGGCACGCATCGCCGCACTGGTGATTCCTCCGGCCTATACCGATGTGTGGATCTGCAGCGACCCCCAGGGCCATCTGCAAGCCACCGGCCGCGATGCACGGGGCCGCAAGCAATACCGCTACCATGCACAGTGGCGAGAGTTTCGCGACGAACACAAGTACGGGCGCATGCTCGCCTTCGCCCAGGTGCTGCCCAAGTTGCGCCGCCAGGTCGACACTCATCTGTCACGGCCAGGCCTGGACCGGGAAAAGGTTCTGGCGCTGGTGGTCAGCCTGCTGGACAACACCCTGATCCGCATTGGCAACCGCCGCTACCTGCGCGATAATAAGTCCTACGGCTTGACCACCCTGCGCAACCGCCACGTAGAGGTCGAGGGCAGCACCATCCGCTTCAATTTCCGCGGCAAGCGAGGTGTGGAGCACAACGTTACCCTGCGCAATCGTCGCCTGGCGGGGATCATCAAGCGCTGTCTCGACCTGCCGGGGCAGGAGCTGTTCCAGTACCTGGACGAACATGGCCAGCGTCACAGCATCGGATCGACCGACATCAACCTGTATTTGCAGGCGCTCACTGGCGCCGACTTCACTGCCAAGGATTACCGTACCTGGGCGGGCAGTGCCCTGGCGCTGCACCTACTGCGGCCCTTGGCCTGGGAGCCAGAAACCGAAGCCAAGCGGCAGGTTGCCTCGATCGTACGGGAAGTAGCGGCGCGCCTGGGCAATACCCCCGCCGTCTGCCGACGCTGCTATATCCATCCGGCGGTACTGGAGCATTTCACCCTGGGGCAACTGGCCGTCCTACCCCGTGTCCGCACGCGCAAGGGACTGGAACCGGAAGAGGTGGCACTGCTGTTGTTCCTGCAGAACCTGCAAAGCCTGCAGGCCGTGGAGGTCGATTGAAGTCGACTATGCCCTTCATCATGCAGAGAAATTTCCCATCTGCATCGAAGCCCCCTATCCTTGCCACCAGAGCACCTCCGCTGACAGCGCAAATACACGTCGACTGTCAGCTCCTGCACCTAAAGACAGGCAACAGAATTTGCCTGCGGGGGAATTAATATCCACCGAAAGCGTCTTTAATGAGAAGGAAGAGGGACAGGCCACCGGGCCCCGCTCCCGGCTGCAGCGATGAACACCGCGCGGCACTCTACATTACCAAGGAGAATTACATGCTGATACTCACCCGCAAGGTTGGCGAAAGTATCGTCATCGACGATGACATCAAAGTCACCATTTTGGGCGTTAAAGGGATGCAAGTGAGAATCGGCATCGATGCGCCAAAGGATGTCCAAGTCCATCGCGAAGAGATCTTCAAACGCATCCAGGCTGGCAATCCGGCCCCGGAGAAGGGAGACGACCAGCACTGATTGGCTCAGTTTCAAGCCGCACGGACGCGCTTGACCCGATTGCCCACCTTGCGAGGACGTGTCACTTGTCGCCGGCGCCCAGCAGTTCGCGCACCGTAGCGATCATCCGGTCCATGTCGAACGGCTTGTCGAATACCGCCGCGAACAGTTCCGGGCTGGTCCGTCCCTGGCTTGCCTGCGCGCCACTCATCAGGATGACGGGCAGGTTCGACAGCTGCAATTCCTCACGGATCGCCCGCACCAATTCCTCGCCATTGAGCACAGGCATCATGTAGTCGGTGATCACCAGTTCCACGCGCCTGTCCTGCAAGGCCTCCAGCGCCTTGCGGCCGTTGCTGGCTTTTTCCACCAGATAGCCTTCGTCCTCCAGGGCAAAGCCCAGGATGTCGGCAATCAGGTATTCGTCATCTACGATCAGGATGGTATTCATCGTCCCATGCTCATCTCTTCAACCACCCCCTGAGGGTACAGGCGTACCCGTCAGAACGCCGCTGCCTCCCGCAAAGGCTCGGCGCAGCGTTATGCCGTCGTTGCTGATGATGAACTCGTGCAGGGCCGGGTCGAAATCGCTGTCACGCACTTTAAGAATAGACAGCATGCGCTTGAGCCGGGCCCCTTCCTCGACAAAGCGCATGAGCATGAGGTTGTCGACGATGCTGGAGAGCTCGGGCGCTGGCGCACTGATCTCGGAGCCGAAGATGTCGCGCATCTCCCAGGTCAGCATGACCGTTGCCCCTTCGGCCCGCAGTTCTCCCGTCAATGCGCAGAAGAAATCGCCCAGGCGCGCCGGATTGTTGGCCAGCCGATTGAACGCCCCGAGGCTGTCGACCAGCACACGCTTGATGCCACGCGCCTTGACAGTGTCCAGCAGGCGCGCGCCGATTTGATCGAGCAACCCTTCGGTGGTCGGCTGCCAGCACAGGTGCAAGGCGCCCTGCTGTTCAAGCGCGGCAAAGTCGTGACCCAGAGCGCTGGCTTTTAGCCGCAGGCGCGCCGGGGTTTCATAGAAACCAAAATGCAGACCGGGCTCGGCCAACGTCGAGGCCGCAAGGAAACTCAGGCCCAGCGAAGTCTTGCCAATCCCCGAGGGGCCCATCAGCAGGGTCATCGCGCCCGTCGGCAATCCACCTCCCATTACCTTATCGAGGGTTTCGGCACCACTGGTCGTGCGCACTTGCGCAACCTCCGTACCCAGGAAGCTCGGCTTGGTGTAGAGCGCTTCCAGGCGCGGATAGACCTGTATCCCGGCATCTGTGATCGCAAACTCATGCAGGCCTGACAGGGCGCTGCTGCCGCGCGTCTTGCGCAACTGGATGTGACGCACGGCACGGCTGCCCACGAGCGTCTCGCTCAGCTCGATCACGCCGTCGACCATGGTGTGCTCGGGGCTGCCATCATCCAGCTGCGAGCTGGTCAGGAGCATGACGGTGCAACCGGCAAACGCCGCATGGCCTTGCAGCTCGGAAATGAACTTCTTGGTATCGAGCGGTGATTCGGCCCGCGAGCGGGCGTTGAGCAGACCATCGACGATCAGCAAGCTGGCCTGGTGCCGGGCAATCTCCTGGCGCAGGACCTTGACCACTTCGCCCAGACCATCCTGCTCCAGGATATCGAAGGCGCTGACAAACTGTATCTGACTGCCGATCAGGCTCGCGTCGAAGAACTCCAGCGTCGACAGGTACTGGAACAGACGCTCGTGCGATTCGCTCAGCAACGTCGCCACCAGCACCCGACCATTGTGCCGGACGTGGTTGCAAGCCAGCTGGTTGGCCAGGATAGTCTTGCCCGACCCCGGCCGCCCCTGGACCACATAGGAGGCGCCAGCCACCAGCCCGCCCTTGAGCAGGGCATCGAGCCCGACGATGCCCGTGGGCAGACGCTTGAGTGATTCAACCATCGTCATTCACCGGTTCAGTTCAGGGGGTCATCGTGCGCTTGCCAGACTGGAAGGTAAAGGCTCATGCACGTGCCCTTGCCTACCTCGCTGGCCACGGCAATCGCGCCATGGCTTTGTTTGGCAAACCCATAGACCTGGCTCAGGCCCAGGCCGGTGCCCTTGCCGAACGCCTTGGTGGTGAAAAATGGCTCGAAGATCCGTGGCAGTACCTTGGGGGCGATACCCTGGCCGTTGTCGCGTACATCGAAACGGACGAACCCTCCGTGCAAGTCGTCGACCTCACCGTCAACCTGGGTAGCACTGACCACCAGGGTGATGAGGCCTTCCTCGCCAACGGCATCGCGGGCATTGAAGATCAAGTTGAGCAGGACCATCTGCAGCTGCCCGGCGTCCACTTCGATGGCAGGCAAATCGGACTCGATCCATTCCTGGAGTTCGATGCCCCGCGGCAATGCATGGGCGACCAGGCCGCGGGTGGTTTCGACGACCTCCTTGGGCACGACGCGCGTGATCTCGAGGTGCTTGTTACGGGCGAAGCTGAGCAGTTGCTGGGTCAGGTCCGAACCGCGTGTGCCCGCATCGACGATGTGTTCGAGCAGGCGCTGGATACGTTGCGGGTTCTGGCTACCGAGCGCAAGCCTGGCAGAACCGAGGATGATGGTCAGCAGGTTGTTGAAATCATGTGCCAGGCCACCGGTCAGTTGGCCCAGCGCCTCGAGCTTCTGCGCTTGGAACAGCTGGGCGCGCATGGCATCGAGTTGCAGCGCCGTATCGCGGCGGTCGGTGATGTCACGGGTGACTTTAGCCAGGCCGATGATCTGGCCGCTCTCGTCATGGATCACATCCATCGCCGCCAGGGCCCAGAACTGCGTGCCGTCTTTACGTACTCGCCAGCCCTCGTCCTGCGCCACGCCCGTTCTCAGCGCATGCTGGAGCAGCCCCTCGGGGCGTCCGTTCCCGCGGTCGTCTTCGGTGAAAAACAATGAGAAATGCCGGCCAATGACTTCCTCGGCACGATACCCCTTGATGCGCTCTGCGCCAGCATTCCACGACACGACACGGCCGGTGGGATCGATCATGTAAATGGCGTAGTCCACGACTGACTGGACCAGTTGCTCGTAGCGGGTGGCGGCCATCACGGGGAGATCAGAGGTGTCGGAAGAAACCATGGCAGCTCCACAGGCACCGCAGTCAGTGTGATTGAGCCTAGACAATAGCGCCCGTGGTCAATGCCTGGGAAGAAAATCTTCAGGTTTCGCACCCGTCACGCTCACCGATCATCGGACGCTGCCGTCGCGGCACCGCCACCTTGTAAAGCATTGGCTGACTGCAGATCGCAATAGTGGCTCAATGATACCACCGTGTCAATTAACCTGGGGCAACTGCGAACAGAAGCCTGGATACCGAAGGCACCACCGGAAGTTCGCATCCTCCATTGTCATGCCCTAATTCGTTGCAGTATTCACTGCACCAGTGTGACGTTAAAGCACCGCATTCTTCGCGGACACGTGACGCGAACGAACCTACGACCTAGCCCTAGACGTCCTGGTGCGGTTGACGCAAATATAACGATGGGTTATAAAGCGCGCTTGATTGCGGAGAAAACTCTCTCCTGGCGCTTCTGCGTGTAAGCGCGTCGGTCCCTGACTCTTTCAAACGTGCGAGTGTGGTGGAATTGGTATACACAGCAGACTTAAAATCTGCCGGCGTGAGCCTTGCGGGTTCGAGTCCCGCCACTCGCACCATCTTTGCAAAGGCGCCCTTGGGGCGCCTTTTTGCTGCCTGCATGTTTGTGCCGGAAATCTTCCGGGCAACTGCTAGAGTGGAAATTGACCCTGTCCACTGGAAATGCCGCCATGCGCTATAGCCTGCTAGAAGGTCAACGCGACGCCATCATCCTGCTTGCCCGCATCTTGTTGATGCTGCTGTTCGTCATTTCTGGCTGGAGTAAATTGACAGGTTTCGATGGCGCGGTCGGCTACCTGGCTTCGCTAGGGGCACCGGCGCCCACCCTCGCGGCGGCCATCGCAGTGATCATGGAATTCTTCGTCGCCATCGTGCTGATCCTCGGCTTCTACACGCGTCCCCTGGCGCTGCTGTTCGCCTTGTTCGTACTGGGAACCGCGCTGATAGGGCACCCCTACTGGAACATGGTCGAACCCGAGCGCAGCGCTAACATGACCCAGTTTTTCAAGAATTTGAGCATCATGGGTGGCCTGCTGCTGCTGGCGGTTACAGGTCCCGGGCAGTTTTCGCTTGATCGGCGCTGATAGCTTGCCCACCCGGCATCCTCGTGAAACGCAGCGTCTTCAGCCGTCATCCACCTCATCGTGCCAGGCCGGATGGTCCATGTCGTCGAGCTCCTGCGCAAGCGCCTCGTCCTGGCCATCTTCTAGGATATCGTCGAACGTGTAGGCATCAGGTTCTTGCACCAGCCCGTCGTCGTGAAACTCGTGGTCGAGCAGGTGATCGTGCTCGGGCTCGTGTATATCGTCTTCGTCGTGCATGGGCACCTCTGGGTTCGCAAAGCCCGCCTGTATAGGCCGAACGGGGCATGAGGTCAATCACCACCGGATGAGGAAACGCCCTACGCGGCTTAATACTGGCTTAACTGCGCAAGGGCTAGGCTGAACTTCCTCCCTTCAAGCGTTTTAGCCCGTCACTTTGGCGGGCTTTTTTATCGCTGCTGCGTGTGTATCCAACCAACAACCAGGTCGCCCGCACAATGATCTACTCACATGCTCTTCACGAATTCACTACAAATAGGTTGGCACACTGTCCTGGCTTCGATACGTTCTCTTGAACCCGCTACGGCGGGTTTTTCTTTGTCAATTCGCTGCTTCCCCTCGCCTGCACTGTTCCTACTGATCATTAAACGGGTGCCTATGCGGCAAGTGAAAGCGAGACGGGCGAGCACAATCACCAGCACCCTCCTAGACTGATAACCATAACCCCGCACCGGACCGAATCCGAACAGGAGATCCGCGCCTATGATTATCACTCTGAAGCTCGACCTTTTTAATGTGCTTGGCGCACCACAGGGCGAGTCCCTGCAGGAGCAGTCTGCATGAATTATTCCAAATTGCCCTACGACGGCCCCGCTCTACTGACCCTGACCTTCACCTCTTCCGATGGCGCCTCGAACCGCGAGTCGCGGCATGCCGACATCGATCTACAGCTACGCGCCACGCCCGACTCCGGAGCCTATGAGGTGGTGCTCGGCGACACGTTCGGCACCGACCTGCTCAAGGACCCAGGGTTGACTTGGGCTAAGGTGGTGATCTGCACTGGCGGAATGTTGCAGGGTCGGGTCCACGATGTGGATCCGCGAGGACACTCGTTCTTCGTGATGGTTGAGGATCTACAGCCGTCAGCGGTGTAACAGGACGGCGAGCGCACCAGGCTTGGCGGCGCCAGCGACGGCGCGCCTCGCCAGCCGCTGGCGCTCAGCGCTATCGTCAGAAAGGGTATGATCGCCTTGTGTAGCAAGCCTGCTCTGCGAGCTCGTATCAACGAAGTGAGTATGCATCGGGCTCCCACCCAAAAGCTTCGGAATCCCATACTTTTCGAGCCACAAATAAAAAACCCCGCAGACCGTAATCTGCGGGGCTTTCGAATATGGAGGCCGAGGTCGGAATCGAACCGGCGTAGACGGATTTGCAATCCGTTATCGACCTGCTATTTTATTGGAGCTAATCACTGAAAGCCCCGTGCCATAAGGGTTTACCCTTATGTTGATGCATCGTGATTCATCATTATTTGGGACATTCAGTGTCCCATATTTGTCCCGCGATCCTCCTATCCGCCTCCAGCGCTCTGCCGGACCAAACCCCCTTCCAGCCCCTGGCCGAAAGCCTCCTCGATTTCACTCATCGCCCACAACTTTCCAGCCTCGACCATTTCGAGCATGTCGGTCAGATCATCGTCGCTCGCTTCACCTCGCCGATAGGCACCGAATGCCATTTCAGAAAGCACAGCAGCGCGACCATCCGGATCGGTGATCAGCGCGCTCTGGTCGTTGAGCGCGGCAACCCATCCTCCTGGCAAGCTCAACATTTGACCGTCCACAACTGATCGATCCTGGTCGTGTAGGACTGGCTCATCATGTCCCGCCGCATTCCCCAGTCCGGCACTGCCGGCACGCTGGCCACCCGTAGCGTCCCCCTCCCCCATTTCCCATTGATCGAATCCACCACTTGCATCAGTCGATTACAGGCCACCGGTTGCGACACCGAGAACAAGTCGTCGGTGAACTCGCCCGGCTGGCGCAGATCGAGCAGCAGCACCTCGGCCTTGCTGTACCGGTACCCGGCTCTGTAGATCCGCTCGACAGCCTCAGTCGCGGCGCGCGTGAGCAGCAGCGTGTCATTGGTGGGATACGGCAGCTCAACCAGAGCGCCCTGGGCATGGTGCACCTCGTTCGGGTTGAACATGCCCGTGCGGATGCTGATCCGTATCCGCTTGCACACCGAGCCCTGGGCCCGAAGCTTCTCCGCGGCGCGGCCGGCGTACGTGGCCACGGCCTGCTTGATCGGCGTCAGCTCGGTCAGGCGCTTGCCGAACATCCGGCTGCAGCAGATCTCCTGCTTCGGCGGATCGGCCTCGTCGAGCTCCAGACACGGTGTTCCGGCCAGCTCGCGCGCGGTCTTCTCCACCACCACGCTGAACTTCTGCCGGAGCGTCCAGGGGTCAGCCTTGGCCAGGTCCATCGCCGTCCGGATGCCCATCCCTTCCAGGTGCGCGGTCATCCGCTTGCCGATTCCCCAGACCTCCTTCACCTCGGTGTTGCGCAGCACCCAGTCCCGCTTGAACGGATCGCAGATGTCGACCACCCCACCGGTCTGGGCCTGGAGCCGCTTGGCCGTGTGGTTGGCCAGCTTGGCCAGGGTCTTGGTGCGCGCGATGCCCACGCCTACGGGAATGCCGGTGCACTTCAGCACCCTGGCCCGTATCTCGCGGCCGAACTGGGTCAGGCTGCCCTGGACACCCGTGAGGTCTGCGAAGCATTCATCAATGGAGTAGACCTCGGCCGCCGGTACCATGGACTCGATCAACGACATGACGCGCTCGCTGATGTCGCCGTACAGCGCGTAGTTGCTGCTGAAGGCCATGATCCCGTGCTTGCGCAGCTTGTCCTTGATCTGGAAATACGGCTCGCCCATCTTCACGAACGGCTTCGCGTCGTAGGACCGAGCGATCACGCACCCGTCGTTGTTGCTCAGCACGACAATCGGGGTCTTGGCCAGGTCCGGCCGGAACACACGCTCGCAGCTCGCGTAGAACGAATTGCAGTCGATCAGCGCGAACACCTGGTCATTGGGCATGGTCGCGCACGCTGTAGCGAACCACGCCCCAGATCAGCAGGTCATCGCCCTCCATGACGTACCGCGGCGGGTAAACGGGGTTTTCCGACTGCAGGATCACCACGCCATCGCGGCGGTACAGGCGCTTGCACACCGGCTCGGCATTGATCGCGGCGATAACGATGTCACCATGCTCGGCTTCCCGGCCACGGTCTACGATTACCAGATCTCCGGAATAGATCCCCGCCCCTTGCATGCTGTCGCCTTCGACTTTCACCAGATACACCTGAGGTGCACGGATATCGAACAACTCGTCGAGGGAGATGTGCCCCTCAAGATGGTCGGCGGCAGGGGACGGAAACCCCGCGGGAACGTGGAACGAGTAGAGTGGAAGGAGCGCGGTGCCGCCAATCGGCGTGCCTAAAAGGGTGACGGTCATGTTATAGGGCTCAATGATAACTGTATGCATATACAGTTAACTAGGCATCGGGCGATCGGTCAACCTGGCAGAATGGGATTTCGACGAAGCGAGGGGTGGGAAATGTGCGGACGGTACTCAATCTACGAGGCAATGGACCACTACCTGAAACAGCTCTCGCTGGATCTGGTGGTGATCAACGGCTACGACCATGAGCGGATCAACCGCTACAACGTCGCGCCGTCCACCCGCGTCGAAGTGATCCGGCCAGTCGACGGAGGGTTGAGCGTTGATCGAGTGAAATGGGGATGGTCGCCGTTCTGGGCGAAGGGGAAGCGTCCCGACCCGATCAATGCTCGAGCCGAAACGGTGATGACGGGGAAATTCTTCAAAGGGCTATGGCCAGGTGGCCGCGCCCTGGCCCCGGCGAATGGCTGGTTCGAATGGATTCCGGATCCGGAAGACCCGAAGCGCAAGCAGCCCTACTACATCATGGCGGACACCGGGGAGCCGCTGTTCTTTGCGGCGCTGGCCGAGGTGCACCGCGGCCTGGAGCCTGATGAGCGGGATGGTTTCGTGATCATTACGGCCGCCGCCGACCAAGGGCTGGTCGATATCCACGACCGCAAGCCTCTGGTCCTGACGGCCGAAACCGCCCGAGAGTGGCTCGACCCAGCCACCCCAGTCGAACGGGCCGCGGAGATCGTGCAGAGCGGATGCCGGCCAGCCGAGGACTTTAAGTGGTACCCAGTGAGCAAGCAGGTCGGCAACGTGCGGAACCAGGGGCCTGAACTGATCCTGCCCGTACAAAGGAAGGGCAGCGATACTGAATGATGATCGGCGGGTCAAAACTACTGCAGCGTCGACGAGGCCCCGCCCAGCGCGCGCTGAGCGTAATCGTTGACCGACTGAAACAGGAATTCAGCCTCCTGGCGCAACTTCTCCACCTCGTCAGCCGGCCAGGCTTCGTCCTGCGCTTGGTGGTAACGCCTCATAGCATCGATCGCCTGCTGAATCAGCGGCTCGCCTGCCTCAACCATCCCGATGAAAGTCCGCTCATCCATTCCTAAGCTCCAAGCAGGAATTATATTGAAAGGTTTGGTAAGTAACCAACGTTGAAGCCCCATTCAAGCGTGAAACCTCCAGAGCTAAGATTAGGCTGCTTCAAAGAAAAAACCAGCAAGCAGCCTAATGGCGTGATCACTCTAGCGCTGCACTTCAATAGCTGGGCCGGCCTTAAGGGATGAGCGTGAAATCATTTTTGCCAGCTTCAGCAGATATTTCTCTACAAGAAGGTAGCATACAATTCCGCCTAGCAGCCCAGCAGTCACGGCGCCTACCGCGTACCAGACTGCCATCGCAAGGCTGGATATCTGCCCAAAAGTCGTTACAAATAGCACATACCAGATTCGTTGAGAAATTGGATGCGACAAATACAGTGAATACGATGCCTCCCCAAACAACAGAGCGACCCTATTAATATTTGACCGAATGTATTTCTCAAGCGAAATGAATCCTGCGACTAAGAAAAATGCCGGGACGCCATATACTAAAGACCGAGTGAATATGGTGAAATCAGCTAATACTAGCGCCACACTACTAGTGCAAACCAACAGGCTTGTCGGCAACAACCCGATACCTACCCAGCGCTGCCTGGTGACCCCTAGCAAGACGCCAAGCAGAAATTCAATGATGATCGGGCTTGTGTAGGTTTTGCCCAATGGACCTTCTGGAGCCAAAGCAGACCCAACGATAGCAAGCGTAACTATAACTGCAGCTATGAACAAAAGCCTCATTCTTAGGTTTTGCAACGCTAAGGATAGACCGAATATCGTGTAAAAGAACATCTCATATGTGAGGGTCCACCCAATGGTGTATACAGGCGTGATATCACCAACATCTGGGTTTTGGGCGGGAATGAAAAACAGTGACTTAAGCAGGAATACTGGATCGACTCCGCGGGAGTTGAAAAACAAGCTTGGCATTAATAGCGCAGCAGCGACAAGCACAAAGGTGAACAACCAGTATAAAGGCGCCACTCTCAATATCCGCGAAACCCAAAAATCTCTTATACCTTTATTCTTACCTTCTGTGGTTACCCACATTACGAACCCGGATATGACAAAGAATATATCTACGCCAAAATCACCCACCGGGTTATCGAAGTATGGTGCTACAGCAATCATCACCATGGAATGGTAGATGATAACTAGCCCAGCTGCGATGCCTCTCAAGTATTGTATTCCGTAGAATTTTTCCACGCGTACAGTCCATTGCAAATTTGTGAGATTAATTTGCCATTATCGCTGGGTACGTGGCATTTCTCAATATCTTGAGAGGCTGAAGTCTGAGATGGCTATTTTCGCCCGAGTGCGTCATAGGACGCTTCGCACTGATGACCGGCTATTCGTGCCCGGTCATAAGCCTGCGCCAACTCTCCCGCTCGTTCATCAGCCCGTGAGAGCAGCTCGGAGAGCACCATGGCGGCGCGGGTGGCTGCCTCGCCTCGGGCGACAGCGGCGGTATCCGTGCCGGGGCAACTGACGGTGGCGGCGAACTGGGCGGCGTCACTGCGCAGCCGCTGGCCAGCAGCATCGGCGTCAGCAGCGCCAGCATCAGCAATGGTTCTTTCTTCCTGTGCATGGACTCTCGCCTCCTCCTGCGCCTCGGCGCGTCGCTGTTCTTCCTGGCGAGCACCACGCTCGCCGATTACCTCGGCTAGGCGATCACCGCTGTCTCGCTGTGCTGACGCCTGGCCGGCAACCGCACGCTCTACCGACCGGCCATGTTGGTAGGCGCCCCAGTAGGACGCCACCAAAAGGACCAAGGCTGCGGCCTTGACCCAGCCGTTCACGCCGCCATCTCCCCGCCGCAGGCGCAGAACATCGCCAGCAGCTTGTCCTCCGGCTTGGCCTCAGAGGCGCGCTCTGCCTCATAGATCCCCAGCAGCGCCGCAAGTTTGTGCTCGCGCTGGCCGTAACCTGCCCCCGGTAAGCTGGCCCAGATCGGCGCCGCCTTGGCGATCGCTTCCGGAATACGTCCGGTCTTGATCAGCGGCAGCGCGCCGCACTCGGTCAACAGCTTGATCGCCGCCAGGTCCTGGGCCTCTGGGATGAAGCGTCCCTTGAAGCCATAGTTCTTCACGATGGCGTCCCAGGTGCGGGCCAGGAACTGGTAGCGGCCGGCGGCGGTGCTGCTGATCCCGTAGCGCGGCAGCGGGACTGACACCCGCGGGTGCCGGCTGTAGTCGGCGAACAGCTTGCCGCCCACCAGGACGTTGTAGCCATCGTCGCTGGCAGCGATGGTCGAGGTGCCCTCGGACCAGGCCAACATATCCAGGAAGGCGAGCACATTCGGGCCACCAGCATCGGCGGCAGAAATTCGAGGCATAGTTTTGCTCCAGACAAAAAGAAGCCCGCGCTAGGCGGGCTTGATGGGTGCAGCAGGCGGGTCAGGCGGCGGGAGCCTCGGCTTCCGGCTCCGGCGCAGGCTCGGCGGGATCCTTGGCTGTAACGGTGACCTTGGCGGTGTACTCCTTCAGCACCTGAGCGGTGTACACCTGGGCCGTCGGAAACTGGTTCAGGATCTCCCGGGCGCGCGCGTCGGCCTCCGTCTGGGTGGCGTAGCGGGTGCTGTTGGCTGGGTCGTATTGGTTGGCGGTATTGACGACTACATAAGGCATGGTTTTCTCCAGACAAAAAATAACCCGCGCTCGGCGGGCATGGGTTCAGGGCTTAAGCTTTCGGGTATTGCTGTTTTATCTTCTGCAGCGCCGAATAGAACGGCTCCGCCTTAGGCGTCTGACCCTCGTTCATGGCATGCCAGAGCATGTCCAGCTGTTCTGTAACAGAGGGATACTCAGCAGCCCTCGCTTTGGCGTGATCACTGTTATGTTTTATTTTCAACTACAAACTCCTGTTTCTTATAGGGCCAAAGTTCAACCACCACCATATAGCTGCCCGGCAAGGAAAACTCCAGATCGATATCCGTTCCATCTGCTGTGTAATCAATTCCTTCGATAGTCACCTTAGAGCCAGCCAGAACTCCTTTCAGGGTAAGTCCGTCAAGGCGAGCAGTACCTTCAGGACGTTCTTTAAGTTCTTTATTCTCAATATAATACCTATCAGTAGTGACGCCCGGAGGCGTCTCCACATAAGGTTCTTGCGTATTCAATCGAAGACTTTGTAAAGCTGTCTCTTCGGGGCCGCACACAGTGACCCCAATTCTTCCTTCGCTGTTATATGCCGCGAGGCAAAGCATGCTCATCGTTTAGTTCCCATTGCGTAAAGTGTGTGATTCTGTACGCCGACGCCGTTATTCTCGCCCCACCACTTAATAGTGATTACAAAGTAGCCCGGCCCAACGCCAATAGAGCCCAGGAGATTAGGGAAACCATCTGCCCAGTCACCACCTCCCTGTGCAAGCAGCTGTCCGTTTATCTCCATCCTGAAGTGGTATTTGCGGGTACCACCTCCGAATCCTTGATAGCAACCATACTGAGCCAAGATATAGCCAGCTTCGTCCATCTGTACGCCAACGGCAATTAAGTCAACCCACTGGTTTTCGCCTTTACCGTAAACCAGAGATGGGTTGCTACTCGACACGGGAACAGTAACCGCGTTGCCGCGAATACGCAGGGTATCAACTTCAGCAATACCAATCTTGGCAGCGTTGATTGCAGCATCTTCAATCTTGGCTCGGCTAATACTGGCATCAGCGATTTTCGCGTTCGTAATGCTCGCGTCACGAATGAACGCATCATTCATGAACACTTGACCGCCCTGGATCGCGAATGGCGAAACGAACCCATCGCCGACCGCATTGAGTACAGCGAAGCGGTCGGCGTATACGGCAAACGTCGTTTGGAACATCCCTCCCTGGTTAGCCAGGCCCAGGCCAAAGCCTGCAGCAACGTACTGCCCCCCCGCCACAGCTTGCAATTTCACCGTGTAGGTGCCGTTTACTTTGCCATCCAGCGACGCATGTGCAGTGCTGAGCTGCTGCAGCGAGACATTCGTGCTGCCCAGCGAGGACTGCGTGTTCTGGATCTGCTGACTGAGCGCGCTGTCGGCATTGGTCCGCGCGGTGGCCTCGTTCTGGATCGCGGCGCTCGCATTGCCTACCGACGTGTGCAGCCCGTCGATTCGCTGGGACTCTGCGATGAGCTTGTCACCCTGCTGGGTCACGGTCGAGGTTAGCGACTCGACAGCCCGGCTGGACGCCGATGGAGCAACACGTCCAACAGCGATCCAGTCCACGTCAAACGCTCCGCCGCTGGTGCCGCCAAGGTCCAGGCGCAAGCGCAGAATGGTGCTGTCAATCCAGTCCGTGCTTCCAGCAGTCAGGTTGGCCATGTCCCATTCGACTACTGCCGACTGACCTATGGCCAGGTTCGGGTTTGCTGCTATGGCTCGATAGCTCCCTGAGAAGCCATGGCCAGCCGTTTGATAGAACAGCTGGCCATCCCAGTCCGTGACGGCGCCAGCCCGGCGAGTAATTCGTAGGCGAACGCGGTTGTAGAGCGCTCCCGGAATAGAAATGGCTGCCGAATTCTGGAGCTGCGGGTCCGCGCTGTTGGCGGTGATTCTGATGAAGCCAGCTCCCTGAGTCAGCGTGGCGTTGTTCACCGCCCAGCCTTCCGAGGTGCTATCGAACTGCCACAGACTGCCAGGTGCCGGATCCAGGCCAGAAGCCCCCAGGCTGCTCTGAATCGCGCCAACGCTGTTATTGAGGTCGGTGAGGCTACTGGACTGGCTTGTGTTCACACCTTCCACCGCCGTGACGCGGTTGGACAGGGCTTGCACCGCCGAGGCTTCCGCTTTGGTGGCCACCTGCGACAGAGCGGACTGCGCCGCGGCGGCCGCATCCGTCGCCGCCTTGTCGGTGACCGCCGTCCAGGCGCTGCCGGTCCAGCGTTTCGGCGTATTGGCGTTGTTGGTCGTGTCGATCCACAGGTTCTGCGCTAGGCGGTCAGCTACGGCCGGCGCCGCGCTTTGGATCAGCACCTTGCCCTTCCCGCCCGCCAGCGTGTTGGCCGCTTCTGCTGCCTGCTGGGCGGCGGTGACGTTCTGGTTGGTGGTGGTCAGGCTGTTCTCGAGACTTGTGGTCCGGCCCGCGACGCTACTCAGCGTGGTGCCCTGCTGGCTGACGGTCGAGGTCAGGCTATCAACGGCAGCCGATGTGGCCGAGTTGCTGGCCGCGTTTACCTGCCCATTATCCCGCCAACCAGTTGCTTTGGTGCCGTACTCGGCCTGCGGGCGGGCCAATTCCACGGTACCGTTGGTAGACGTGGCGGTCATGGCGTAAATCCGGAAATAGACGTACGCCTCGGCGGCACCAGATGGGGCCACAGCCGAGAACGACAGACGGCTGCCGGCAATAGTTAGCGGCGTAAGCGGAGAGTTCGGCGAACTGATGACCGCCCCAGCCGCATTGATCCATTGGATAAAGAAGCGTAAGCCGACATCGCTATCATTCTTACGTGCGTAGATAGAGGCAGTGACCGCCTGACCACTACCAACCTTTA
>JAEWGL010000131.1 GCA_023388335.1 Pseudomonadota bacterium | reverse complement strand
GCGACCCTGCAGGAGGCCGAGCACACCCTGCTGATCGCCGTGGTGCTGGTGATTCTGGTGGTCTACCTGTTCCTGGGCAATTTCCGCGCCTCGCTGATCCCAAGCCTGGCGGTGCCGGTGTCGCTGGTGGGCACCTTCGCGGTGATGTACCTGTGCGGTTTCTCGTTGAACAACCTGTCGTTGATGGCCTTGATCCTCGCCACCGGCCTGGTGGTGGACGATGCCATCGTGGTGCTGGAGAACATCTCACGGCATATCGAGCAGGGCGAGCCACCGCTGCGCGCAGCCCTCATCGGCGCGAGGGAGGTGGGCTTCACCCTGCTGTCGATGAACGTGTCGCTGGTCGCGGTGTTCGTCTCCATCCTGTTCATGGG
The DNA here is from genome assembly GCA_023388335.1 of Pseudomonadota bacterium. Lineage (GTDB taxonomy): Bacteria > Pseudomonadota > Gammaproteobacteria > Pseudomonadales > Pseudomonadaceae > Aquipseudomonas. The sequence goes on along the minus strand of JAEWGL010000131.1, from coordinate 5,580 downwards.
TGGCATCGTCAAAGCCTTGTTCCAGGAGTTTTCCATCACCCTGGCGGCGGCGATCGTCGTCTCGCTGGTCGTGTCTCTGACCTTGACGCCGATGCTTTGCGCGCGCTGGCTCAAGCCTCAGGATCATGCCGCACAGACGGGCCTGCAGCGCTGGAGCGAACGCGTCCATCAGCGCATGGTCGCGCGCTATGACCAGTCCCTGGGTTGGGTCCTACGACACCGTCGGCTGACCCTGATCAGTCTGCTGGTGACCATCGCGGTCAACGTTGGCCTGTACGTGGCCGTGCCCAAGACCTTGATGCCGCAGCAGGACACCGGCCAGCTGATGGGCTTCATCCGCGGGGATGACGGCCTGTCTTTCACAGTCATGCAACCGAAGATGGAGGTCTATCGTCGCGCCTTGCTGGCGGATCCTGCGGTGCAGAGCGTCGCCGGTTTCATCGGGGGCAACAGTGGCACCAACAACGCCATGGTGCTGGTACGCCTCAAGCCGATCAGCGAGCGCAAGATCGACGCCCAGCAGGTCATCGAGCGGCTGCGCAAGGAGCTGCCGAAGGTGCCCGGTGGACGGCTGTTCCTGATGGCCGACCAAGACCTGCAACTGGGCGGTGGTGGCCGCGACCAGACCACTTCGCAGTACCTCTACACCCTGCAAAGCGGCGATCTGTCCGCCTTGCGCGAGTGGTACCCGAAAGTGGTGGCGGCCGTGCGCGCGCTGCCGCAGTTGACCGCCATCGACGCCAGAGAAGGCAGAGGCACCCAGCAGGTAACCCTGGTGGTCGACCGCGACCAGGCAAAACGCCTGGGCATCGACATGGACATGGTCACCTCGGTCCTCAACAACGCCTACAGCCAACGGCAGATCTCGACCATCTACGACAGCCTCAACCAGTATCAGGTGGTGATGGAGATCAATCCGAAATACGCCTGGGATCCGAGCACCCTGGAGCAGGTGCAAGTGATCACCGCCGATGGCGCGCGGGTGCCGTTGTCGACCTTCGCCCATTACCAGAACAGCCTGGCCAACGACCGGGTCAGCCATGAAGGACAGTTCGCCTCCGAGGACATCGCCTTCGACGTCGCCGAAGGCTACAGCCCCGACCAGGCCCTGGCCGCGGTGGAGCGGGCGGTAGCGCTGGTGGGCCTGCCGGAAACGGTGATCGCCAAGCTGGGTGGCACCGCCGATGCCTTCGCCAAGACCCAGGAGGGCCAGCCCTTGATGATCCTCGGTGCCTTGGTGCTGGTGTACCTGGTGCTGGGCGTGCTCTACGAGAGCTACATTCACCCGTTGACCATTCTTTCGACCCTGCCCTCGGCCGGTGTCGGCGCGTTGCTGACCCTGTACCTGACGGGTGGGCAGTTCAGCCTGATCTCCTTGCTTGGGCTGTTCCTGCTGATTGGCGTGGTGAAGAAGAACGCCATCCTGATGATCGACCTCGCCCTGCAGCTGGAGCGTCACCAAGGCATGAGTCCCGAGGAGTCGATCCGCCGGGCTTGCCTGCTGCGTCTGCGCCCGATCCTGATGACCACCCTGGCCGCCATCCTCGGTGCCTTGCCGCTGCTGCTCAGCAGCGCCGAAGGCGCCGAAATGCGCAAGCCCTTGGGCCTGACCATCATCGGAGGCCTGGTGTTCAGCCAGGTCCTGACCCTCTACACCACGCCGGTGGTCTATCTGTACCTGGACCGTCTGCGCCACCGTTTCAACCATTGGCGCGGTGTGCGCACCGATGCTGCCCTGGAAACCCCGCTATGACCTTTGCCCAGAACCCACTTCACCGCGCCCTGCAGCGTCTGTCCCGCGGGCGCGGCTCGCGCCTGGCCTGTGCCGGCCTGTGTCTGGTGATGCTCAGTGCCTGTACCCTGAGCCCGGATTACCACCGTCCCGAGCTGAGCAGCCCTGCGCAGTTCAAGCAGGCCGAAGGTTGGACCCAGGCCAACCCCTCCGATGCCCTGGCGCGTGGCGCCTGGTGGGAGCTGTATGGCGACGCCGGGCTGAACGCTCTGGTCGATGAACTTAACAGCAACAACCAGACCGTCGCCCAGTACGAGGCCCAATACCGCCAGGCCCAGGCCTTGGTGCGCAGCAGCCGTGGCACGCTGTTTCCCAGCCTCGACCTGACGGCCGGCAAGACCCGCTCGGCTCAAGGCACTGGCAGCAGCAGTTCGAGCTTGAGCAACAACAGCAGCGGTATCCGTGACACCTATACCGCTCAGCTCGGCGTGAGCTGGGAGCTCGATCTCTGGGGCAAGCTGCGTGAAGGCCTGGCCGCCAACCGCGCCAGCGCCGAGGCCAGCCTGGCGGACCTTGCGGCGATCCGCTTGAGCCTGCAGTCGGAACTGGTGCAGAACTACCTGCAATTGCGCGTCATCGACGAGCACAAGCGTCTGCTTGAGGCCACGGTCGCGGCCTATGAACGCTCGCTGAAGATGACTCAGAACCAGTACCGCGCCGGTGTATCCGGCCGTGACGCGGTCGCCCAGGCGCTGACCCAGCTAAAAAGCACCCAGGCCGACCTGATCGACCTGGCCTGGCAGCGCGCGCAGTTCGAGAACGCCATCGCCGTGTTGCTGGGCAAGGCCCCGGCCGAGTTCGCCGTGGCGACCCGCCAGAGCATCCCGGCCTTGCCACAGATTCCCCTGGCCTTGCCCTCGCAATTGCTCGAACGCCGTCCAGACATCGCGTCTGCCGAGCGTCAGGTCATGGCCGCCAACGCTGGCATTGGCGTGGCCCGCGCCGCGTACTTCCCAGACCTCAGCCTGAGCATGAGCGGCGGCTACAGCAGCAGCACCTTCGCCGACTGGATCAGCCTGCCCAACCGCTTCTGGTCGGTCGGTCCCCAACTCGCCCTGACCCTATTCGACGGTGGCCGGCGCAGCGCCGAAGTCGACCGTACCGTCGCCGTCTACGACCAGACCGTGGCCCAGTATCGCCAGACCGTATTGGACGGCTTCAGGGAAGTGGAAGACTACCTGGTCCAGCTAAAGGTCTACGCCGATGAAGCCGTGGTGCGGGACGAAGCCCTGGACGCTGCCCGCCAATCCCTGCGCCTGACCGAAAACCAGTACAAGGCCGGATTGATCGGCTATCTGGACGTTGTCAACGTGCAGACCACCGCCCTGAGCAACGAGCGCAGCGCCCTCAACCTGCTGGAAGGGCGACTGGTGGCCAGTGTGCAACTGATCGCCGCGCTGGGTGGCGGCTGGGACACGCAGGGGGCATTTGCCGAGGCTGAGTGAAAGGGCGGCATGCCGTCCTGGCCAATCATGAACTGCTCGGCCATCCGGTGCCGGCCGAGCGGTTCATGGGGGGCTGGAAATAGGTCGTGAGCTGGCAGCGGCGACCTGACGCCTGTCATTCCGTGGGGTATTCCCACAGCTTCCGACAGCCAAGCTTACCGGCTAGCCTGCCGCACGCAGGGTGCAGAACGGCACAAAGGCTTCCAGTTCGTCCTCGACGGCTTCGATGATGCGCTCGACATCGGCGGCGGCCATGATGGGGGCGCACGGGATGCCAGCAATGGCCAGCAGGGTTTCCCCAGTGGCACGGTCGAACAGCCGGGCGACCATGCTGCGCGGGGCGTCCATGGTGGCTTCGAAGCCGAGTGGGTGGAAGTGCCAGCGCATCACCTGGCAGGCGTTTGGAAACGTCATTTTGTTCATGCCAGCCTCCTTGATCCTGCAGCGTGCGCCGGTCTGTCGGGCCGTCACTGGCCTGGCGGGAACTTTAACCATAGCACTTGTCCCATCAGTTTCACCCAGAAAATATGACAGATGTACCAATGCATGATGCAGATCACAGAACCGTCGGTGCTTGGCGAAGACACTGATCGGCAGCAAACGTTTGCCGGGCTGTCTTGCCGCCGTTGCAGGGAAGCCGGTTGGGGTGCAACAGTCGAGTTTTCAGACCAACGGCACGGCGCCAGGGCCTAGCCGAGCAGCCCTGCAGCGATGTTGATGGTGAAACCCAGGATGGCGGTGTTGAACACGAAGCTGACCAGCGAATGGGCCAGCACCACCCGCCGCAATGAACGCCCGGCCACGCCGACATCCGAAGTCTGCACGGCCACGTTGAGGGTGAAGGCAAAATAGTGGAAGTCCCAATAGTCGGGGTGGCGCTCGGCATCAGCGAAGCGCAGCGGTGGTTCGTGCTGGTCGGTCAGGTAGAACAGGCGGGCGTAGTGCAAGCTGAAGATGGTGCCGATCAGCAGCCATGAGCCGGCCACCGTCAGTCCGGTAAAGCCATAGTGCAGGGCCCGGGCAGCGCCTTCCAGGCCACGGCTGGCGGCCAGTTCCAGGGTTACCGCCGCGAGGCTGGCGATGGCCGCGACGCTAACGGTGAACAGCACCATGCCGGCGTTTTCGTCCTCGATGCCGGCTACCCGACGCACCTTGTCCGGCGTTGCCCGCCACGTCAGCCAAAGCACCAGTACCAGGTATAGCCAGACGCCAATGTTCCAGCCCAGGAGAATGCGCTGGATCAGGTTGTCGGCGGGGATCAACAGGCCACCCAGCAGGCCGAGGAGGGTGGCGATGCTCAGGCGGGGATGGGAACGGGTCAGGCGATGGAATGCCATGCTGCCTCTTTGCTAGAAAACGCTGCCGATAACTGTAGCCTATCGGTCCCACTCGACCTTTGATCGAACGGGAGGCTCTGGATGCGGTACCATCGGGCATCATGCCGTCGGCAGATCCTGGTCGATCCAGGTGAGGGCCATGATGCAGGTGAGCTTGACCTGCTGTGTTCCAAGTCATGATGGGCTGAGCCCGTTATCCTCCTGACCCTCGCTACGCGTTACAGGATTCACCTTGTGTCCGATTCACTGCAAAACCCTTTGCTGCAGTACATGGCGCGGTTGGCGCCTTCCAGCCAGTTGACCATGCGCTATATCCTCCAGGATGCCGCCGATCGCCTGGGCTTCGACGATTGCGATATCGCCGAGGTTCCTTGGCACCTGCTCGAGCCTGGGCACGTCACGTCCCTGGTCGCGGCGCTGCGCAGCGACGGCTATGCACCAAACACCTCTTCGCTGTATGTGAACGCCATACGCGGCGTGATGAACGAGGCCTGGCGCTTGAGCCTGATCAGCCACGATCAGTTGCTCAAGATCCGCACGGTAAAACCGGCCGGTGGCAGCCGCCTGCCGCCGGGACGCAACCTGCGGCGCAGCCTGATCCGCGAGCTGATGGAGGTCTGCGCCGCCGATCCCAGGCCCCAAGGCTTGCGGGATGCGGCGATCATTGCACTGTTGTACGGCACCGGTATGCGTAAATCCGAGTCGGTCAACCTGACCCTGGGGCAGGTGGATTTCCAGGAGCGCAGCCTGCAGGTCGTTGGCAAGGGCAATCGTCAGCTGATCAAGTATGCACCGGCCTGGGCCTTCGAAAAGCTCGAGGCCTGGCTGGCATTTCGGCGTGAGCAGTTGCCTGCCGGCGAGGCCGATGACGAGTTCCTGTTCAATCGTATCCGCCGCGGCAACCATATCACCCGGGCGCGCATCACCAAGCACGCCATCTATTACATCGCCCGCCAGCGCGGCGCCCAGGTCGGCATCAAGATCATGCCCCACGATTTCCGCCGGG
>JAEWGL010000096.1 GCA_023388335.1 Pseudomonadota bacterium | reverse complement strand
GTCGAGGAGCGCACCGTGGACGTGCATATCCGTCGCCTGCGCAAGGCGCTGGGTGAAGCGTACGAAAATCTGGTACAAACCGTGCGGGGCACCGGCTACCGCTTTTCCACCAAGGGCTGAGGCTGGTTGAGCGGCAAGCTGCAAACTGCAAGAAAAAGCCGATAGCATGCTCCGCCTCTACAGTGTCCGGCTTGTAAGCAAGAACCCGTAACACCACCGATCCGCTTCAAACTTGAAGCTTGCAGCTTGCAGCTTGCAGCTTGCAGCTGAGAAGTCTTGGGGCTGATGCGAAGGACCGTAAATTGAACCAGAACTGGCACGCGACCCTGATTCGTCACCTGCTCCTGCTGGTCAGCGTCTGCCTGCTGGCCGGACTGGTCACAGGCTTTTATGGCTGGAGCCTGGCTGTGGGCCTGGCGGTCTACCTGGGATGGACCCTCAAACAACTGCTACGCCTGCACGACTGGCTACGCCATCACCAACCCGACCAGGCTCCGCCCGACGGCTACGGCTTGTGGGGCGAAGTGTTCGACAGCATCTATCACCTGCAACGCCGCGATCAGCGCGTGCGCGGGCGCCTGCAGGCCGTGATCGACCGGGTGCAGGAATCCACCGCGGCCCTGCGCGATGCGGTGATCATGCTCGACAGCCAGGGCAATCTGGAGTGGTGGAACCGCGCCGCGGAGACCCTGCTTGGCCTCAAGACCCCTCAGGATGGGGGCCAGCCGGTGACCAACCTGGTTCGCCACCCACGTTTCAAAGAGTATTTCGAGCAGGAAAACCACCTCGAGCCGCTGGAAATCCCCTCGCCGATCAATGACCGTCTGCGGGTGCAGCTGCACATCACCCGCTATGGCAACAACGAGCACCTGATGCTGGTGCGCGACGTGACCCGTATCCACCAGCTCGAACAGATGCGCAAGGACTTCATCGCCAACGTCTCCCACGAGCTGCGCACGCCGCTGACGGTGATCACCGGCTACGTGGAGACCCTGCTGGACAACGTCGAAGCGGTCAACCCACGTTGGACCCGGGCCCTGCAACAGATGCAGCAACAAGGCGAGCGCATGCAGACCCTGCTCAACGACCTGCTGTTGCTGGCCAAGCTCGAAGCCACCGACTACCCCTCGGACAACCAGCCGGTGGTCGTCGAAACCTTGCTGCAGTCGGTGAAAAGCGATGCCCAGGCCCTCTCCGGTCAACGCAACCAGCGCATCACCCTGGATGCCGAGCCGGGTGTGCGGCTGAAGGGCAGCGAGGCGGAACTGCGCAGCGCGTTCTCCAACCTGGTGTTCAATGCCGTCAAGTACACCCAGGATGAAGGCCAGATCCGCATCCGCTGGTGGTCCGACGACCAGGGCGCGCACTTGAGCGTGCAGGACTCGGGCATCGGCATCGACCCCAAGCACCTGCCGCGCCTGACCGAGCGTTTCTATCGGGTCGACTCCAGCCGCGCCTCCAACACCGGCGGCACCGGCCTGGGCCTTGCCATCGTCAAGCATGTACTGTTGCGCCACCGCGCGCGCCTGGAGATCAGCAGCGTACCGGGCCACGGCAGCACCTTCACCTGCCATTTCGCCCCGACGCAAATCGCACCCCGCGCGAGCTCCTGAGCCACAGCCCTTTGCAATTGCGGCGTCAGCCGCTACATTGGCTCTCCTGTGCCAGCCCATACTGGCACCGCTTTTTTCCTATTCCCTGAAGACGGACCCCGTAAAACCCCATCATGGACCCTTCCCCTGGTATCAGCTTCACGTCTCTTTTTGCCGATTTCGGCATGATTCTCTTTGCACTGTTCCTGGTGCTGCTCAATGGATTCTTCGTGGCAGCCGAGTTCGCCATGGTCAAGCTGCGCTCGACCCGGGTCGAGTCGATCGCCGAGCAGCATGGCTGGCGAGGCAGCATCCTGCGCAAGGTTCACAACCAGCTGGATGCCTATCTTTCGGCCTGCCAGCTGGGCATCACCCTCGCCTCGCTCGGCCTCGGCTGGGTCGGCGAGCCGGCCTTCGCCCACCTGCTGGAGCCGCTGCTGGAGGCCGTTGGCGTCAATACGCCCGAGGTGATCAAGGCCGTGTCCTTCTTCACCGCGTTCTTCGTGATCTCCTACTTGCATATCGTCGTCGGCGAGCTGGCGCCCAAATCGTGGGCAATCCGCAAACCCGAACTGCTGTCGCTGTGGACGGCCGTGCCGTTGTACCTGTTCTATTGGCTCATGTACCCGGCCATCTACCTGCTCAACGCCAGCGCCAACGCCATCCTGCGCATCGCTGGCCAAGGCGAGCCCGGGCCGCACCATGAGCACCATTACAGCCGCGAAGAGCTCAAGTTGATCCTGCACTCCAGCCGTGGCCATGACCCAAGCGACCAGGGCATGCGCGTGCTGGCCTCGGCCGTGGAAATGGGTGAGCTGGAAGTCGTCGACTGGGCCAACTCCCGCGAAGACATGGTCAGCCTCGATGCCCACGCGCCACTCAAGGAAACCCTCGGGATGTTCCGCCGGCACAAGTTCAGCCGCTACCCGGTATTCGACAACGAACGCGGCGAATACATCGGTCTGTTGCACATCAAGGACTTGCTGCTGGAACTGGCCGAGCTGGACCATATCCCCGAGACGCTCGACCTCAGCGAGCTCACCCGGCCGCTCGAGCGCGTGTCCCGGCATATGCCGCTGTCGCAGCTGCTGGAGCAGTTCCGCAAGGGCGGCGCGCACTTCGTGCTGGTCGAGGAGGCCGATGGCAAGGTGATCGGCTACCTGACCATGGAAGACGTGCTGGAAGTGCTGGTCGGTGACATTCAGGACGAACACCGCAAGGCCGAGCGCGGCATCCTCGCCTACCAGCCCGGCAAACTGTTGGTCCGCGGCGATACGCCGTTGTTCAAGATCGAGCGCCTGCTCGGCCTGGATCTGGACCATATCGAGGCGGAAACCCTCGCAGGCCTGGTCTACGAGACCCTCAAGCGAGTACCCGAGGAAGAGGAGGCGCTGGAAGTCGAAGGCCTGCGCATCATCATCAAGAAGATGAAGGGCCCCAAGATCGTCCTGGCGAAGGTGCTCAAGCTCGACTGAGCGGGCAGGCGCGCAACGGGGTTCAGGGATTGCCGGCTGTGAAGTCTGGCAACCCCTCCAGCGGCCGCTCGAACTGGTAGGGGATCGACTCCAGGGCCAGCCCGACATTGCGCTGCACCACGAAGTGCAGGTGCGGGCCGGTGCTGTTGCCAGTGTTACCGGAATGCGCCAGTAGATCGCCCTGGTCCACCCGCTGGCCTTCGCCCACCACCAGCGAGCCGCGCATCAGGTGCAGGTAGACACCCATGGTGCCGTCGGGGTGCAGAATCCTCACGAAATTGCCGGAAGGGTGCGTACCGCGCCCGCTCTGGCCGTTCTCTACCTTCACCACCACGCCGCCCCGCGCCGCGATGATCGGGGTGCCCTCGGGCATGGCGATGTCCATGGCGTAGCGGCTCTTCGGTCCGAAGTGGCTGTAGCGGCCATTGGCGCCCTGGGCCAGGCGGAACGGCCCGCCGCGCCAGGGGTGCGGATAGCGGAACGCCTGCGGGCGTTGCGCGGGATCACCCATGGCATGGCGGAAGGTCTTCTTGTAGCTGACCGGCGCGCCGGCTTTGCGCGCCAGCACCTCCGTCAGCATCTGGTTGGAGCGCGGCGCCACCACCCGCCTGACGATCCGCGGCCCCGTCCCGCCTTGGGCATTGCCCAGGCGCTCAAGCCGCAGCTCCACCTCGACCGGCGAAAACAGGTCATTGCGTGCCGAGAAACGCACGCCCCCCTCGACCTCGGTGGCCTGCAGGCGCACCTGGTCGTCCAGGCGCTCGACCCTCTGTTCACGCAAAACGAAGGCCCTGGCGCCCGGGGTGGGTTGGTACGAATAAGTAACCACACCCAGGCCATCGGTGGTCTTGTAGAGCGTCATCGCCAGACTCGACGCCGAGGCCATGAGCAAGGCACAGAACAGCGGGAGATGAATAGGCATCGTAGTGGCATTGTGACAGTTATGATCTGTCGAAGACTAGCAGCGGGGGCTCTGGCGGGAATGGCAGTTGGTCGGGTGAACACAGCGCTGAGGTACAGGACCGCTGGGCAGTCCTAGGCCGCTCGCTCACGCTCCGGGAATGAAATGCTTCTGCGCCTTACCCCGGGCGATCAGGCGCGACAGGTAGTCGAGCTTCTCCGCGTCCTGGTCGACGAACTTGAAGGTCAGCTGCAGCCAGTCACTGTCCGCCTTGGGCTCCAGGGCCGCGATGGCATGCAGGTAGCCATTGAGGCGCGCGGTCTCGGCCTGCTCGCCCTGCTCCAGGTCCAGCACGGCCCCTTCCAGAACCTGGGGCAACACCTCACCGCGGCGGACCACCAGCAGCGCTTCCTTGAGGCTCAGCGCCTTGATCACACAGGGCTGGGCGCCGCTGGCCAGGCGCAGCTGACCCTGGCCACGACCGACGGGGGCAACACTGCTGGCCGGCGGCCGAGCGGCCGGGGCCGTAGTGGCCGGGGCGGCCTTGACGGTCTCTGCGCGGCCGCCGGTGAGGGCGTTGAGCGAATCGTTGGCGAACGCCGGGTTGAGGCGCGCACGGCCATTGCCAATCAGGACGTCGAGCTTGCCGACACGGGCCAAGGCCTTTTTCACCTTGGTCAGCAGCTGCTCATTGGTGAAGGGTTTGCCGACGAAGTCCGAAACACCGGCCTGGATGGCCTGCACCACGTTCTCCTTGTCGCCACGGCTGGTCACCATGATGAACTGCAAGGTCTTCATCCCAGGCTGTTCACGGCACCAGGTCAGCAGCTCGAGACCAGACATTTCCGGCATTTCCCAGTCGCACAGCACCAGGTCGAAACGCTCCCGGCTCAGCATAGCCTGTGCCTTGCGGCCGTTGATGGCGTCTTCGAGAAAAACGCCAGGGAAGGCGTTACGCAGGCACTTCTTCACCAGGTCACGGATGAAGGGCGCATCATCCACAACCAGCACATTGACTTTACTCATCGCCACTCCTAATCAATCCCGACTAGCATACCGCCGACTACTGGCCATTTGCCGAAAACTGCCCACGCCGGGATTCATCATCGCGTTCGCGGCTGCTCGCTGCCTGCTCGCGCACAAACGAAAACGCCCGGCCTGAGCCGGGCGTTCGTGCAGAGGGACAGCTTATTTATCGTCCGATGCCGCCGAAACATTAGCGCTTTGAGCATCATCGCCACGGTTGCCCTCGACCTCGGCCTTCATCCGCTTCAGGCCCATGTGGCGCACGTCGGTGCCACGTACCAGGTAGATCACCAGCTCCGAGATGTTGCGAGCGTGGTCACCGATCCGCTCCAGCGAGCGCAGCGCCCAGATCACGCTCAGCACCCGCGAAATCGAACGCGGGTCTTCCATCATGTAGGTCACCAACTCGCGCAAGGCCGTCTTGTACTCGCGGTCGATGGTCTTGTCGTACTGCGCCACGGACAGCGCCAGGTCGGCGTCGAAGCGGGCAAAGGCGTCCAGGGCGTCACGGACCATGTTGCGCACCTGGTCGCCGATATGCCGGACCTCGACGTAGCCGCGGGGTGACTCGCCTTCCTCGCACAACTGGATGGCGCGCCGGGCGATCTTGGTCGATTCGTCACCGATGCGCTCCAGGTCGATCACCGACTTGGAGATGCTGATGATCAGGCGCAGGTCGGATGCCGCCGGCTGGCGACGGGCGAGGATGCGCACGCACTCCTCGTCGATATTGCGTTCCATCTGGTTGATCTGCTCATCGACCTCGCGCACCTGTTGGGCCAGGCCCGAGTCGGCTTCGATCAGCGCGGTGACCGCGTCGTTGACCTGCTTCTCGACCAGGCCACCCATCGCCAGCAGGTGGCTGCGCACGTCCTCGAGCTCAGCGTTGAACTGCTGGGAGATGTGATGGGTGAGGCTGTCTTTGTTAATCATGCTTTCGCTCCGCGAAGAAGCTTCAAGTTGCAAGCTTCAAGCTTCAAGTTTGTCCGTGTCGTGCCTTGAGTTCGTGCTCGCCGCCATTCTTGCAGCTTGCAGCTTGCAGCTGCTTCTAGCCATACCGGCCGGTGATGTAGTCTTCGGTCTGCTTTTTCGCCGGGTTGGTGAACAGCGTGTCGGTGTCGCCGTATTCCACCAGTTTGCCCATGTACATGAAGGCGGTGTAGTCCGACACACGCGCCGCCTGCTGCATGTTGTGGGTCACGATGACGATGGTGTACTTGGATTTCAATTCATAGATCAGCTCTTCGACCTTCAGGGTCGAGATCGGGTCCAATGCCGAGCACGGCTCGTCGAGCAGCAGCACTTCGGGCTCCACGGCGATGGTACGGGCGATCACCAGACGCTGCTGCTGGCCACCGGACAGGCCGAGCGCCGAGTCATGCAGGCGGTCCTTGACCTCGTCCCACAGCGCAGCACCCTTGAGCGCCCATTCGACAGCCTCGTCGAGCACGCGCTTCTTGTTGATGCCCTGGATGCGCAGGCCGTAGACCACGTTCTCGTAGATGGTCTTTGGGAACGGGTTGGGCTTCTGGAACACCATGCCGACCCGGCGACGCAGCTCGGCCACGTCTTCGCCCTTGCGGTAGATATTGCTGCCGTACAGGTTGATCGCGCCGTCGACACGGCAACCGTCGACCAGGTCGTTCATGCGGTTGAAGGTCCGCAGCAGGGTCGACTTGCCGCAGCCGGACGGGCCGATGAAGGCAGTCACGCGCTGCTTGGGGATGTTCAGGCTGACGTCGAACAGCGCCTGCTTGTCGCCGTAGTACAGGCTCAGGCCGGGCACTTCGATGGCCACGGTCTCGTCGGCCAGACGCAGGCTTTGCTTGTCGCGGCCCAGGGCCGACATGTCGATGCCATGAGCATGGGTTTCGTGTTGCATGGTCTCACTCCGTTGTAGCTGCAAGCTTCACGCTGCACGCTGCACGTTAGGGCAAAGCGGCGTGTAGCTTGCCGCTTGTGGCTTATAGCTCGTGGATCAGCTGTCCAGCGCCTTGTACTTCTCGCGCAGGTGGTTACGGATCCAGACGGCGGAAAGGTTGAGCGAGGCGATCACCATCACCAGCAGCAGCGCGGTGGCGTATACCAGCGGCCGCGCGGCCTCGACGTTGGGGCTCTGGAAGCCGACGTCGTAGATGTGGAAGCCCAGGTGCATGATCTTCTGGTCAAGGTGCAGGTACGGGTAGTTGCCGTCCACCGGCAGCGACGGCGCCAGCTTGACCACACCCACCAGCATCAACGGCGCTACTTCGCCCGCGGCGCGGGCCACGGCGAGGATCATGCCGGTCATCATCGCCGGGCTGGCCATCGGCAGGACAATCTTCCACAACGTCTCTGCCTTGGTCGCGCCAAGGGCCAGGGAGCCTTCGCGCACGGTCCGCGGAATCCGCGCCAGGCCTTCCTCGGTGGCGACGATCACCACCGGCACCGCCAGCAGCGCCAGGGTCAGCGAAGCCCACAGCAGGCCCGGGGTGCCGAGGGTCGGCGCCGGCAAGGCTTCGGGGAAGAACAGGCGGTCCAGCGAGCCACCGAGCACATAGACGAAGAAGCCCAGGCCGAACACCCCGTAGACGATCGCCGGGACGCCGGCCAGGTTGTTCACCGCGATGCGGATCAGCCGCGTCACTGGCCCCTGGCGGGCGTATTCGCGCAGATAGACCGCGGCCAGTACGCCGAACGGGGTGACGATAACGGCCATGATCAGGGTCATCATCACGGTACCGAAGATGGCCGGGAAGATACCGCCCTCGGTGTTGGCTTCACGCGGGTCGTCGCTGAGAAACTCCCAGACCTTGGCAAAGTAGGTGCCCAGTTTGGTCACGCCGCCCATGGCGTTTGGCTGGTAGGCGTGGACCACCTTGTCGAGGTTGATCTCGACTTCGCGGCCATTGCCGTCCCGGGCCACCAGGCTGTCGCGGCTGAAGTCGGCGTGCAGGCTGCCCAGGCGTGCCTCGATGGCCTTGTAGCGGTTGTTCAGCTCGGCGCGCTCGGCTTCGCTGTCCGCCTGGGCGGTGGCGTCCAGCTTGCCGCCCAGTTCCAGCTTGCGGGCCTGCAGGCGCAGGCGCTCAAGGCCGTGGTTGATGGCACCGATGTCTTTCTTTTCCAGGGTCTGCAGTTCACCGGCCAGCTTGCTGGCGCGCTTGAGTCGCGCCTGCAGTTCGACCCAGGCGGCTTCGCCCTCGGCCACCACGCGGCCCTGCTCCTTGACGCTGACCAGGTAGCCATAGAAGTTGCCCCACTCGCGACGCTCCAGGGCGATCAGCTCGGCTGGGGTCTTCTGATCCACCAGCCAATCACCGACGACCCAGATAAAGTCGCTGCCGTTCAGGTCACGGTTGCCCACCTTGATCAGCTCACGGGTCATGAACTCCGGCCCGTCGTCCGGCACCGGCAGGCCGGCGCCTTTCAGACGCGCCAGCGGCACTTGTTCCTTCTGCACCACTTCACCGACGACCACGTGGTCGGCCTGGCCTGGCACCTTGTAGGTGGCCTGGATGAGGTCGGCCGGCCAGAAGTGGCCCAGGCCGCGGACGGCGATCACGGCGAGCAGACCCACGGTCATGATCACGGCGATGGCGACCGCGCCACCACTGATCCAGACGCCGGGGGCGCCGCTCTTGAACCAGCCTTTGAGGGAATCCTTTTTCACGGATCTCTACCTTTCTATCAAAGCGACGAGTATTTCTTGCGCAGACGCTGGCGAATCAGCTCGGCCAGGGTGTTCATCACGAAGGTGAACATCAGCAGCACCAGTGCGGCGAGGAACAGCACGCGGTAGTGACTGCCGCCAACTTCCGATTCAGGCATCTCCACCGCCACGTTGGCGGCCAGGGTACGCATGCCTTCGAACAGGTTCAGCTCCATGACTGGGGTGTTGCCGGTGGCCATCAGCACGATCATGGTTTCACCGACCGCACGGCCTATGCCGATCATCAGCGCCGAGAAGATTCCTGGGCTTGCGGTCAGGATCACCACGCGGGTCAGGGTCTGCCAGGGCGTGGCGCCCAAGGCCAGGGAGCCCAGGGTAAGGCTGCGCGGCACGCTGAACACGGCGTCTTCGGCGATCGAGTAGATGTTTGGGATCACCGCGAAGCCCATGGCGATACCGACCACCAGGGCATTGCGCTGGTCGTAGGTAATGCCCAGGTCGTTGGTGATCCACAGGCGCATGTCACCGCCGAAGAACCAGGTTTCCAGGAAGGGGCTCATGTACAGCGCGAACCAGCCGGTGAACAGGATCACCGGGATCAGGATCGCGGCTTCCCAGCCATCCGGCACGCGCAGGCGGATCGACTCGGGCAGACGGCTCCAGGTGAAGCCAGCCAGCAGGATGCCGATCGGCATCAGCATGAACAGGCTGAACACGCCAGGCAGGTGGCCTTCCAGGTACGGCGCCAGGAACAAGCCGGCGAAGAAGCCGAGGATCACCGTCGGCATCGCTTCCATCAGCTCGATCACCGGCTTGACCTTGCGGCGCATGCCGGGGGCCATGAAGTAGGCGGTGTAGATAGCGGCGGCAATGGCCAGGGGCGCGGCGAGGATCATCGCGTAGAACGCGGCCTTCAGGGTACCGAAGGTCAGCGGCGACAGGCTCAGCTTGGGTTCGAAATCGGTGTTGGAGGCGGTTGACTGCCAGACGTACTTGGGCTCGTCGTAATTCTCGTACCAGACCTTGCCCCACAATGCGCTGAAAGAAACTTCAGGGTGCGGGTTGTCCAGGCTCAGTGGCAGCAGCTTGCCACCTTCTTCGATGACGATGCGGTTGGCCCGAGGCGACAGCGCCAATACGCCAGCGCCTTCGGCGACCGACTCGACCAGCAGCGTGCGGTGCGCGGTGCTGTGGAATACGC
>JAEWGL010000033.1 GCA_023388335.1 Pseudomonadota bacterium | reverse complement strand
GGATGTGCGATCCATCGACGTCAGCATCGGTCATGATGATGATGTTGTGATAGCGCAACTTGTCGATGTTGTACTCTTCGCGACCGATACCGCAGCCCAATGCAGTGATCAGCGTGCCCACTTCCTGGGACGAGATCATCTTGTCGAACCGAGCTTTCTCGACGTTGAGGATCTTGCCCTTGAGCGGCAGGATCGCCTGGGTCTTGCGGTTACGGCCTTGCTTGGCCGAACCACCTGCGGAGTCACCCTCCACCAGGTAGAGTTCGGAGAGGGCAGGGTCCTTCTCCTGGCAGTCGGCAAGCTTGCCTGGCAGACCGGCGATATCCAGCGCGCCTTTGCGCCGTGTCATCTCACGAGCCTTGCGCGCTGCCTCACGGGCACGTGCAGCATCGATCATCTTGCCGACGACGGCTTTGGCTTCGCCAGGGTTTTCCAGCAAGAAGTCGGAGAAGTACTTGCCCATCTCCTGCTCGACCGCGGTTTTGACTTCGGATGAAACCAGCTTGTCCTTGGTCTGCGAGCTGAACTTTGGATCAGGCACCTTCACCGAGATGATCGCGGTCAGACCTTCACGGGCATCGTCACCGGTGGTCGAAACCTTGTTCTTCTTAGCCAGGCCTTCCTGTTCGATGTAGTTGTTCAGGTTGCGCGTCAGCGCCGAACGGAAACCTACCAGGTGGGTACCGCCATCACGCTGGGGAATGTTATTGGTGAAGCACAACAGGTTCTCGTTGAAGCTGTCGTTCCACTGCAGGGCGATCTCAACGCCAATGCCATCTTCGCGCTGGATGTTGAAATGGAATACTTGGGTATTAACCGGGGTCTTGTTGGTGTTCAGGTATTCGACGAAAGCGCGCAGGCCACCTTCGTACTTGAAGAACTCCTCTTTGCCGCTGCGCTCGTCCTTCAGCAGGATACCGACGCCGGAGTTCAGG
Organism: Pseudomonadota bacterium; assembly: GCA_023388335.1. Taxonomy (GTDB): domain Bacteria; phylum Pseudomonadota; class Gammaproteobacteria; order Pseudomonadales; family Pseudomonadaceae; genus Aquipseudomonas. The sequence continues at coordinate 19,676 of JAEWGL010000033.1, read as the reverse complement.
AAGGACAGCTCGCGAATGCGCTTGGCGAGGATGTCCCAGCTGAAGTGGATGTTCTTGAAGGTTTCAGCCGAAGGCTTGAAGTGGATGTGGGTACCGGTGGTTTCGCTTTCGCCTACGATCGCCATTGGCGCTTGTGGCACACCGTGAACGTAAGTCTGCTCCCAGATCTTGCCGCTGCGTCGCACAGTCAACACCAGCTGCTCGGACAGTGCGTTCACCACGGATACACCAACACCGTGCAGACCGCCAGAAACCTTATAGGAGTTATCGTCGAACTTACCGCCAGCGTGCAGCACGGTCATGATGACCTCGGCCGCGGAAACGCCTTCTTCCTTGTGCACATCAACCGGAATGCCGCGACCGTTGTCGCGAACGCTGATGGACTCGTCCGGGTGAATGATTACGGTGATGTCATCGCAGTGACCGGCGAGGGCTTCGTCGATCGAGTTGTCGACCACCTCGAACACCATGTGGTGCAGGCCGCTACCATCATCGGTGTCGCCAATGTACATGCCGGGGCGCTTGCGCACGGCATCCAGCCCTTTCAGCACCTTGATGCTAGAAGAGTCGTACGTTTGATTTTCGCTCATGCCTTCACTCCCGATGGTCGTGGGTCTGGGTGATACGGCCTTGTTCCACGTGGAACAAAGCAACTGGCGTTTCCGTCTGCCAGCACTCCCTCAGTAATTCGTGATCTACACAGGTAATAAAAACCTGGCAGTGTAATTCTTCCAACAAGCGGCACAGCGCGCGGCGATGCTGCTCATCCAGTTCGGAGGGCAGGTCGTCTACAAGATAAATACACTGACCGCGGCGAACCTGGCTCACTAGGTGCCCTTGGGCAATACGCAGCGCACATACCACAAGCTTCTGCTGGCCACGCGAAAGGATGTCAGCGGCATTGTGAGCGCCTAGCCTGAGGCGCAAATCAGCACGCTGCGGGCCAGCTTGGGTGTGCCCCATCTGCTGGTCGCGTATCAAGGAACCCGCAAGCACTTCGCTGAGCTCACGGTCTTTATCCCAACCGCGGTAGTAGCTCAGCGTCAAACCATCCAGCTCGACCAGCTCGCTCAGGGTTCGCTCGAAAACGGGCTTCAACGCCTTGATATAATTGCGACGGTATTCATCTATCTCCGCGCTCGCCAGGCACAACTCCCGGTCCCAGGCGGCTTGCGAAACAGCGTCAAGTGTACCATGCCGCAACCATGAGTTCCGCTGCCGTAGCGCCTTCTGCAGGCGCTGCCAGGTAGCCATGAAGCGGGGTTCCACGTGGAACACACCCCAGTCGAGGAATTGCCTTCTGATCTTCGGCGCACCTTCCAACAGCCGGAAACTGTCGGGGTTTATCAGCTGCAGGGGGAGGATCTCGGCAAGCTGTGCGGCACTGCGTACGTTCTGCCCATCAATCCGAATAGTGAAATCGCCTTGGCGCTCACGGGAAATCCCTAGGTTACTGACACCGCCATTGGCCATTTCAACCTGGCCAAACACCGTACAGTTTGCCTGCTCGTATTGGATGACAGGATTCAAGCGGGTGCTGCGGAAGGAACGCGCAAGCCCCAACAGGTGCACGGCTTCCAGCACGCTGGTTTTGCCGCTGCCATTAGCGCCGTACAGGATGTTGATGCGGGGGGAGGGGGAGAAGGTCACCGGGTGCAGGTTGCGCACCGCGGTGACAGATACACGTCGAAGGGACATGGACGCCTGCTATGAGTTACAGACGCATCGGCATGACAACGTAGGCGGAATCGTCATTGCCGGCTTCCTGAAGCAGGGCGCTGCTGTTGGAATCAGACAGGATCAGGCGAACCTGCTCAGTGGTCATGACACCCAGTACGTCCAGCAGGTAGCTGACGTTGAAACCGATTTCCAGAGAACCGCCGTTGTAGTCGACGCTGATTTCTTCTTCCGCCTCTTCCTGCTCGGGGTTGTTCGCCTGGATCTTCAGCTGACTGGCAGCCAGCTGCAGGCGGATACCACGGTACTTTTCGTTGGAAAGAATGGCAGTACGGCTGAACGCTTCACGCAGGGCCTGACGGTCACCGACGACCAGCTTGTCGCCACCCTTGGGCAGCACTCGCTCGTAGTCAGGGAACTTGCCGTCCACCAGCTTGGAGGTGAAGGTGAACTCGCCCGTGGTCGCACGGATGTGGTGCTGGCCCAGAACGATGCTTACCATGCCTTCAGGATCGGTCAGCAGGCGCGCCAGCTCGAGAATACCTTTGCGCGGCACGATCACCTGATGACGGTCAGCCTGGCCGATGGAAGCCTGCATGGAGCACATGGCCAGACGGTGACCGTCCGTGGCGACAGCGCGCAGGGTGTCGGTGGACACTTCCAACAGCATGCCGTTGAGGTAGTAGCGTACGTCTTGCTGGGCCATGGCGAAGCTGGTGCGTTCGATCAGGCGGCGCAGCTTGCTCTGCTCCAGGTTGCAGGTCAGCGAGCCCGGGCCTTCCTCCACGGTAGGGAAGTCATTGGCCGGCAGCGTCGACAGGGTAAAGCGGCTGCGACCGGCCTTGACCACCAGCTTTTGCTCATCGAGCTTGATGTCGATCAGCACATCACTGGGCAGGCTTTTGCAGATGTCCATCAGCTTGCGCGCCGGGACGGTGATCTCGCCTGGCTCGGCAGGCTCTTCGAGCTGTACGCGGCCCACCAGCTCGACTTCCAGGTCGGTACCGGTCAGCGAGAGTTGCTGGCCTTGGACGACCAACAGCACATTGGACAGTACCGGCAAGGTCTGACGGCGCTCGACGACGCCTGCGACCAGTTGCAGGGGTTTCAACAGGGCTTCGCGTTGAATGGTGAAATGCATGGTCTAGTCCCTTGCCTTCAAAAAGCTGCGCCGACACACATCAAGTCGTGAGCGTGCGCAGCAGGTTCTTGTAGTCCTCGCGGATATCCGCATCGGATTCCTTGAGTTCGTTGATCTTGCGGCAAGCGTGCAATACGGTCGTGTGGTCACGACCGCCAAACACATCGCCGATTTCCGGCAGGCTGTGGTTGGTCAGCTCCTTGGACAAGGCCATGGCAACCTGACGTGGTCGGGCTACCGAGCGCGAGCGGCGCTTGGACAGCAGATCGGAGATCTTGATCTTGTAGTACTCGGCCACGGTGCGCTGAATGTTATCCACACTGACCAGCTTGTCCTGCAGCGCCAGCAGATCCTTGAGCGATTCACGAATCAGCTCGATGGTGATATCGCGTCCCATGAAGTGCGAGTGCGCAATGACACGCTTCAAGGCGCCTTCCAGTTCACGCACGTTGGAGCGAATACGCTGGGCGATGAAGAATGCGGCGTCGTGCGGCAAGTCGACTTTGGCCTGGTCGGCCTTTTTCATCAAGATCGCCACGCGCGTCTCGAGTTCGGGCGGTTCGACGGCAACCGTCAAGCCCCAGCCAAAGCGCGACTTCAAGCGCTCTTCGAGCCCTTCGATTTCCTTCGGATAGCGATCGCTGGTCAGGATCACCTGCTGGCCACCCTCGAGCAGGGCGTTGAAGGTGTGGAAAAACTCCTCCTGCGAACGCTCCTTGCGGGCAAAGAACTGAATATCGTCGATCAGCAAGGCGTCCACCGAGCGGTAGAAACGCTTGAACTCGTTGATCGCGTTCAGCTGCAGGGCCTTGACCATATCGGCGACAAAGCGTTCCGAATGCAGGTACACCACCTTGGCATTAGGGTTCTTCTTCAGAAGGTGGTTACCCACAGCGTGCATCAAGTGAGTCTTACCCAGGCCCACGCCACCATAAAGGAACAGTGGGTTGTAGCCATGCTTCGGGTTGTCGGCGACCTGCCAGGCAGCAGCCCTGGCCAACTGGTTCGACTTACCTTCGACAAAGGTGTCGAAGGTAAAGGTACGGTTCAGGTAGCTGGTGTGCTTGAGCGCACCTTCCACTTGGACGCTACGCTGCTCAGTCCTGCTGCTGGTCGGCGCTACCGGCGCGGATTCACCCATGGCGTCGAAACTGTCGCGAGAAGGCGCCTGCTCGATCTCGCTTGAGTTGGCAGGCGCTATCACGGGCGCGGCAACCGGCTCGCTGTGAGCCGGGGCCTGGGCGGCCTGGATCTGGGAGGCCGCGACCGCCGCGCTTACAGGCGCGGTTGGCGCTGCACGGGGTGCCGAGCTGCGCCGGCTGCCTATTAATAAGGAAAGCGCAGGCGCCATGCCATTGCCCCGCTCACCTAACAGCTCCAGCAGGCGACCCAGGTATTTTTCATTGACCCAATCGAGAACGAATCGGTTGGGCGCATAGACACGCAACTCGTCGCCTTCGGCTTCGACCTGTAGCGGACGGATCCAGGTGTTGAATTGCTGGGCAGGCAGTTCATCGCGCAGAAGCTCCACGCACTGCTGCCAAAGTTCCACTGACACGGATATCCCCTGAGTTTGAAAGCCGGTGAGGCAAAAACAAGCAGCCATTGTACCGACCGGACGTTCAGTTATCCACATGTGGGTGCGACTTGAACCCTGTCAAATCAGCAATTTAGTGCCTGAAAAGGCACCGTACATCTGTTAATAAGCTCTGTGGATAACCCTCCTTGAGGGCTATGCACAACCCCACCCTGAGATCTGTGCATAACTCTGCTGTGGATAACATGGCATTTCTTCCACAGCTTTTCCGTAGCTGCAGCACAGCCAGAGCACCTCTTACCGACAGGGTTATGATTCTCTGTACAACGCTCTGCTACTGGCCTTCAGGGACTTATCCACAGAAAACTGCCTACATAAGCTTTATAAGTTCTTCAGAAAAGCTTTATAAAACCTCTCTTTCTTTTTTCTATGTTTAACTGTCGTGCGAACCCGTGAGAGTCCGCCCATCGGCATGATCGTCGGCTTGCCCTTCTATAAGGAAAAGCTGGTTGGAAATTGACCTATTGGCTTGCTTTCTCTAGAATCGCCGATCTCTTAAAACGGGGGCCATTCCGGCCCGTTGTCGACGAACCAGGTAACACGCCATGAAACGTACTTTCCAACCAAGCACCATCAAGCGCGCGCGCACTCACGGTTTCCGTGCCCGTATGGCCACCAAGAACGGCCGCGCTGTTCTGTCGCGTCGTCGTGCCAAAGGCCGTAAGCGTCTGGCAATTTGATTTTTCGGCACAGGTGGTGAGTCAGGACTTCAGTCGGGATAAGCGTCTGCTTACACCCCGGCATTTCAAAGCGGTCTTCGACTCCCCAACCGGCAAGGTTCCAGGGAAAAACCTGCTTATCCTTGCCCGCGAGAACGGTCTTGATCACCCTCGCCTCGGGTTGGTGATCGGCAAGAAGAGCGTCAAGCTCTCCGTTCAACGCAATCGCCTGAAACGCTTGATGCGCGATTCCTTTCGCCTGCACCAGCATATGCTTGCCGGTTGGGATATCGTGATCGTCGCGCGCAAGGGGTTGGGCGAGATAGAAAACCCAGAATTGCACCAACATTTTGGCAAGCTCTGGAAGCGACTCGCACGCAGTCGGCCCTCTCCAGCGGTAAACGCCGATTCTGCAGGGGTAGACAGTCACGATGCGTAAACTGGCACTCGTTCCGATCCAGTTTTACCGTTACGCCATTAGTCCACTGATGGCCAGTCACTGTCGTTTCTACCCCAGCTGCTCCTGTTACGCCCAAGAAGCCATCGAAACCTATGGCCTTCTGCGTGGCGGGTGGCTAGCTGTTCGTCGCCTGGGGCGTTGCCATCCGTGGAACGCCGGTGGGTTCGATCCGGTTCCCCCAGCACCTTCCTCCCGAACTTCTTCGATAGCCGAGTAATCATGGATATTAAACGCACGATCCTGATCGTCGCCCTGGCAATCGTGTCCTACGTCATGGTCCTCAAATGGAACCATGACTACGGCCAGGCTGCTCTGCCGACTCAGAATACTGCTGCCAGCAACGTTGCCCCGGCCCTGCCGGATACCGCGCGGGCCGGCAATACCGGTGCAAGTGCCGATGTGCCGAGCGCCAATGCCGAGTCCAGCGCAGCCGAGCTGGCGCCGGTGGCAGTCAGCAAGGACCTGATCCGGATCACGACCGATGTCCTGGACCTGGCTATCGACCCAGTTGGCGGTGATATCGTCCAGCTGAACCTGCCCAAGTACCCGCGCCGCCAGGACCATCCGGACATTCCGTTCCGCTTGTTCGACAACGGCAACGAGCGTACTTACTTGGCGCAGAGCGGCCTGACCGGTGCAAACGGCCCCGATGCCCGTTCCGGCGGCCGTCCGTTGTACGCCGCCGAGCAAAAAAGCTATCAAATGGCCGATGGCCAGGAACAGCTGGTCGTCGACCTGAAGTTCAGCGAGAACGGCGTCAACTACATCAAGCGCTTCAGCTTCAAGCGTGGTGAGTACGACCTGGGTGTCGCCTACCTGATCGACAACCAGAGTGATCAGGCCTGGACCGGCAACCTGTTTGCCCAGCTCAAGCGTGACGCCAGCTCCGATCCATCTTCGAGCACGGCTACCGGTACCGCCACTTACCTCGGTGCAGCCCTGTGGACAAGTGCCGAGCCCTACAAAAAGGTGTCCATGAAGGACATCGACAAGGGCAGTTTGAAAGAAAATGTTTCCGGTGGTTGGGTGGCCTGGCTCCAGCACTACTTCGTGACCGCCTGGATCCCGAACACGTCGGACAACAACGTCGTCCAGACCCGCAAGGACAGCCAGGGCAACTACATCATCGGTTATACCGGGCCAGCCCTGAACGTTCCAGCTGGCGGCCAGGCTGAAACCAGCGCCATGCTGTATGCGGGCCCCAAGATCCAGTCCAAGCTCAAGGAGTTGTCCCCAGGCCTGGAGCTGACCGTCGATTACGGCATCCTGTGGTTCATCGCTCAGCCGATCTTCTGGTTGCTGCAACATATCCACAGCCTGTTGGGTAACTGGGGTTGGTCGATCATCGTTCTGACCATGCTCATCAAAGGCCTGTTCTTCCCGCTGTCGGCCGCCAGCTACCGCTCGATGGCGCGCATGCGTGCCGTGGCGCCGAAACTGGCTTCCCTCAAGGAGCAGTTCGGTGACGATCGCCAGAAGATGTCCCAGGCGATGATGGAGCTGTACAAGAAAGAGAAGATCAATCCGCTGGGCGGCTGCCTGCCGATCCTGGTTCAGATGCCGGTGTTCCTGGCGTTGTACTGGGTACTGCTGGAAAGCGTTGAAATGCGCCAGGCGCCATGGATGTTCTGGATCACCGACCTGTCGATCAAGGATCCGTTCTTCATCCTGCCGATCATCATGGGCGCGACCATGTTCATCCAGCAGCGTCTGAACCCGACCCCGCCGGATCCGATGCAGGCCAAGGTGATGAAGCTGATGCCGATCATCTTCACCTTCTTCTTCCTGTGGTTCCCGGCCGGCCTGGTGCTGTACTGGGTTGTGAACAACTGCCTGTCGATCACGCAGCAGTGGTACATCACCCGCGGCATCGAAGCAGCCAGCAAAAAAGCTGCTGCCTGACAGGCTGATCGACTAGCCTGTGTATAAAAACGCCCCCCAGTGGGGCGTTTTTGCTATCTGTCGTTTTATTTGTAGAGGCTTGCAGCATGAACACTGTGCGTGAAACCATCGCCGCCATCGCCACCGCCCAGGGTCGCGGGGGTGTGGGCATCGTGCGCCTGTCCGGGCCCCTGGCGAGCCAGGCCGGCCTTGCCATCACCGGCCGCAGCCTGACGCCACGCCATGCCCATTACGGGCCGTTGCGCGACGAGGCGGGCCTGGTGCTGGATGAAGGCATCACGCTGTTCTTCCCCGGCCCCAACTCGTTCACCGGCGAGGATGTCCTCGAACTGCAGGGCCATGGCGGCCCGGTTGTCATGGACATGTTGTTGCAGCGTTGCCTGCAGCTCGGTTGCCGTCTGGCCCGTCCTGGCGAGTTCAGCGAGCGTGCGTTTCTCAACGACAAACTCGACCTGGCACAGGCCGAGGCGATCGCCGATCTGATCGAGGCCAGCTCGGCCCAGGCGGCACGTAATGCCCTGCGGTCATTGCAAGGGGCATTTTCCCGACGTGTGGATATGCTCACCGAGGCGTTGATCGCCCTGCGGATCTATGTCGAGGCCGCGATCGACTTCCCCGAGGAAGAAATCGATTTCCTCGCCGACGGTCATGTGCTGAGCATGCTCGATGCCGTGCGCGCCGAGTTGTCCACAGTCCAGCGCGAAGCTGGCCAGGGTGCCTTGCTGCGCGACGGCATGACCGTGGTGATCGCCGGACGTCCGAATGCCGGCAAATCCAGCCTGCTCAATGTGCTCGCCGGACGGGAAGCGGCTATCGTGACCGATATTGCCGGTACCACGCGGGATATCCTGCGCGAACATATCCACATCGATGGCATGCCCTTGCACGTTGTGGATACTGCTGGGCTACGTGCTACCGATGACCATGTGGAAAAGATTGGCGTGGAGCGGGCCCTCAAGGCCATTGGCGAAGCTGACCGCGTGCTGCTGGTGGTCGACTCGACCGCACCCGAGGCCAGCGATCCCTTTGCGTTGTGGCCCGAGTTCCTGGACCTGCGTCCGGACCCTGCCAAGGTCACCCTCATTCGCAACAAGGCCGACCTCAGCGGGGAGCCTGTGGGCCTGGAGCAGAGCGATGACGGCCATGTCACCATCACCCTGAGTGCCAAGGACGCGGACACGGGTCTGGAGCTCCTGCGTGAGCACCTGAAGGCCTGCATGGGCTACGAGCAGACCGCCGAAAGCAGTTTCAGCGCGCGCCGACGCCACCTCGAAGCGCTGCGTCAGGCAAGCGCTCATCTTGAGCACGGTCGTGCGCAGCTGACCCTGGCAGGCGCCGGTGAGCTGCTGGCCGAGGATCTGCGTCAGGCTCAGCAAGCGCTGGGCGAGATTACCGGGGCCTTCAGCTCGGATGATCTGCTTGGTCGAATCTTCTCCAGCTTCTGCATCGGCAAATAGCCTTGTCCCTTCTGCTGGCGCCTGCCTAGGCGCCAGCAACGCCGTTTTCCGGCTTCATCTTTCCCTCTTCGCATGTTTCATCCACAGGCGCGCTTGCTGCCTGAACCCCAAAATGTCTGTTCCAAGCCGTTTTTCAACGTTCTGCCTATCTCGGCGGAAGGCACTCGGCCGTTTATCCTACGGTTAAGCCCTGTGGACAAGTGAGCTTCAGCTCCGTTGATAAGTAGGCTTCGAACCTGGCGATAAAAGGCCCTGTGGGTAAAGTGGCCTTTAATCCACAGGTTTAAAGGCGTTATCCAGAGCACTCAAGGCCGGTGACGCACAGGGTTTTGAAACGCTGTACATGCTGTAAATGCTAGTGTACAGAGCTTTATCCACAGATAAGTCTGTGCATAAGAATAAACATAAAAACAAAGCTTTTATAAATTTCTCTCTATTTGTTTCTATTGCGCCACTCATCCACAGGCTGGTCAAATTTTGCGCAAAAGGTTCCTTTGGAGGGGGGGAAGTCCCTATACTTGTCCGCTTACTTTCTCTATTCGCAAAACAGGCACGAGGTGCGTGGTGGATTTCCCTTCCCGTTTTGAAGTGATCGTCATCGGCGGCGGCCATGCCGGTACCGAGGCTGCGCTTGCGTCTGCACGCATGGGTGTGAAAACCCTACTGCTGACCCATAACGTGGAAACCCTCGGTCACATGAGTTGCAACCCGGCCATCGGTGGCATCGGCAAGAGCCATCTGGTCAAGGAAATCGATGCGCTCGGCGGCGCCATGGCGCTGGCCACCGACAAGAGCGGCATCCAGTTCCGTGTATTGAACAACCGCAAGGGCCCGGCCGTACGGGCCACGCGTGCCCAGGCAGACCGCGCCATCTACAAGGCGGTGGTGCGCGAGCTCCTGGAAAACCAGCCGAACCTGTGGATATTCCAGCAATCCTGCGACGACCTGATTGTCGAGCAGGACCAGGTGCGTGGTGTGGTGACCCAAATGGGTCTGCGCTTCATGGCCGATGCCGTGGTGCTCACCACCGGCACCTTCCTGGGCGGACTTATCCACATCGGCATGCAGAACTACTCCGGCGGTCGCGCCGGCGATCCGCCCGCGATCGCCCTGGCTCACCGCATGCGTGAACTGCCCCTGAGGGTGGGCCGCCTGAAGACCGGCACCCCTCCAAGGATCGATGGCCGCTCGGTCGACTTCTCGGTGATGACCGAACAGCCAGGTGATACGCCGATCCCGGTGATGTCGTTCATGGGCTCGGCCGCCTTGCACCCGCGCCAGGTCAGCTGCTGGATCACCCACACCAACGCCCGGACCCACGAGATCATCGCCTCGAACCTCGACCGTTCGCCGATGTACTCCGGGGTCATCGAAGGCATTGGCCCGCGCTATTGCCCGTCGATCGAAGACAAGATCCATCGCTTTGCCGACAAGCAGAGCCATCAGGTGTTCATCGAGCCTGAAGGCCTGAACACCCACGAGTTGTATCCCAACGGCATCTCGACCTCGCTGCCCTTCGACGTACAGCTGCAGATCGTGCGTTCCATCCAGGGCATGGAGAACGCACACATCGTGCGCCCAGGCTATGCCATCGAATACGACTACTTCGATCCTCGCGACCTGAAGTACAGCCTGGAAACCAAGGTCATCGGCGGGTTGTTCTTCGCCGGGCAGATCAACGGCACCACCGGCTACGAAGAAGCCGGCGCCCAGGGTCTGCTGGCCGGGACCAACGCCGCACTGCGTGCACAAGGCCGCGACAGCTGGTGCCCGCGGCGTGACGAGGCGTACATCGGCGTGCTGGTCGACGACTTGATCACCCTGGGGACCCAAGAGCCGTACCGCATGTTCACCTCGCGTGCCGAGTACCGCCTGATCCTGCGCGAGGACAACGCCGACTTGCGCCTGACTGAGAAGGGCCGTGAACTCGGCCTGATCGACGACCAGCGCTGGGCGGCCTTCTGCGCCAAGCGCGAAGGCATCGAACGCGAAGAACAGCGACTGAAATCCACCTGGGTTCGCCCGGGTACCGTTCACGGTGAGGCCATCGCCGAGAAATTCGGCACGCCGCTGACCCATGAGTACAACCTGCTCAGCCTGCTCACCCGTCCGGAAGTCGACTATGCCGGCCTGGTCGAGGTGACGGGGGGCGAGGCGGCCGATCCCCAGGTTGCCGAGCAGGTCGAGATCAAGACCAAGTACGCTGGCTACATCGACCGGCAACAGGAAGAGATTGCCCGCCTGCGCGCCAGCGAGGACACCCGGCTGCCAGCCGATATCGACTACAGCGCGATTGCTGGCCTGTCGAAAGAGATCCAGGGCAAGCTCGGTCAGACCCGCCCGCAAACCCTGGGCCAGGCATCGCGTATCCCGGGGGTGACCCCAGCGGCGATCTCGCTGTTGCTGATTCATCTGAAAAAACGCGGCGCAGGCCGCGCGTTGGAGCAAACCGCTTGAGTTCCCTGGTCACCCCGCAACACGCTGAAGAGTTGTCCACAGGCGCGCGCCAGCTCGGTATCGAGCTGAGCGCATCGCATCATGAGCAACTGCTGGCCTACCTGGCCCTGTTGATCAAATGGAACAAGGCCTACAACCTGACTGCCGTGCGCGATCCCGACGAGATGGTTTCGCGGCATCTGCTCGACAGCCTCAGCGTCATGCCGTTTATCCACAGCGACCGTGACAGCTGGCTGGATGTTGGCAGCGGCGGCGGCATGCCGGGTATTCCCTTGGCTATCCTGCATCCCCACAAGCAGGTCACGGTACTGGACAGCAATGGCAAGAAGACTCGCTTCCTGACCCAGGTGAAACTGGAGCTCAAGCTGGACAACCTTCAGGTTATCCACAAGCGGGTCGAAGAATTCCAACCCGCCCGCCCATTCAGTGGAATCATCTCCCGTGCCTTCAGCAGCATGGAGAATTTCACCAACTGGACGCGCCACCTGGGTGACACCCAAACACACTGGCTGGCAATGAAAGGCCTCCATCCTGCCGATGAACTGGTAGCATTGCCGGCAGACTTCACAGTAGAGAGCGAGCAGGCCTTGACCGTACCGGGTTGCCAAGGCCAGCGTCATCTGCTGATACTGCGCCGCACGGCATGATTGGGAACACACGCAACAATGGCTAAGGTATTCGCAATAGCGAACCAGAAAGGTGGTGTGGGCAAGACCACCACCTGTATCAATCTCGCCGCATCGCTGGTCGCGACCAAGCGACGCGTGCTGCTGATCGATCTCGACCCGCAGGGTAACGCCACCATGGGCAGTGGTGTGGACAAGCACGACCTCGAGCACTCGGTCTATGACCTGTTGATCGGGGAATGCGATCTCGCCCAGGCCATGCACTTTTCCGAGCACGGCGGCTACCAGCTGCTGCCGGCCAACCGCGACCTGACCGCCGCGGAAGTGGTGCTGCTGGAGATGCAGATGAAGGAGAGCCGCCTGCGTAGCGCATTGGCGCCGATCCGCGACAACTACGATTTCATCCTCATCGACTGCCCGCCGTCGCTGTCGATGCTCACGCTCAACGCCCTGGTTGCTTCCGATGGCGTGATCATCCCCATGCAGTGCGAGTACTACGCGCTCGAGGGGCTGAGCGACCTGGTGGACAACATCAAGCGCATCGGCACGCGGCTCAATCCCCAGCTGAAGATCGAAGGCCTGCTGCGGACCATGTACGACCCGCGTCTGAGCTTGAACAACGATGTGTCCGCGCAGCTCAAGGAGCACTTCGGCGACCAGTTGTACGACACGGTGATTCCGCGCAACATCCGCCTGGCCGAGGCACCCAGCTTCGGCATGCCGGCCCTGGCCTACGACAAGCAGTCGCGTGGGGCGCTGGCCTACCTGGCCCTGGCCAGTGAGCTGGTGCGTCGCCAACGCCGTCAGTCACGCACTGCTCAGACAACTTAAGGAATCCGTATGGCTGTCAAGAAACGGGGTCTGGGACGTGGGTTGGATGCACTGCTCAGTGGTCCCACCGTCAGCGCGCTCGAGGAGCAGGCTGTCAAGGTCGACCAGAAAGAGCTGCAACACCTGCCGGTCGAACTGATCCAGCGCGGCAAGTACCAGCCGCGACGCGACATGGACCCGCAAGCATTGGAGGAACTGGCCAACTCGATCCGCAGCCAGGGGCTCATGCAGCCCATCGTGGTGCGTCCGATCGGCGACAAGCGCTACGAGATCATCGCTGGCGAGCGTCGCTGGCGGGCGACCCAGTTGGCCGGCCTGGACACCATTGCGGCTATGGTCCGCGAAGTGCCCGACGAAGCCGCCATCGCCATGGCGCTGATCGAGAACATCCAACGCGAAGACCTCAACCCGCTGGAAGAGGCCATGGCCTTGCAGCGCCTGCAGCAGGAGTTCGAGCTGACCCAGCAGCAGGTGGCGGACGCGGTGGGCAAGTCGCGGGTGACCGTGGCCAATCTGTTGCGCCTGATTTCCTTGCCGGAGGAAATCAAGACCCTGCTGGCCCATGGCGACCTCGAGATGGGTCATGCGCGCGCCTTGCTGGGTCTGGCCGAAGATCAGCAGGTCGAAGGGGCGCGTCATGTTGTCGCACGTGGACTGACCGTGCGCCAGACCGAAGCACTGGTGCGCCAGTGGCTCAACGGCAAGCCTGAGCCGGTCGAAACGGCCAAACCTGATCCGGATATCGCCCGCCTCGAACAGCGTCTTGCAGAGCGCCTGGGCTCGGCTGTACAGATCCGTCACGGCAACAAGGGCAAAGGCCAGTTGGTTATTCGCTACAACTCGCTCGACGAGTTACAAGGCGTGCTTGCTCACATCCGCTGAAACAATTCCCGTTGTAGCGCGCAGTCGGAAATCACTACCCGATAGTTGAATAGGGGTTGATCCACCCCTATACTCTGCGCGCATTTTGTCGGCACAAATTATGCCAAGTCATCGCGGACTTGACGGTCGACTTACGAGGAGCAGTTGAGATGGAAACCCGCACGCCAAACCGCCTGCCTTTCCATCGCTGGCCGGTTTTCCCGGTACTGCTGGCTCAGGGCGTCGTCGTTCTGCTGGCAACATTGGTGTTGTGGCAGTGGCAAGGCGTAGTCAGTGGATATTCAGGACTCTGCGGAGGGCTGATTTCCTGGCTACCCAATGTGTATTTCGCCTGGAAGGCTTTTCGCTATAGCGGGGCCAGGGCAGCGCAGGCCATCGTCAAGTCGTTCTACGCAGGCGAGGCAGGCAAATTGATTTTGACGGCAGTGCTCTTCGCACTGACCTTCGCAGGAGTGAAGCCACTGGCGCCGTTAGCAGTCTTCGGCGTCTTCCTGCTGACCCTACTGGTCAGCTGGTTCGCGCCCCTGCTGATGAATAAAAGACTTTCGAGACCTAAGGGCGTTTGAGGCAACCATGGCAGCAGAAACCGCTTCGGGCTATATCCAGCACCACTTGCAGAACCTGACCTACGGTCAACTACCAGACGGCACTTGGGGCCTAGCCCACTCTGCCGCAGAAGCCAAGGCAATGGGCTTCTGGGCGTTCCACGTGGACACCCTGGCTTGGTCCTTCGCATTGGGTCTGATCTTCATTCTCCTGTTCCGCATGGCGGCCAAGAAGGCGACCTCCGGTCAGCCTGGCGGTCTGCAGAACTTCGTTGAGGTGCTGGTCGAATTCGTCCACGGTAGCGTCAAGGACTCCTTCCATGGTCGCAGCGCGGTCATCGCCCCGCTGGCGCTGACCATCTTCGTCTGGGTGTTCCTGATGAACGCCATCGACCTGATCCCGGTCGACTGGATTCCTCAGCTGGCCATCATGATTTCCGGCGATCCGCACATCCCGTTCCGTGCCGTGTCGACCACCGACCCGAACGCGACCCTGGCCATGGCCTTCTGCGTGTTCGCCCTGATCATTTTCTACAGCATCAAGATCAAGGGCCTGGGCGGCTTCCTCGGCGAGTTGACCCTGCACCCGTTTGGCAGCAAGAACATCTTCCTGCAGATCCTGCTGATCCCGGTCAACTTCCTGCTTGAATTCGTCACCCTGATCGCCAAGCCGATCTCGCTGGCCCTGCGTCTGTTCGGCAACATGTACGCCGGCGAGCTGGTGTTCATCCTGATCGCCGTGATGTTCGGCTCCGGCCTGTTGTGGCTCAGCGGCCTGGGCGTGGTGCTGCAATGGGCGTGGGCGGTGTTCCACATCCTGATCATCACCCTGCAAGCCTTCATCTTCATGATGCTTACCATCGTCTACCTGTCGATGGCTCACGAAGATAACCATTAAGACCGCCTGGCGTGTCTGATAGCCTTCCCGCCAGCATGGGGGGAGGGCTTAAAAAGTCCGCAAGGGCAGTTGTACCAAACGATTTGTTTTACCGCTTCAAACTAAAAACCTAACCAATACGACGTAAAGTCGGGAGGAAAGATGGAAACTGTAGTTGGTCTTACCGCTATCGCTGTTGCTCTGCTGATCGGTCTGGGTGCTCTGGGCACCGCCATTGGTTTCGGCCTGCTGGGCGGCAAGTTCCTGGAAGGCGCAGCTCGTCAGCCAGAAATGGTTCCGATGCTGCAAGTCAAAATGTTCATCGTCGCCGGTCTGCTCGACGCCGTGACCATGATCGGTGTTGGTATCGCACTGTTCTTCACCTTCGCGAACCCCTTCGTTGGTCAAATCGCCGGCTAATCACTCGTTCAAGACGAGTTGATTGTTGGTGTGATGGACAACGAACGAGCGAGGTGTTGGCGTGAACATTAATGCAACCCTGATTGGCCAGTCCGTTGCGTTCTTAATCTTTGTGCTGTTCTGCATGAAGTTCGTGTGGCCTCCGGTCATCACGGCTTTGCAAGAACGCCAAAAGAAGATCGCGGATGGACTGGACGCTGCCAACCGAGCAGCTCGCGACCTGGAGCTGGCCCAAGATAAAGCGGGTCAGCAACTGCGTGAAGCGAAGGCTCAGGCAGCTGAAATCATTGAGCAAGCCAAGAAACGCGGTGCTCAGATCGTCGAGGAAGCCCGTGATCAGGCCCGCGTCGAAGCTGACCGTGTGAAGGCTCAGGCTCAGGCCGAGATCGAACAGGAAATTAACAGCGTCAAAGACGCGCTGCGCGCCCAAGTGGGTAGCCTGGCCGTAGGCGGTGCTGAAAAGATCCTTGGCGCCACAATCGATCAAAACGCGCATGCGGAGCTGGTTAACAAACTGGCCGCTGAAATTTAAGCGAGGGCGATCATGGCAGAACTGACCACGTTGGCCCGACCTTACGCTAAGGCTGCCTTTGAGCATGCCCAGGCCCATCAGCAACTGGCCAATTGGTCAGCCATGCTCGGCCTGGCTGCTGCGGTGTCGCAAGACGACACCATGCAGCGCCTGCTCAAGGCCCCGCGACTGACGAGCGCAGAAAAGGCCGCCGCGTTTATTGACGTGTGCGGTGACAAGTTCGATGCACAGGCACAGAATTTCATTCATGTTGCCGCGGAAAATGACCGACTCCTGCTGTTGCCGGAGATCTCGGCCTTGTTCGACCTGTACAAGGCCGAGCAGGAAAAATCCGTGGACGTGGAAGTCACCAGTGCTTTTGCGTTGAACCAAGAACAGCAAGACAAACTCGCCAAGGTTCTCAGTGCACGGCTCAGCCGGGAAGTGCGCCTGCATGCGACGGAGGATGCCAGCCTGATCGGCGGCGTCGTTATCCGCGCCGGCGACCTGGTAATCGATGGCTCTGTTCGCGGCAAGATCGCGAAACTGGCCGAAGCATTGAAATCTTGAGTTTGAAGGGGCAGCAGAGCAATGCAGCAACTCAATCCTTCCGAAATTAGTGAAATCATCAAGGGTCGCATCGAGAAACTCGATGTGGCCTCCCAAGCCCGTAACGAAGGTACCGTCGTAAGCGTTTCCGACGGTATCGTGCGGATCCACGGTCTGGCCGACGTCATGTACGGCGAAATGATCGAGTTCCCGGGCGGCGTATACGGTATGGCCCTGAACCTGGAGCAAGACTCCGTGGGTGCGGTCGTACTGGGTGCGTACACCTCCCTCGCCGAGGGCATGAGCGCCAAGTGCACCGGCCGCATCCTGGAAGTTCCAGTTGGTAAGGAACTGCTGGGTCGCGTCGTTGACGCACTGGGCAACCCGATCGACGGCAAGGGCCCGCTGAACAACACCGAGACCGACGCGGTCGAGAAAGTTGCTCCGGGCGTTATCTGGCGTAAGTCGGTAGACCAGCCTGTACAGACTGGCTACAAGTCGGTCGACGCCATGATCCCGGTCGGCCGTGGCCAGCGTGAGCTGATCATCGGTGACCGTCAGATCGGTAAGACCGCCATGGCGGTCGACGCGATCATCAACCAGAAGAACAGCGGTATTTTCTGCGTCTACGTCGCGGTTGGTCAGAAGCAGTCGACCATCGCCAACGTCGTTCGCAAGCTGGAAGAAAACGGCGCCCTGGCCAACACCATCATCGTTGCCGCCAGTGCCTCCGAATCCGCCGCGCTGCAGTTCCTGGCCCCTTACGCCGGCTGCACCATGGGCGAATTCTTCCGTGACCGCGGTGAAGATGCGCTGATCGTATACGATGACCTGTCCAAGCAGGCCGTTGCCTACCGTCAGATCTCCCTGCTGCTGCGCCGTCCACCAGGACGTGAAGCGTACCCAGGTGACGTGTTCTATCTCCACTCCCGTCTGCTGGAGCGTGCATCGCGCGTTTCGGAAGAGTACGTCGAGAAGTTCACCAACGGCGCTGTGACTGGCAAGACCGGTTCCCTGACCGCCCTGCCGATCATCGAAACCCAGGCTGGCGACGTTTCGGCGTTCGTTCCGACCAACGTGATCTCGATCACCGACGGTCAGATCTTCCTGGAATCGGCCATGTTCAACTCGGGCATCCGCCCTGCAGTGAACGCCGGTGTTTCGGTATCCCGCGTAGGTGGTGCCGCTCAGACCAAGATCATCAAGAAGCTTTCCGGTGGCATCCGTACCGCCCTGGCTCAGTACCGTGAACTGGCGGCATTCGCCCAGTTCGCTTCTGACCTGGACGAAGCCACCCGCAAGCAGCTCGAGCACGGTCAGCGTGTTACCGAGCTGATGAAGCAGAAGCAATACGCTCCGATGTCCATCGCGGACATGGCGCTGTCGCTGTATGCCGCTGAGCGTGGGTTCTTGACCGACATTGAAATCGCCAAGATCGGCAGCTTCGAGCAAGCGCTGATCGCCTTCTTCAACCGTGATCACGCCGACCTGATGGCCAAGATCAACGTGAAGGGTGACTTCAACGACGAAATCGACGCTGGCATGAAAGCCGGTATCGAGAAGTTCAAGGCCACCCAAACCTGGTAAGCCGCGGCGGGGGCCCAGGCCCCCGCTTGCTAACCTCATAGGTGATACATGGCAGGCGCAAAAGAGATTCGCAGTAAGATTGCGAGCATCAAAAGCACGCAGAAAATTACCAGCGCCATGGAAAAAGTGGCGGTCAGCAAGATGCGCAAGGCTCAACTGCGCATGGCTGCTAGCCGTCCTTATGCGGAGCGTATCCGCCAGGTGATCGGTCATCTGGCCAACGCCAACCCGGAATACCGCCACCCCTTCATGATGGAGCGCGATGTAAAGCGCGTCGGTTATGTCGTGGTGAGCAGTGACCGTGGTCTGTGCGGTGGCTTGAACACCAACCTGTTCAAGGCCCTGGTCAAGGACATGAACGCCAACCGCGAACAGGCCGTCGAAATCGACCTGTGCGTGATCGGCAGCAAAGGTGCGGCTTTCTTCCGCAGCTTCGGCGGCAACGTCGTTGCGGCGATCAGCCACCTGGGCGAAGAGCCATCGATCAACGATCTGATCGGCAGCGTCAAGGTCATGCTGGATGCCTACCTGGACGGTCGTATCGACCGCCTGTCCGTGGTGTCGAACAAGTTCATCAATACCATGACGCAACAACCGACGGTCGAGCAGCTGGTACCGTTGGTGGCAACCCCGGATCAAGAACTCAAGCACCACTGGGACTACCTCTACGAACCTGACGCCAAGGAGCTGCTGGACGGCTTGATGGTGCGTTACGTGGAGTCGCAGGTCTACCAGGCGGTGGTCGAGAACAACGCGGCCGAACAGGCTGCCCGGATGATCGCCATGAAGAACGCCACTGACAACGCCGGTGACCTGATCAGCGAATTGCAGCTGATCTACAACAAGGCGCGTCAGGCTGCGATCACCCAGGAGATCTCGGAAATCGTCGGCGGCGCTGCCGCGGTTTAACGGTTCAAATATTCAGAGGATCCAGCTATGAGTAGCGGACGTATCGTTCAAATCATCGGCGCCGTCATCGACGTGGAATTCCCACGTGACGTCGTTCCGAGTGTTTACAACGCGCTGAAAGTACAAGGCGCGGAAACTACCCTGGAAGTTCAGCAGCAGCTGGGCGACGGCGTGGTTCGTACTATTGCGATGGGCTCGACCGAAGGTCTGAAGCGCGGTCTGGACGTTATCGACACTGGCGCGGCGATTGCCGTACCGGTCGGTAAAGCGACCCTGGGCCGTATCATGGACGTTCTGGGCAATCCAATCGACGAGGCTGGTCCGATCGGTGAAGAAGAGCGCTGGGGTATTCACCGCGCCGCTCCTTCCTTCGCTGACCAGGCAGGCGGTAACGACCTGCTCGAAACCGGCATCAAGGTTATCGACCTGGTCTGCCCGTTCGCCAAGGGTGGCAAGGTGGGTCTGTTCGGTGGTGCCGGTGTCGGCAAGACCGTGAACATGATGGAACTGATCCGTAACATCGCCATCGAGCACAGCGGTTATTCCGTGTTCGCCGGTGTGGGTGAGCGTACTCGTGAGGGTAACGACT
>JAEWGL010000027.1 GCA_023388335.1 Pseudomonadota bacterium | reverse complement strand
GAGCCATACCAGAAGCTTAAGAGGGCTGATATTTCAATGACTTAGAGTTGCTGCCGGGAGCCCAGGACAGGTCGGACAAGGAATGAAGCCGATAAAGTGCGCAACACGTTGCGCAGTGCTGCGCAAGATCCTGCGCACGCGGCTACAGACGTCGCAGCGCAGGGCTGCAGCGTTTATTTGCGGGTTTTTTCAGCTTGAGGTGCGCAACTTCTTGCGCACTGGCTTGGGGATGTTTTTCAGGCGAACGGCTGTGTCGAGCGTGCCTGCACAGAGGGGAAGCATCGTGGGATGCGACAAGCTCGCAATGGCTTGCCGCATCGGCCTGACCTGCTCTAGGTGCTGTCCACGACAATTGCTGTGTGCAGCGTCTAGCGCACTCAGTACTCCCAGAAAATCCGCTGCAACTCCTTGCTGTCCTGGGTCCTGGTCATCGCCACCATCGCCAGGATCCGCGCCTTTTGCGGATTCAGGTCGTGGGCGACGATCCAGTCGTTCTTGTCGTCAGGCTGTTCGGCGTTGCGCAACACGAAACCACCGGCGTTGACGTGGGAAGAACGAATGATCTGCACGCCATTCTTGCGCAGCTCCTGCAGGGCAGGGGCGACCCGCGAGGACACCGAGCCATTGCCGGTTCCGGCATGGATGATCGCCTTGGCGCCGTTCTGCGCCAGGGCTTTGTAGGCGGTGTCGGTCACGTTGCCATAGCCGTAGGCAATGTCCACCGCTGGTAGGCTGCTGATCTGCTTGATGTCGAACTCAGAGTTGACGGTGTGCCGCTTGGCCGGCAAGCGGAACCAGTACGACTTGCCCTCGACCACCATGCCCAGCGGGCCCCAGGGGCTCTTGAAGGCTTCAGTCTTGATGTTGACGCTCTTGCTGACATCGCGCCCGGACTGGATCTCGTCGTTCATGGTCACTAACACGCCCTTGCCGCGGGCATCCTGGCTGCCGGCGACGGCCACGGCGTTGTACAGGTTGAGCATGCCGTCGGCGGACATCGCCGTGCCCGGACGCATCGAGCCAACCACGACGATCGGCTTGTCGGTTTTCTCCACGAGGTTGAGGAAATAGGCCGTCTCTTCAAGGGTGTCGGTGCCGTGGGTGATGACGATGCCATCCACGTCCTGGCTTTCGGCAAGCTCGGCCACGCGCTTGCCCAGCTGCAGCAGATTCTCGTTGCTGATGCTCTCGGAGGCGATCTGCATCACCTGCTCGCCACGCACGTTGGCGATATTGGCGAGCTCCGGCACGCCGGCGATCAGCTTGTCGACGCCCAGTTTGGCCGCCTGGTAGGTGGCGCTATTGGCAGCACTGGCGCCAGCACCGGCAATGGTGCCGCCGGTGGCGAGAATGACCACGTTGGCCAGTTTCTGTTGGTTTTCGACTTCCTTGGCATTGACGCCTGCGGGGAGCAACAGCAGCAGGGCCAGGGCGCTCGGCGCGAAGGCGTGGAGGGCAGCTTTCATCATTGTTCTCTCTTCTGAATGGAGTTCTAGCTGTGTAGCACGACAGAGCAGGCAGTTTCCGTACCAGCGCTAACCGTTCGTCGCTACTCTGGGGAAGCGTTTAAGATTCAGGCAGTTAAGCCTGCGACGCTTAACGCGACCTCGATGCAGCCATTCGAGCCTCCGAACTTTCTCGCGCAAAATGTTCGGTTTTCCGAAGATTTCTCGGATAATCCCCCGTGTTGCTCATCGTGGGTTTGCCGGGTTTGACAAAATCAGGTCCCGTTCGCATAGTAAGACAACGCAAACGTTTGCGATCCGACAAAAATCATAAGATCCGGAGTCAATCCATGATGCTGCCGTTCCCTGGCCGTCTGCTGGCCATTGCCGTTCTCTCTTCTCTCTCGCTCGTCCTGCCTGTGTCCATGGCCCACGCCGAGGATAAGCCCAAGGTCGCGCTGGTCATGAAATCCCTCGCCAACGAGTTCTTCCGCACCATGGAAGACGGCGCCAAGGCCTACCAGAACGCGCACTCTGCCGACTTCGACTTGGTCGCCAACGGCATTAAGGACGAGTCCGATACCGGCAACCAGATCCGTATCGTCGAGCAGATGATCGTTTCTGGCGTCAAGGCACTGGTCATTGCCCCAGCTGACTCCAAAGCCCTGGTGCCGGTCGTGAAGAAGGCCATGGACGCCGGCATCACCGTGGTCAACATCGACAACCGCCTCGACCCGGGCGTGCTCAAAAGCAAGAACATCAGCGTGCCCTTTGTCGGCCCCGACAACCGCAAGGGCGCCCAGTTGGTTGGCGACTACCTGGCCCAGCACAAGCTGAAGGCCGGTGATCAGGTCGCCATCATCGAAGGCGTGTCGACCACCACCAATGCCCAGCAGCGCACCGCCGGTTTCAGGGATGCGATGGACGCTGCGCAGATGAAAGTAGTCTCGGTGCAATCCGGCAATTGGGAAATCGACAAAGGCAACGCCGTGGCCGCCGCCATGCTCAATGAGTACCCCGAGCTCAAGGCGCTGCTCGCCGGCAACGACAGCATGGCCCTGGGCGCGGTCTCGGCCGTGCGTGCCGCCGGCAAGACCGGCCAGGTGCACGTGGTTGGTTACGACAATATCAACGCCATCAAGCCGATGCTCAAGGACGGCCGCGTGCTCGCAACCCTCGAGCAGCATGGCGCCGACCAGGCGATATACGGCATCCAGGCCGCATTGAAGATGATCAAGGGTGAGCAACCGGCCGTGGATGCCGACAATGTCATCCAGACGCCCGTCCAGCTGATCACTCAACCCTAGTCGTCACGTGCGCGCCTGCCCGGAGCGGGCGCGAGGAGAACCGGCCATGTCAGCGACGGCAAATGTCGTGCTCGCAGTCAATGCCCTTGGCAAGACCTACACGCAGCCAGTGCTCGGCGATATTGATCTGAGCTTGCACGCGGGCGAAGTGCTTGCCCTGACCGGCGAGAACGGTGCCGGCAAGAGCACCCTGTCCAAGCTTATCAGCGGCCTGGAAACGCCCAGTGCTGGACACATGCATTACCTTGGCCAGCCGTACAACCCCGCCAGCCGCGGCGAAGCCGAGCGCCTCGGCGTGCGCATGGTCATGCAGGAGCTCAACCTGCTGGCGACCCTCAGCGTGGCCGAAAACCTGTTCCTCGACAACCTGCCCAGCCGGGCTGGCTGGATCAATCACAAGCGCCTGCGCCAGCTGGCCACCGCGGCCATGGCCCAGGTCGGCCTGGACGCCATAGACCCGGGCACCCCTGTCGGCGAGTTGGGTATCGGTCACCAGCAGATGGTGGAGATCGCCCGCAACCTGATCGGCGATTGCCATGTGCTGATCTTCGACGAACCCACCGCCATGCTCACCGGCCGCGAAGTGGAACTGCTGTTCACCCAGATCGAGCGCCTGCGTCAGCGCGGCGTGGCCATCGTCTACATTTCTCACCGCCTCGAAGAACTGCAGCGTGTGGCCCAGCGCATCGCCGTGCTGCGTGACGGCAAGCTGGTGTGCGTCGAGCCGATCCAGCGCTACAGCAGCAACGAACTGGTCAACCTGATGGTCGGCCGCGACTTGGGCGAGCACATCGACCTGGGCCGACGGCAGATCGGCGGACCGCTACTCAAGGTCAAGCACCTCAGCCGCGCCGACAAGGTTCGCGACGTGTCCTTTGAGGTGAGGGCAGGGGAGATCTTTGGTATTTCCGGATTGATTGGCGCCGGCCGCACCGAACTGTTGCGCCTGATCTACGGCGCCGACCTGGCCGACAGCGGCAGCATCGAACTCGGCCAGCCACTACAGCCGGTGCGCATCACCTCGCCCAAGGACGCCGTGCGCGCAGGGATCGCGCTGATCACCGAGGACCGCAAGGGTGAAGGCCTGCTGCTGTCGCAGTCGATCAGCGCCAACATTGCCTTGGGCAACTTCGGCGCCGTGTCCCGCGCCGGGGTGCTCGATGGCCAGGCCGAGCTAGCCTTGGCCCAGCGACAGATCAGTGCCATGCGCATCCGCAGCGCTGGGCCTGACCAGACCGTAGGCGAGTTGTCTGGCGGCAACCAGCAAAAGGTGGTGATCGGTCGCTGGCTGGAGCGCGACTGCCAGGTGCTGGTGTTCGATGAGCCGACCCGAGGCATTGATGTTGGCGCCAAGTTCGACATCTACGGCTTGCTGGCCGAGCTGGCGCGCCAGGGCAAGGCTCTGGTGGTGGTGTCCAGCGACTTGCGCGAGCTGATGTTGATCTGTGACCGCATTGCCGTGCTCTGCGCCGGCAGCCTGATCGATACCTTCGAGCGCGAGCACTGGAGCCAGGACCAGCTCCTGGCTGCCGCGTTTGCTGGATACCAGAAACATGACGCCCTGCTGCATGACGCAGCCCCCAGGAAAGACGCATGAAACCCACATCCCTCGACACACCGGTCAACACCCCGTTACGCCGCAGCGGCGTCTACTTCGGCCTGGGAACCTACTTGGGCCTAGCCGGCGCCTTGCTGGCGTTGATCGTGCTGTTTTCCTCCCTCAGCGGTCACTTCCTGTCCTACGCCACCTTCAGCACCTTGGCCAATCAGATCCCTGACCTGATGGTGCTAGCAGTGGGCATGACCTTCGTGCTGATCATCGGCGGCATCGACCTTTCGGTGGGCTCGGTGCTGGCGCTGGCCGCCTCGGCAGTCAGCGTGGCGATCCTTGGCTGGGGCTGGAGCATGCTGCCCGCCGCCTTGCTCGGCATGGCCGTGGCGGCGCTGGCCGGCAGCATCACCGGGGGGATCACGGTGGCTTGGCGCATCCCCTCGTTCATTGTCTCGCTCGGCGTGCTGGAGATGGCCCGCGGGCTGGCCTACCAGTTCACCGACTCGCGCACCGCCTACATCGGCGACGCCTACGCCTGGTTCTCCAATCCGATCGCCTTCGGCATCTCACCCTCGTTCGTCATCGCCTTGCTGGTGATCGTTCTGGCCCAGCTGGTGCTCACCCGCACCGTGTTCGGCCGCTACCTGATCGGCATCGGTACCAACGAAGAGGCCGTGCGTCTGGCCGGCATCGACCCGCGTCCCTATAAAGTCATGGTCTTCGCCCTGATGGGGCTGCTCGCCGGCCTGGCCGCGCTGTTCCAGATCTCGCGCCTTGAAGCGGCTGACCCTAACGCCGGCTCAGGCCTCGAGCTGCAGGTGATTGCCGCCGTAGTGATCGGTGGTACCAGCCTGATGGGCGGGCGAGGTTCGGTGATCAGCACCTTCTTCGGCGTACTGATCATTTCGGTCCTGGCCGCAGGCCTTGCGCAAGTCGGCGCTTCAGAGCCGACCAAACGCGTCATCACCGGGGCGGTCATTGTGATCGCCGTGGTCCTCGATACCTACCGCAGCCGGCGTGCGAGCCGGCGGAACTGACTTATGGCAACGATAAAAGATGTCGCGGCATTGGCAGGGATTTCCTACACCACGGTATCCCATGTACTGAACAAGACCCGTCCGGTCAGCGAGCAGGTACGCCTGAAGGTCGAGGCGGCTATCGCCGAGCTCGACTACGTGCCCAGCGCCGTGGCCCGCTCGCTCAAGGCGCGTAGCACGGCCACCATCGGCCTGCTGGTGCCCAACAGCATCAACCCATACTTCGCCGAGCTTGCCCGCGGTATCGAGGATGCCTGCGAGCGCAATGGCTACTGCGTGATCCTTTGCAACTCCGATGACAACCCGCAGAAGCAGCGCAGCTACCTGCGCGTGCTACTCGAGAAGCGCATCGACGGTCTGATCGTCGCCTCGGTGGGTGAGGACCAGGATCTGCTCGACAGCCTCGCCTGCGTACGCACGCCCATGGTCATCGTCGACCGTGCCCTGGAAGGCATCGCCGCCGACCTGGTGCGTATCGACCATGAGCTGGGCGCCTACCTGGCCACCCAGCACCTGCTGGAACTGGGCCATGGCGACATCGCCTGCATCGGCGGGCCGACCGATACCGGGGTCGGCCAACTGCGGCTGGCCGGGTTCCGCCGAGCCATGGCCGAGGCCGAGGTGGCGGTGGACGAGGCGCGCATCCTGCACTGCGACTTCACCAGTGACGGCGGCTACACTGCTGCAGCGCGGCTGCTCGACGGTCCGCGTCCCACAGCGATCTTCGCCGGCAATGACATGATCGGTTTCGGCGTGTTGCGCGCCGCCGCCGAGCGCAACATCAGCGTGCCGACCGAGCTCTCGGTCATTGGCTTCGACGATATCCAGCTCAGCCGCTACGTCTACCCAGCGCTGACGACGGTCGGCCAGTCGATCCGCGAACTGGGCGAAAGCGCCGCCGAAGTGCTGCTGCTACGCATTGCCACGCCCCTGCGCGAAGCCGAGCAGCGCATCGTGCCGCCCCAGATCGTGTTGCGCGAATCCACCGGCCCACGCCCGGATCTGTTCGATGATTACCGTTGAGAACCCTGATATGAATGCCAAGGTAGTAGTGGTCGGCAGCCTCAACATGGACCTGGTGGCCCGTGCCGAGCGCCTGCCGCGCGGTGGCGAGACCCTGGCCGGCGACAGTTTTTTCACCGTGCCCGGCGGCAAGGGCGCCAATCAGGCGGTGGCGGCGGCGCGGCTCGGCGCCACCGTGGCAATGATCGGCAATGTCGGCGACGATACCTACGGCCAGCAACTGCGCCAGGCCCTGGCGAACGAACATATCGATTGCCAGGCGATCAGCGTCTGCCCCGGTGTATCCAGCGGTGTGGCACTGATCGTGGTGGACGCCACCAGTCAGAACGCGATCATCGTCATTCCCGGCGGCAATGCTCAGTTGTTGCCTTGCTCCGTGGAGCGCTTCGATGCCTTGCTGCAAGGCGCCGAGGTGATCATTTGCCAGCTCGAAGTGCCCCCAGCGGCTGTCGCCTGGACCTTGCAGCGCGGTCGTGCGCTGGGCAAGACGGTCATCCTCAACCCCGCGCCCGCCACCGGACCGCTGCCCGCGGACTGGTTCAGCCGTATCGATTACCTGATTCCCAACGAAAGCGAGGCCCAGGCCCTGACTGGCCTGCCGATCAACGACCTGGACAGCGCTCGGCGCGCGGCCGAGCGCCTGCTGGCGTTGGGTGTAGGTAAGGTCATCGTGACCCTGGGTGGCCAAGGTGTGTTGTTCGCCAGCGCCGCCGGTAGCCAGCATTGCCCGGCACCGGTGGTCAAGGCGCTTGACACCACGGCGGCGGGCGATACGTTCGTGGGTGGGTTCGCCGCGGCGCTGGCGCGAGGCCTGGGGGAGGGCGAGGCGATCGACATCGGCCAGCGCGCCGCGGCCGTTTCGGTAACCCGTGCCGGCGCGCAGCCTTCTATTCCACACCTCGCGGAGCTTGCGCCATGAAGAAGACTCCACTGCTCAACATCGCTCTATCGCGCACCATCGCCGGCCTCGGCCACGGCGACATCCTGGTGATTGGCGACGCCGGCTTGCCTGTGCCGCGAGGGGTCGAGTTGATCGACTTGGCGCTAACCCCAGGAATTCCGGATTTCGCCAATACCCTGCGCGTGGTGCTCAGCGAGATGCAGGTCGAACACCACGTGCTGGCCGATGAAATCTTCCTGGCCAAGCCGTCGGCCCTGGAGCTGGTCGAGCAATTGCACGGCCAGCAGCAACTGGGTCTGCGCAAGTGCGTGCCCCATGACGCGTTCAAGGCTCTGTGCCAGAAGGCGCGGGCCGTTGTACGCACGGGCGAATGCCAGCCCTACAGCAATATCGTGCTGATTGCTGGTGTCACATTCTAGATCGCACGTTCTAGCCTGCAAGCGCACACGGCAGGGTTCTTCGAGCTGCTCACCGCGCGTCTGGCTCGATTGCAAGAGCCGCATGCGGCGCGAAGCGCTCGAGCACTTGGTCGATAAAGCTACGCGTCGCTTCGCTGCCCCGGTCACGGACTAACAGGTCTACCGCGATCAGCAGTAATTCTTCGGGTGTGCCGGGGCTGTAGGCGCTCTGGCCTTCTGCCCATTTGACCTTGATATCGGCAACGATTGTGTGGCTACTCATGAGGGATCTCGGCGTGGGCCTGTACGGTTGATTCAAAAGGCCTGACCCTGGCATTTGAGGGGAGGCGTGTTCTGCCCCACTTCATGCAGTAAATCATGCCCTTACGTCAAGAGTCCTGAGACTTAGGCATAAGAGGCGCAGGATGCCAGCCTAGGGTCGCGGTGCAAAATCCGGTCACGATTACCTTTCCTCGGAGCGGGCGGTTTCAGGCAGACTTGGTCGGTTTTGCAACAAACTGTTAGTGGAACTGTCGCATATGGCAATTCCCGTGATCGATTAGGAGGTTTCATGTTCCGTACCCGTGCTTCCCTGGCGACCTTGCTGGTGGCTGCAGTCCTGGCAGGTTGCAGCACTGGGGGGTCTTCGAGCAGCGATGGCACCAGCGCCCCGGCGGCTGCGGCCAGCAACGACGGTCGCTGTGAGGCTAGCGGCGCCGACTTCGCCGTTGGCAAGCAAGGCACTGCCGACCTGCTCGAACAGGCTCGCAAGTCTAGCGGTTCGCAAACTGCCCGCATCCTTAAACCCCATGATGTGGTAACCCTGGAGTACCGCTCCGAGCGCTTGAACCTCAATGTCGACGACCGCGGCATAGTGACCCGCGTCAACTGCGGCTGATCCCCGTATCCGCGCTCCAGCCTGTTGAGCATGCCTTGCAGTGGTACTGCGCGGGCTCTAGCCCTTGCAACCGCGTTGCATGACGTGTTTGGGATCGCGGGGTGCGGTCGCTACGGCTCGCGAAGGGGCACAAATCCCAGGCAACAAAAAACCCGCCACTAAGGGCGGGTTTTTTGTAGCTCTACCGAATTACTCCGGGCGAACCTGTGCAGCCTGCATGCCCTTCTGGCCTTTCTCGGCAACGAAGGAAACGGTCTGGCCTTCTTTCAGGCTCTTGAAGCCGTCGGTTTCGATGGCTTTGAAGTGAACGAACAGGTCGTCGCCGCCACCTTGTGGAGTGATGAAGCCGAAGCCTTTCTCATCGTTGAACCATTTGACGGTGCCGGTTTGGCGATTGGACATGGGTGAATCTCCAGAAACATGATTTTTCAATGGTGCGATGTTGCCGAGGCCACAAGGTGCACGAGCCACATCATAGTCTAATTCTGCGAGTGTGGTGTCTTTTAACTTCGCAGAATGATGATCCAAGGCAAAATAATTGCCCGAGAGCCCAAAAAAGGCTCAATTTTTCGGTGTACACGCCTGTGTCACAACGGCCTGGGCGCGTTGCATCAGCTTGGCGTCAACGCCGTCCTTGCTGTCCAGGTCTTCGATCTCCTTTGTGGTGAAATTCTTTTCTATGGCATTGGCGCCGCATTTGCAATGCTGATCGGCGGTCTTGGCGTCTAAGCCTTGCCCGGTGGCTACCTGGACACATTGTTCCATGTAGGCGCCTTTCTTGCCCGCTGGCCACGGGCCTGCATTGGCAGCCAGGGGCAGCAGCAGGGCGCTAGCGGCAGTCAGGGCGAGAAGAGACTGAAGTCGCATAACCAGACACTCCTTGGGTTAGGTCTCATCAAGAGTAGGATGCTTCACAAACTCTGAGCAGGAATTTTCTCGGCAAGTTCACCGGCATAACGCAATTTCCAAATATTTCTGCGACCTCCGCAAGCTGCGTGCTAGCATGATCGGCTTCGGGTGCGCGCCTCTGCGCACCCGCTTTCGTTTATATTCCAGTCACTCTGGTTCGACCCTGGCAGGCCTGAAGGCTACTGCCACTGTGAGGCAGGCTTTGCTGACGCAAAGGCAGGGCGGATCTTGTACTGGCTCATCCCAACCCACGTGACCTTTGGTAGGGGTCACCACTAGGAGAGGAGGCGCCATGCCCATTATTACTCTTCCCGATGGCAGTCAACGCACGTTCGACAACGCCGTATCCGTAGCCGAAGTCGCTGCCTCCATTGGCGCGGGCCTGGCCAAGGCTACCGTGGCCGGCAAGGTCGACGGCAAACTGGTCGACGCCTGCGACCTGATCGAACACGACGCCAGCCTGCAGATCATCACCCCTAAAGATGAAGAGGGACTGGAGATCATCCGTCACTCGTGCGCCCACCTGATCGGCCACGCGGTCAAGCAGCTGTACCCGACCGCCAAGATGGTCATCGGCCCGGTGATCGACGAGGGCTTCTATTACGACATCGCCTACGAGCGTCCTTTCACCCCTGAGGACCTGGCGGCGATCGAGCAGCGCATGCAGCAGCTGATCGAAAAAGACTACGACGTCATCAAGAAGATGACCCCGCGCGCCGAAGTCATCGACGTATTCCAGACCCGTGGTGAAGACTACAAGCTGCGCCTGGTCGAGGACATGCCCGACGAGCAGGCCATGGGCCTGTACTACCACGAAGAATACGTCGACATGTGCCGTGGCCCGCACGTGCCGAACACGCGCTTCCTCAAGGCATTCAAGCTGACTAAGCTGTCCGGCGCCTACTGGCGTGGCGATGCCAAGAACGAGCAACTGCAGCGCGTGTACGGCACCGCCTGGGCTGACAAGAAACAGCTGGCGGCCTACATCCAGCGCATCGAAGAAGCCGAAAAGCGCGACCACCGCAAGATCGGCAAGCGCCTGGGCCTGTTCCACCTTCAGGAAGAAGCGCCGGGCATGGTGTTCTGGCACCCCAACGGCTGGACCCTGTACCAGGTGCTCGAGCAGTACATGCGCAAGGTGCAGCGTGACAACGGCTACCTGGAAATCAAGACGCCCCAGGTTGTCGATCGCACCCTGTGGGAAAAGTCTGGCCACTGGGCTAACTATTCCGACAACATGTTCACCACCGAGTCGGAAAGCCGCGACTACGCCATCAAGCCGATGAACTGCCCATGCCACGTGCAGGTGTTCAACCAGGGCCTGAAGAGCTACCGCGAGTTGCCGCTGCGTCTGGCCGAGTTCGGTGCTTGCCACCGCAACGAAGCCTCCGGCGCCCTGCACGGCATTATGCGTGTGCGTGGCTTCACCCAGGACGACGCGCACATCTTCTGCACAGAAGAGCAGATGCAGGCCGAATCGGCGGCGTTCATCAAGCTGACCATGGACGTCTACGCCGACTTCGGCTTCAAGGATATCCAGCTCAAGCTGTCGACCCGTCCAGAAAAACGCGTAGGCTCCGACGAGCTGTGGGACCGCGCCGAAACCGCGCTGGCCGCAGCCCTTGACAACGCTGGGCTGGCCTACGACCTGCAGCCGGGCGAGGGCGCCTTCTACGGGCCGAAGATCGAATTCTCGCTCAAGGACTGCCTCGGCCGCGTCTGGCAGTGCGGTACCCTGCAGCTGGACTTCAACCTGCCGATCCGCCTCGACGCTGAATACGTCACCGAAGACAACGGTCGCAAGCATCCGGTGATGCTGCACCGGGCGATTCTCGGTTCGTTCGAGCGTTTCGTCGGAATTCTCATCGAGCATTACGAAGGCGCGTTCCCCGCCTGGCTGGCGCCAACCCAGGCAGTGGTGCTGAATATCACTGATAAACAGGCCGATTTTGCCCTCGAGGTTGAAAAAAACCTGACCGAAAGCGGTTTCCGTGCCAAGTCCGACTTGAGAAATGAGAAGATCGGCTTTAAAATCCGCGAGCATACTTTGCTCAAGGTCCCGTACCTTTTGGTTATAGGGGACCGCGAAGTCGAGACGCAAACCGTCGCTGTGCGTACTCGCGAAGGCGCAGACCTGGGCTCCATGCCCGTCGCCCAGTTCGCTGAGTTCCTCGCGCATGCGGTTTCCCGGCGTGGTCGCCAAGAATCGGAGTAATTACTATTAAGCGTGAAATGAGAAACGATAAACGAGCTGCACCGAAGGCCCCGATCAACGAGAATATCTCGGCCCGTGAGGTTCGGTTAATTGGCGCTGACGGCGAGCAGATTGGCATCGTCTCGATTGATGAAGCGCTTCGTATCGCTGAAGAAGCGAAGCTGGATCTGGTAGAGATTTCTGCTGACGCCGTACCTCCTGTCTGTAAGGTCATGGACTACGGCAAGCACCTCTTCGAGAAGAAGAAGCAGGCCAACGAGGCCAAGAAGAATCAAAAGCAGATCCAGATCAAAGAAATCAAGTTTCGACCAGGGACGGAAGAAGGGGATTACCAGGTAAAACTACGCAACCTGGTACGTTTCCTTAGTGAGGGGGACAAGGCCAAGATCTCTTTGAGATTCCGCGGCCGTGAGATGGCTCACCAGGAGCTGGGCATGGAACTGTTGAAGCGGGTCGAAGCTGACCTGCTCGAATACGGTACCGTTGAACAGCATCCAAAGATGGAAGGACGCCAGCTGATGATGGTCATCGCCCCCAGGAAAAAGAAATAACCACCAGGGCACGGCAGGCCTTGCGGTTATGTTTATCAACTGAATGCGGAGTATCCGAACATGCCAAAAATGAAAACCAAAAGCGGTGCAGCCAAGCGTTTCCTGAAAACGGCTAACGGCATCAAGCACAAGCACGCTTTCAAGAGCCACATCCTGACCAAAATGTCGACCAAGCGTAAACGTCAACTGCGTGGTAGCAGCCTGCTGCACCCGTCGGACGTTGCAAAAGTCGAGCGCATGCTGCGCATTCGTTAATTCTGGTCAAAGATAGAGGAAGTTACTCATGGCTCGTGTAAAGCGTGGCGTCATCGCTCGTAAGCGTCACAAGAAAATTCTGAAACTGGCTAAAGGTTACTACGGTGCACGCTCGCGCGTATTCCGTGTTGCCAAGCAAGCGGTCATCAAGGCAGGCCAGTACGCCTACCGCGACCGTCGCCAGAAGAAGCGTCAGTTCCGCGCTCTGTGGATCGCTCGTATCAACGCTGGTGCGCGTACCAACGGTCTGTCTTACAGCCGTCTGATCGCTGGCCTGAAAAAAGCGTCGATCGAAATCGACCGCAAGGTTCTGGCCGATCTGGCAGTGAACGAAAAAGCGGCGTTTGCTGCGATTGTCGAGAAGGCTAAAGCCGTTCTGGCTTAAGTACCCACGACAATCACCTGGCGGCGCTTGCGGCGTCAGGTGTTAAACGTCATCGATAGGGGAAGAGCCTTCAAAGCTCTTCCCCTATTTCGTATCTGGAGTCTGTACATGGAAAACCTGGATGCGCTGGTCTCCCAAGCCCTGGAGGCCGTGGAGCGCGCTGAAGACATCAATGCCCTGGAACAGATCCGGGTTCAGTTCCTCGGCAAGAAAGGCGAACTGACCCAGGTAATGAAGACCCTGGGCAACCTGCCGGCCGAAGAGCGGCCAAAGGTTGGCGCGCTGATCAACGACGCCAAGGAACGCGTCACCGAAGTGCTCAACGCACGCAAGGCCGCCTTCGAAGAGGCCGAGCTCAGCGCTCGCCTGGCTGCCGAATGCATTGATGTGACCTTGCCAGGCCGTGGCCAGACCACCGGTGGTCTGCACCCGATCACTCGTACCTTGGAGCGCATCGAGCAGTTCTTCACCCACATCGGCTACGGCATCGCCGAAGGCCCTGAGGTCGAAGACGACTACCACAACTTCGAAGCCCTCAACATCCCCGGCCACCACCCGGCCCGGGCGATGCACGACACCTTCTATTTCAATGCCAACATGCTGCTGCGCACCCACACCTCGCCGGTGCAGGTGCGGACCATGGAGTCCAGCCAGCCACCCATCCGCATTGTCTGTCCGGGCCGCGTCTACCGTTGCGACTCGGATATCACCCACTCGCCGATGTTCCACCAGGTCGAAGGCCTGCTGGTCGATCGCGGGATCAATTTCGCCGACCTCAAAGGCACCATCGAAGAATTCCTGCGCGTGTTCTTCGAGAAAGAGCTGTCGGTGCGTTTCCGTCCGTCGTTCTTCCCCTTCACCGAGCCTTCCGCTGAAGTCGACATCCAGTGCGTGATGTGCAGCGGCAACGGCTGCCGCGTCTGCAAGCAGACCGGCTGGCTCGAGGTCATGGGCTGCGGCATGGTTCACCCGGACGTGCTGCGCATGTCGGGCATCGACCCTGAAGAGTACCAGGGCTTCGCCTTCGGCATGGGCGCCGAGCGCCTGGCCATGCTGCGTTATGGCGTCAACGATTTGCGGCTGTTCTTCGACAACGACTTGCGGTTCCTTGCGCAATTCCGCTAGGCCCGCACCCGTAACGCAACTTTCAGGAGAACAGCATGAAATTCAGTGAAAAGTGGCTGCGCGGTTGGGTCAACCCGCAGGTCAACCGTGACGAGCTGGTTGCTCGTCTGTCCATGGCCGGCCTTGAAGTCGACGGCGTCACCCCGGCCGCCGGCCAGTTCACCGGCATCGTCGTCGGCGAGGTACTGGGCACCGAACAGCACCCGGACGCCGACAAACTGCGCGTGTGCCAGGTCAGCAACGGCAGCGAGACCTTCCAGGTAGTGTGCGGCGCGCCCAACGTGCGCCCTGGCCTGAAGATTCCGTTCGCCATGATCGGAGCCGAACTGCCAGGCGACTTCAAGATCAAGAAGGCCAAGCTGCGCGGCGTCGAGTCCAACGGTATGCTCTGCTCGGCTGCCGAGCTGCAGATCAGCGAAGAGAACGACGGCCTGCTCGAACTGGCCGCCGACGCCCCGGTTGGCGAAGACATCCGCGTCTACCTGGACCTGGACGACGCCAGCATCGAAGTCGACCTGACCCCGAACCGCGGCGACTGCCTGTCCCTGGCAGGTCTTGCCCGTGAAGTCGGCGCCCTGTACAACGCCCCGGTGACCCGCCCACTGGTCCCGACCATTGCCCCGGCCCATGACGAAGTGCGCCCGGTCGAGGTCCTCGCACCTGCCGCATGCCCACGCTACCTGGGCCGGGTCATCAGCAACGTCGACCTGTCCAAGCCAACCCCGCTGTGGATGGTCGAGCGCCTGCGCCGTGCCGACGTACGCAGCATCGACGCGGCTGTCGACATTACCAACTACGTGATGATCGAACTCGGCCAGCCGCTGCACGCTTTCGACCTCGCCGAAATCAACGGTGGTATCCGCGTGCGCATGGCCGAGGAGGGCGAGAAGCTCGTCCTGCTCGACGGCCAGGAAGTCACCCTGCGTGGCGACACCCTGGTTATCGCCGACCACACTCGCGCCTTGGCCATCGCTGGCGTCATGGGAGGCGAGCATAGCGGCGTGTCCACCGACAAGACCCGCGACCTGTTCCTCGAGAGCGCCTTCTTCGACCAGATTGCCATCGCTGGCAAGGCCCGTTCCTACGGCCTGCATACCGATGCCTCGCACCGCTACGAGCGCGGCGTCGACTCGCAGCTGGCCCGCGAAGCCATGGAACGCGCCACCGCGCTGCTGCTGGAGATCGTCGGCGGCGAAGCCGGCCCGATCATCGAGGCCGTCAGCGAGCAGCACCTGCCGAATGTTGCCCCGATTACCCTGCGCTCCGAGCGCATCGACCAGATGCTCGGCATGCAAATGCCCGGTAGCGAAGTCGAGCAACTGCTCAATGGTCTGGGCCTGACCACCCGCGCCAGTGGGGAAGGGCAGTGGCAGGTCGAAGTGCCGAGCCACCGTTTCGATATCAGTATTGAAGTCGACCTGATCGAAGAGCTGGCTCGCCTGTACGGCTACAACCGCCTGCCGGTCCGTTACCCGCAAGCGCGCCTGGCCCCGCAAGGCAAGCCAGAAGCCCATGGCGAGCTGCCAAGCTTGCGCCGCCTGCTGGTCGCCCGCGGTTTCCAGGAGGCCATCACCTACAGCTTCATCGATCCAAAGCTGTTCGAGCTGTTCAGCCCAGGCGTCGAGCCACTGCTGCTGGCCAACCCGATCTCCAGCGACATGGCGGCCATGCGGGCCTCCCTGTGGCCAGGCCTGGTCAAGGCGGTGCAGCACAACCTCAACCGCCAACAAGACCGCGTGCGCCTGTTCGAAAGCGGCCTGCGCTTCGTCGGCCAGCTCGGCGACCTGCAGCAACAGCCCATGCTCGCTGGCGTCGTCTGCGGCAGCCGCCTGCCAGAAGGCTGGGCCAACGGTCGTGACAGCATCGACTTCTTCGACGTGAAGGCCGACGTAGAGGCCGTACTCGGCTTCTCGGGCGCCCTGGGTGACTTCACCTTCGTCGCCGGCAAGCACCCGGCCCTGCATCCTGGCCAGACCGCCCGCATCGAGCGCGACGGTCGCGAAGTCGGCTACCTCGGCGCCCTGCACCCGGAGTTGGCCAAGGCCTTGGGCCTGGACCGTACCGTGTACGTGTTCGAGTTGGTTTTGAGCGACGTGGTCGAAGGCCGCCTGCCCAAGTTCAGCGAGCTGTCCAAGTTCCCGGAAACGAGGCGTGATCTGGCTTTAATCGCAGGTCGTGATGTAGCTTCGAGCTCCGTGCTTGACGTAATTCGCGACAATGCGGGCGAATGGCTCACGGACCTCAGGCTGTTTGATGTCTATCAGGGTAAAGGTATTGATCCGGATAGAAAAAGCCTGGCCGTTGGCTTGACCTGGCAGCATCCATCGCGCACTCTTAACGACGATGAGGTGAATGCCACCCTGCAGAATATTCTCACCTCGCTTGAACAAGGGTTGAACACCACGTTAAGGAAATAGCGTATGGGTGCTCTGACGAAAGCTGAGATGGCCGAGCGGCTGTATGAAGAGCTAGGCTTGAACAAGCGCGAGGCTAAGGAGCTGGTCGAACTGTTCTTCGAGGAGATCAGGCACGCGCTTGAAGACAACGAGCAGGTCAAATTGTCCGGATTCGGCAATTTCGACCTGCGGGACAAACGCCAGCGACCGGGTCGCAACCCTAAGACGGGGGAGGAGATCCCGATTACTGCGCGGCGCGTCGTCACCTTTCGTCCAGGGCAGAAGTTGAAAGCCCGAGTTGAGGCCTATGCTGGAACCAAGTCATAACGACGAGCTTCCGCCGATCCCAGGCAAACGCTACTTCACCATTGGTGAAGTCAGCGAGCTGTGTGCCGTAAAACCGCACGTGCTGCGCTATTGGGAGCAAGAGTTTCCCCAGCTCAACCCGGTCAAACGACGCGGAAACCGGCGGTATTATCAGCGCCAGGATGTGCTGATGATCCGCCAGATTCGCGCCCTGTTGTACGAACAGGGCTTCACCATCGGCGGCGCGCGACTGCGCATGTCCAGTGAAGAAGCCAAGGAAGACAATAATCAGTACAAGCAGCTGATCCGGCAAATGATTGTCGAATTGGAGGATGTGCTGGTAGTCCTGAAGAAGTAGTCTCAGCAAGCCGACGAGCGGAAAGTTTTTTAAAAAAAGCTTTCATCTTTCAAAAGGTTGCGGTACATTCTTCAACGTTCTCGGCAACATTGAGAACATGCTTCAAAGCCCAGTCGGGGCGTAGCGCAGCCCGGTAGCGCACTTGCATGGGGTGCAAGGGGTCGAGTGTTCGAATCACTCCGTCCCGACCATATATTACTGAGTAAAATCAGACACTTAAGCCGGTTATCTAAATCGGCTTTTTTGTGCGTGCGCAAAACATGCGCAAAACTATCCGGCGATATCGCCGATATCAAGGTCCGCTTCAACCTCGGACCAGATCACTTCTTCATGTCCCTTCTGGTAGTTTCTGGTCATGCCTTCAGTGGTATGTCCGGCGATCTTCTGGGCGTCTTTCCCTGCCCGCTTGTAAAGGTGGAGGGAGAGCGCCCGCACCTCATGAAACCCCGGCATCTCCTCCTCTTTGAGGTCGCTGTAACAGCCGGCGGCATCCCGCGCATCTTTGAAGGCCCGGGTGAGGAACCTCTCATCAACCTTCGTCCAGTGATCTTTCCCTTCGCGTTTTTTCTTCCGCTCCGGCCTCCTGTGCACCAGATATGGCGACAGGACATCGTCACGACATCTGGTTAGCACTTGGTTGGGGTTGGCATTGCTGCGTCTCCTGGTGAACGATGCCGCTGGGCGGCAGATTGATGTGCTGCTGGCGCCGGCCATGCCGCGCGCGATTGAGCATCCGCCTCAAGTCCTGTCGCTCCGGCGGGGGAAATCGATTCCGTTTTTCTTAGCCAGGCTCACCAAGTAGTGGCTGCTGATGCCGAGCTGCTTGGCCACGAAGTTCCGGCTGAGGCCCTTGCCGCTGTTCGCCCGGATGAGCCCCACCAGCTTGGCCTCCTGTTCGGCCTTGACCTTTCGGGCAGCCTCGCGGCGCTGGCGCTCTTTGTCATGGCGGCGGAAGAAGAATCCCTCTTCCTTGGCCAGGCGATGCAGAACCGTCCGGCTCACACCCAGGCCATGCAGCAGCGTCGGGCGGCTCTGGAGAAGTGGCACGCCTGGCTTGACCGGTTCGGCTTCACAGCCATTCACCACCTTACAGAGGCCTTATTTGAAAATTCGCATAATTCGCCACAGCCCGCAGGCCGCGCGGCTTCGGGCCACCTTACCGCATTTGTAATTAGCGAGGATTCGAAGGCATGAGAAAGAGCCACGGCCCGGCGTTCCGGAAGGAGCTGATCGAGCTGGCTCAGTGCCCTGCGTGCCGTGGCAAAGCGGTCATCAAGGGCGTGTTCCACGAGATGGCCTGCGGGCAGTGCAACGCCTCCGGGTGGGTGGCCGTGGACACTGCCGAGGCGCTGCCGGTGGAAGAGCTGGTAACCCAGCTGAGCCTGCGCCTGCAGGTTGCGCAGCGGCAGATCAACGAATTGAAGCAACCTCGGGCCGCTGGGCCGGAGGTGATGTACCAGGACAACAACCGCCGCGGCGCCGGCGGTACGAATTACACCGGGGATTGAGGATAACATGAAGAAGCGCACCTACGTTGATAAGGCCCTAGGCGATACCGCTTATATGCTGGAGCAGTGGGGCTGGTGGCGCATGGACGGGATGGGCGTGCCTCAGTACGTTTGCCCGCTTTATGCGCTGATGCGTGACAACGTGCCATCGGAGGGCGGGATCATGCAGTACGTGATCACTGCTGATCTTACTCTGGCTGTCGATGGCGCGGTGGGCCGCCTGACAAAGCGTGACGTGCAGATGGGCGGCTTCATCTGGCTGTACTTCGGCGCTAAGTGGCCTGCGCTGCGAATCGCTCGGGAGCACGGGATGGGCGAAGCGAAGGCGTGCGAGCTGATCAATGCGGGCGTGGCATGGATTGACTGCGCGCTGGAGCAATTGCGCGAGGCTGCATAAAAAAACTTTCCGCGCGGATAAACACGTGTTTTCATAGCAGCGTGTCCAGCTTGCAACGCGACACAGGAGAACCCCGGCCATTGAGCCGGGGTTTTGCGTTTCTAGCGTCCCAGCTTTTCCATGGCTGCATCCGCCAGGAAGGAAGACCGGCTCTTGACGTTGTGGTCACGCACGTACCGGTCGATCTGCTGGATGACAAAGCCGGGCAGGGTGACATTCACCTTTTCGGTCTTGCCCAGGTACGGAGTGATATCGATCTCCAACATGCCCCAGCCCATATCGGCGAAGTCGGGATTTCCCCGGTGCTCTGCTGCATTGGTGGGCATAGGAATGGCCTGGCCGCTCGAAGCGATCTCTTCGAGCATGATGTGCGCGACTTCAATGGCTGCGCTGTAGGCCTCCTCGAAAGTATCGCCGGCAGTGACGGCGCCTGGAATGTCCGGAATCTGGATGCCCACGGCGGTATTCTCGTCGCCCCATTCAATGCAGATTGGGTATTGCATGGTTGTCTCCTTCAGAGGTGCAAAGGGTGAAGCCGGGTCATTTCAACCCGGCTCGTTCCTTGATGCTCTTTACCGTGCCGATCGGTAGGTCTTTCTTGGGGTGGGGCACTGGTATCGAGTTTGGGTTGTTGGGGTGTTTGAAAATGTGGTGGCTTCCGGTAACTCGTTTCAGAACCCATCCAGCGGCTTCAAGCTCCTTGATCAACTGCCTGCTTTGCACCTCCGTCTCCTTGTGTGGTTGATGGTAAAATTATAACCCTGGGTGCATGATTCAATCAAGATAGAGATGCGCCTAGAGTTACTTTGTGCGGATGACGTGCCCAGGCAGCTGGGCTAAGTCGGTAGTGGCGTCCAGTCAAACCCATGCGGTCACTGATGGGCTACGCGATGAGAGTCTGGGGTACGTGACCCGGCGATCCAGACCACCAAGCCGGGAATAGCGCCGGCCCTCCACACCCTTTCCAAGATCTGCCATTTCGGCGGGTCTTTTCGTTTCTGGAGCACAGACATGCAGAGCGCCGACTATGTGCCGGGGGTGTCCGGCTGGAAAATCCACGACCATGTACGACTTGAGCTGAACGATGGAAATCGTCGTATCAACGCTGAGGTGAAGTTGGTGACCACGGCCGGGCCAGGTCAGACCAACGACGAGGTCGCGCAGATGATTCGTGATTTGAAAGTTGGCCCTGACGCGGAAGCTGTGACTGCATTGACCAGCAGAGTTGCCTCGCAGGATGCTTCGGTACGCCTTCTGAGTGACGGCTACGTGACTGGCGAGAAGCCGGCTCGACAGGCCGCCGAGGAAGCACACCGTCGTGCAGAGGCAGATATGGCGATTGCACAGCGGATCGGCTCGGTGCAGACCGGCTTGTCCAATCAGGGCGCGGCTGCTGTTGCCACTTCGACACTCACCAGCCGAGTCACTGCCGCCGAAGAGCCAATACTGCAGGTGGACCCAGGCAAGGCGATCGAGCCGCTGCGTCTCGGCAAGGTCACTTTCTACGGTGAGTCGGCAAGAGTGATCCGGGCTGCCCAGGCGGTGCTCGAATCTGCTGGCGCCGGCCAGTTGGAAGTGGTCAAGCGAGAGCCGTTCAAGATCACTGCCGATGGCCAGGTCTTCATCAGCGAGGCCCTGCTCGGCAAGGCTGCTATCCAAAAGGCCCAGGTGGACCAGCACAGCGTCATGCCTACGGAGCAGCCGAAGCCGAGAGATGCCACCGAGATCCTTGACGAGATCTGCCGCTCTATCAGCGAAAGCGAGCTGGGCAAGGATCGGCTGTATGGAGCTTCTGCGGTGGGGGGTCTGTTCGACCTGAAGAGTCGGCTTAAGGCAGTCGAATTGTCCCTGACCACGCGACAGGGGCAGGACGACGCCGCCAAAGCCTTACT
Organism: Pseudomonadota bacterium; assembly: GCA_023388335.1. Taxonomy (GTDB): domain Bacteria; phylum Pseudomonadota; class Gammaproteobacteria; order Pseudomonadales; family Pseudomonadaceae; genus Aquipseudomonas. Next base: position 25,389 of record JAEWGL010000027.1, on the reverse strand, counting down.
TGAGCGGCGCCTGGACGATCTGCAGAACCAAATAACTATGCTGATTGGGAAAGCATATGGCTAAGCCATCTTCGCTCTATTTCTGCTTCTCCGCGTGATGGATTGCCGCCTCCCGTAGCTGGTTGATAGTTAAATGGTCGTAGCCGCTAGACTGAGGCGGCAGCACCACCGAAATGGTGGTGCTTTCGTTCGTTCTCAGGTGAATCCTGACGCCTATCACCTCGAAGCTGATCGTTAGTATTTCTGGCTTCATGCTGTGTGTCTCCATGGTTTGAGAGCCCTGACCATAGCACGGAGCCACTGCCCGCCTTGAGCGGGCTTTTTTATTCATGGAGTAACCGATGGACCCGACCGACCTCGGCCCAGGCACAGCCACCTGGCTGGGCGGAACGGGCACCGTATTGCTGGGCGGCTTCCTGTGGCTGCGCAAGTTCCTCTCGAAGGACGCCGCTGACAGGGCTATGGATAACGCCGACATCGGCACTGTCCGCCGCCTGAACGAACTGCTCGACTCCGAGCGCGAAGCCCGAAAGGCAGCTGAATCGCGAGCGGATCAATTCGCCAAGGAGCGGAATGATCTCGCCGCCCTAGTTGGCCGCATGGAAGGAAAGATCGAAGCGCTGACCAGCCAAGTAGGCCAGCTCACTGATCGGGTAACCCTTCAGAGCGAAGAGATCGCCCGTTTGCGCACCAAGCTCGGAGGCCTTTCGTGATGGACAGATGCACAGTTGAATTCATGGCTCGGCGCTGGTGGCGTCGGGTGGAGGTCTGGGTCATCGCCATGCTGCTGATCATCGGCGGCGGCTTCTTCGGCTTCCAGATCAGTCAGTGGTCGCTGGCCAAGTCCTACCTGGATCAGGTCGCGGAGATCCGCCACGCCTATGACGAGGTATCGAACCAGCGCGACAAGCGCCTGGACGAGCTGACCCGCAAGACCGGTACCGCCGCAGAGAAAGCAACCAAGGCGGCAGACACCGCAAGCCAGGTGGTCGACAAGGCTGATGAGGCCCTGAACCGTGCACAGACCGAGGAAAGGCCATGATCGAACTGACCGACCACAGGGGCAATGCCCGCTACTTCGCCTCCGGTGCTATCGCCGAAGTGCAGGAGCCATCGGCCAGCTCCCATTGGCACGGTATCCACGACATCGTCCGGACCTTCGACGGCAAGACGGTCGATGTGCGCAATCCGGCTGCCGAGGTCGTTCGGCTCATCCGTGAAGCGCGGGGCTGAATGGGCAGGCTCAGCACGCTCCGCCCCCGTATAAAGGATGCCGAAAGCCGCAAGCTTTCAGCCTTGGTGGTGGACGATAAGCTCAGTGGCTGGGGATCCGGGCGGGGCGGGAGACCGTGGCGTCGGAAGCGCGACGCGATTCTGCTTCGAGATAAATACACCTGCCAGGCATGCGGTGTAGTGACCTCGGAGCTTGAGGTTGACCACATCGTCAACGTCGCCCAGGGCGGCAGCGATGATGACGCCAATCTCCAGGCCCTATGCGTGCCGTGGCACCAAGCGAAGACGGCCGTAGAGGCAGCCCAGGGCGGCGGCTGGTAGTCAGGCCGGTGAACCTCGGAAAACCGAGCAGAAATGCACCGATCTGGTGCGGTACGTCATTGCCCCGGTGGGGCGGGTCGAAACCGTGCAGCCTCCCGCTACGGACACCGCCCCCGACCGCACGGACAGATTTTTTCCCCCTCACAGGTTTTTGTTAAACATGGCACTCACCTCTAAAAAGCGCGCATTCATCGTCGCTGTGAGGGAAGGTGCGTCCAACAAAGATGCGGCTATCGCTGCAGGCTGTTCGCCGAAGACCGCGTCCTCAGCCGGCTCCAGGCTGGCCAAGGATCCAGACGTCATTCGCGAGCTCCACAAGCTGAACGCGCTATTCCCCATCAGCGACGATGTTAAAGCTGATGTTAAAACGGATGTTAAACCGGCTCGAAGCAGGTTTTCGGTCTTGCTGCTACCGCAGCTTTAGGGTTCAGCGTCAAGCCGTCACACTTTATTGGGGGGGCGAAGCTTGTGCTTCGAACTCCTACGATCGGCGGGTTATGAAGTCGTACCAAAAGGAAAAAATGCACAGCAGGCTGAGTTACCAATTGCTTCCGAAGATAGGGAGTGGGCCGAAGGCCAACCTAAGCTCGTGCATCACCTAAAGCGAGAGCGGTCTCCCGGTCTATCACAAGCAAAAAAGAGTGCTTTTAAAAAAGAGCGTGGCTTTCTGTTCTGCGAGCGATGCCGCGTCGACCCCATCGAAAGATATGGGATTCTCGGAGAGGTGTGTATTGAAGTTCATCACACCATACCCATCACTGACATGAATCCAGGACATAAAACCACTCTGAACGACTTGCTCTGTCTATGTGCGAACTGCCATCGAGTAGTGCATCGGGAGTTGAAGCTATAGCTTGGTGGTGACTAGGAAGGCCGTGTACCCATGGCGTTACGTAGATAATCAGTCTCGGCAAGCTCGCCGAAGAAGAGCAGGACGGGCTCTTCTCGTTGCGCCGAACCGGGCCATCGCCGAGTTCGCGCAGAGAGAATCGGACGTTGGTGGTGCGGTTTCGAAATAGGTAAGAACCCTCGCCCAAGTCGTCCTGGCTCAAACACAGGGCCTCGAACTGATCCGGGAAATCTTCGCGGATCGCGCGGAAGTAGCCTTCGCCGCCCTTCACGCAGCCGATGCAGTTGGCGTTCTCGTAGCCAGGCGATATACATCAGTGGCAGCTCGATTCCGGCGCGCAGAATCATCGCTTTGCAGTCTTCCTTGCCCAGGCCGCGGTTGATGAGCGGAGCAATCACCGGTCGGTCGGGGTTCCGCTCGCGGAATTCATCAAGCTGGTCGGCTTCCTCGGCGGTGAAGCCGAACACCATCAAGTCGCCTGTCTGTTTCCAGGTGTCAAGCAAGCGACGCTTGAGCAGCTTGCTGCACGGGGCGCCGTACTGGTTCTTGATGTAGCGCTCGCGCCTGAAAACCTCCAATGCGTCGGCGCCGTACTTCTCGTCGCGGAGCACGGTGATTGGCCGGCCGAACCAAGCTTCGCAGTCCAAGGCAAACCGGCGGTTGTCCTCATGCTCGTTGGCGAGGAAGGCATTCACGATTTGTACATCGTGGGTGGCGCTGTATTCGGCCAAGGCCAGCTTTGTGGCCACCGCCGAAGCGGCGCCGCAACTGAACTGACAAACGATTCGCGGTTTCTCTGTGGGCATACGTCGCTTCTCCAAGTATCATTACGGAAAAACTCCGAGTTAAAGAGCATGATGAAGAATTATCTAAAAAATACTTTCAGGTCATGGCTATCTGTATGGAAAGTTGCTGTTGCAGTAGTGCTGATGTGTGGTTTCATTTTTGTAATCAGGTATTACAAATTGACCAGTGCCGAGATAGCTGGCTGGGTTCAGGCGGTTGGGGCATTGGTTTCTATTTGGGCTGCATGGTCTATAGCTAGAACTCAAGGCCTTAAGGCGGAGATTGAGGCTAGGCGTGTAGAAGCTGCAAAATGTGCTGCCGTCGTAGGGATTCTTGAGCATGTGCGCTCAGTAATAAATTCCCATCGAAAGATGGGTAATGACTTGGGCAGGATTAAAGTATTTTGCAATGATGTTACTGTGCTCGTTTCAACATTAGACAAGATTGATCTTTTATCCTTGCCGGGCACTACTTTTGTCAATGCCGTATGCAGCACTCGTCAAATGCTAGAGAGCTTGATTAACAGCTTTGGTGATCAACACACGGCTCATATGCATGGCATTTATTTCGAGTACTCTCATGGGAAGGAAGCCTTTTCTTTGCTCGATAAACATATTGCCGAGTGTCGCGGTGAACAGGGAATGTATTAACAGAAACTGCTCCGCCGCCCTCCCCGGGTAGGCGTTATCGTTGAATAGGGGGTGATATGCTTCGCCACTGACCAACCAGGGAGAGTGGTAATGCGGTTGCGTGAGAGGCACAGGGCGTTTCAGGTGTGGTTCACGCCGAAGCGCAAGCGGTGCGCTGGTGTAGCGCTGATCATCCTCGCCCTGATCGGGATGGTTGTGAACCCGGGAACCAGGTGGCCTTGGGTGCTCGCTACAGGCGTTCTGTGGCTGATCGCCGCTTGGCTCCCTACAAGGCGCTGAAGGCGTTGAGGCGCTGGCGGGCAGCGCGTGGTGTTTTTTTCAAGGAAGCGGCGCGCTAGACTGTCCGCTTCAGAAAGGAGAAGGCTCTATGGAAGGGAAATCCACATCACACAACGCTCGGTATGGCGTGTATGGCGTCATGATCCTCGGCCTCGGTCTGCTCGTTTACGGCGAGGTATCTAAGGCACTGGGACTTGTGGGCGCTGGCCTTCTGCTTATAGCGTTGTCGCCATCGAAGTACCGTCGCCCCAAGTAGGGCGATGCAGCGCCGGAGGGTCAGGCGGCTTTGCGCTGCCGCAGAACTTACTCGCGGGCGGCTTCGTACTCGCTGCCCACGATCTCGACCAGGCCGTCGACGGCGTCGGCTGATGACTTGGAGGCAAGGTTTAAGAAGACGACGCTGTTGTGCTCGAAGCACACCCACACCCCGCCGCTGAGCCAAATGCCGCCACGCTCGACGCCCATGGCTTCCCACATCTCATTCCGGTCGATATCGGCCGGGTACTGCTCTTTCCAGAGGTCCAGCAGACGCTGGTGTTCAGCTTTCTCGGCGGCGCGGACGTCTTTATCCGTGCCCTTGGCGTGCTTGGCCGCGCGGCGCAGCGAGCGGTAGCCATACTCATCGGGTCGGCATCAGTGCACATCGAGCTCGCGGCTGGCGCTGAGCTTGATGCCGTCCATGTAACTGCGGGAGCCGCTGTACATCGGTGATGCGGCGGCGCCAAGGCGTGATCCAGCTTTTCGCGCTGGGCGTTCCAGGCGGCTTTCTTCTCGTCCCAGGCGCGCAAGGCGGCCAGGACGGAAGGTAGTCGGCATCGTCCACTCGCATCCTGACGCAACCAGCCGGCTGTCGTCGCGGGACCTGGCCATGTGCGAGGCCACTGGGCTGCCGTGGCACATCCTGTCTTGGCCCGAGGGCGACCTGCGCTCGATCACGCCGACCGGGCATACCCCTCTGCTGGGCCGGCCATTAGTGCACGGCGCCTGGGACTGCTGGCAGGTCTGTGCCGACTGGTACAGCGCGAGTGGGGCCTGGAGTGGATAAAGCTCATAGGCTGCGCGCCAGACCCATCTGTTCGAAACCAGAATGCAGTACGTCATTCAGGCAATTTGTTCATCGCCGCTCTAGTTTCTCTGGCGATCGCCGCAATCTGCCTCGCTGGCCCCTCAAAAATCTTGATAGTTTCTGGATCGGAAAAACCAGGGGGGGCTTTGACTGTCTCCATGGCTTTATCTATGAGGGCATTGTCTTTCCCGGCCAGGATTTGCACAACGCGTGTAAGCGCCAAAAGCGCACTCAGTGTTCCGAGGGTGATTGGCGAGCTGAGCCCGTCCAGTGGATCGATTTTCCCGTTGTCGTTCATCGTGCTCTCCTAGATCTTAAACGCCCCAGTCCATGGCTGCAGGCAACAGACTGGGGAGGTTCGTTGGGGTAACAACGCTACTACGGCGGGCGGCAGGTAGATACTGGCTTTCTATCCACGCTGGATGCCCGGACAGGCTCTACCATGCTAGATTTCGCTCCTTAACGACCCTTCAAACCATTGCATCAGCACTATCCCCAAGGTCGGGGCATGAGGTAGAGAAGTCCCTGGCCGTTCCATAGGGCGTCGTTCACTTATATTGAAGCTGAAGGGCCTTGACGGGCTTGGGCTATAGAACTTCAGATCCCAAGATCTTTTAGGTATACCAGCGGATATGTGGCCTCGGTCAAATGAATCTGATGTCCAAGGCCGCCTAACTCAGGGTAATGGCTTAGCAAATATCTCTCTGCTATTGCGCAGGGCGATACCTCATAGCTAGGTATGCGATTGGTTGGGCAGTGACAGGGTCGTTAAGGTGGATACCCTTATAACGCGATTGCCCGGCGATCTACGTTTTTACAGAACAACAAGAACAGGTTCCTTGCTGATGAGCGATCAGTATTCCACCAAGCGGTTAGGCCAATCCATCAACGCTGTATGCCCTATACCCTCACGCTTCGACTCCGCTGCTATCAGCACGGCGATTGCGCTAACCGATGCACACGTTTAGATAAAACGATTGCAGCGCAACTGTGGTTCGTACGCGCTTCGCGCTGCGGGAAACTGAATCCGGGCTGACATTGAACGACTGGGTCGGCTCAGATTGGCAAGGAGCCGAACCCCGCTTCAACATGCCCGAGAACGGCATCTGCGCCGGCACTGTTGGGCGAGCAGAAGCAGAGATCGAGCACGTTCGCGATCCCGCGGCGAGATCCTGGCCTCAACCTACGGGACGACCTGAGATAGCCGCGTTAACTGCAGACGCACCCACGACCACGACGCCCAGGTCGACACCCTCTTCGTGCGTTTTCGACATGCTGATCGATACTCGCCGGACATCCGGCAGACCTCCACCCCCATCTCGCTGCATCACCGTCGTGGCAAACGTCTCCAACCATAGACTGTCGTGACACAAAGTCTTGAGCTGCATAAAACCGACAACCCCAGGCCCAGTCGAATTGGAGTGGACGCAGATGTGGTGGTTTGATCTATCTATTCTTGTTCCAGCTATAAATGTAGAAATTATTTCTACAAAATTCGCATAAACCCAGAAAAATGGAAACTATTTTCCCCTGAGGCGACAGTAAGATTCATCACATGAAAACTGTCCGAAGAGACTCGAGATGAATAAGAAAATGATCGTCACCGCGGCAGCACCTAAGGCCATTGGTCCTTATTCGCAAGCAGTGCACTGTGCTGAAACGCTTTATATTTCGGGACAGATTGCCCTCGATCCACAGACCATGCAGATGCTTGAAGGGATCGAAGCGCAAACTCGACAAGCCTTTGCCAACCTTAAAGCGGTTCTCGAGCATGCCGCGATGAGTTTCGCCGATGTGGTCAAAATGAACATCTACCTTACTGACCTGAGTCATTTCGCCTTGGTCAACAGGGTGATGGAAGAATTGTTCGTCCCGCCCTATCCGGCGCGTGCAGCGATTGGTGTCAACAGCTTGCCGCGAGCAGCGCTGGTGGAAGTGGATGCGATCGCCGTGGCCGCAAGCTGTACGCTGGAGTCAGACCATGGCCAATAACTGGATCCGCTCGGCCATCAGAAGTATTTCCTGCGACCTGCTGCGTTCCGCTGATACCCATATTTATAAACTGGACATTCCGGGGTTGAAGGGTATCGACATCTACCTCAAAGACGAAAGCACCCATCCCACCGGCAGCCTCAAACACCGCTTGGCCCGTTCGCTGTTCCTGCATGCCATCTGCAGCGGCAAGGTCCGCGAGGGCACCCATGTGGTTGAAGCGTCTTCCGGCAGCACGGCCGTGTCCGAAGCTTATTTCGCCAAACTGTTGGGCCTGCGCTTCACTGCTGTCATGCCACGCAACACCGCTAGCACGAAAATCCACCAGGTCGAGCAACTGGGCGGACATTGCTACTTCGTCGACCATGCTGCGCATGTCTATGCCGAAGCCGAGCGCCTGGCGCTCGAATGCGATGGCCACTACATGGATCAGTTCACCTACGCCGAGCGGGCGACAGACTGGCGCGGCAACAATAATATCGCCGACAGTATCTTCCAACAGATGGCCGGCGAGTCGCATCCCATTCCCCACGCGATTGTCATGAGTGCCGGCACCGGCGGCACCTCCTCGACTATCGGTCGCTATATTCGCTACAAGGGCCACGACACCCAGCTGATCGTGGTCGATCCGGAAAACTCGGCGTTCTATGAAAGCTACCGCACCGGCAACCCTAACGTCACCCGTTGCCATGGTAGCCGTATCGAAGGCATCGGCCGCCCTCAGGTTGAACCGTCTTTCTTGCCGGATGTGATCGACGACATGCTCAAGGTGCCTGACGCGGCCAGCATTGCCACGCTCTACTGGCTGGAAAGATTGCTCGGCAAGAAACCCGGCGGCTCAACCGGAACCAATATGTGGGGCGCGCTGAATATGGCAACACGGATGCAGGAACAGGGGCTACAGGGGTCCATCGTGACTCTGATGTGCGATAGCGGTGAACGCTATCTGGACACCTATTACGATCGTAATTGGGTCGCACGCAATATCGGCGATATCAGCCTGTACACCCAACAACTTGAGCGTTTTTCTCAAGCTCACGCGAGGCATTCTTCATCATGAGCCAGACTCCACATTTTTCGACCCAAGTAATCCATGCCGGCGAACAATCGACCTACGCCGATAATACGCTCTTCCCGGCAATCGTCACCTCCAGCTCGTTCAGCAAGCGCAGCCTCGATGACAGCCCGGAGTATGCCTACGGGCGGGTCGGAAACCCGACCCGCCATGCTTATGAAACTAGCATTGCGCAGTTGGAGCGCGGTCGTGGAGCAGTGGCCTGCGCCTCTGGCATGGCCGCTACCGCAACTGTGCTCGAGCTGCTGCCCAAGGACTCTCATGTGATTGTAATGGCCGGCGTCTACGGCGGTACTTTCCGTCTGATGCAGGACTACCGCAGCCAGACTTCAGGACTGAGTACTAGCTATATCGACCTCAATGATATTGAGGCATTGGCTGCCAGCCGCCGCGACAACACCCGATTGATCTGGATCGAGACACCGACCAATCCTCTGCTGCAATTAGTGGACATCCAGCGCGTTACCCATTTTGCCCGTCAACACGGCATTCTGACCTGCGTCGACAATACCTTCTGCTCGCCTTGGAACCAACGGCCTATCGAGCACGGGGTCGACCTGGTGATGCATTCGGCGAGCAAATACATCGGCGGGCACTCCGACCTGATCGGTGGTGTGGTGGTCGCGGCCGATGAGCAACTGTTCACCCGTCTGCGGTCCATCAGCATGGCCATAGGGGCCGTTCAGGGACCGTTCGACTGCTATCTGGCCCTGCGCGGGCTGAAAACCCTCGACGTGCGCATGGAGCGCCAGTGTCGCAGCGCGGTGCAGATCGCCCATTTCCTCAGTACCCACTCGCAGGTCGAGAAAGTGTTCTATCCGGGGCTGGAGAACCATCCGCAGTACGCCCTGTGTAAAAGTCAGATGCGCACTGGTGGGGCGGTGGTATCGCTGAAGCTCAATGCTGACCGCAAGGCGATGAGGCCGTTCATTGAACAGCTATCGGTTTTTGTACTGGCCGACTCTCTGGGCGGAGTGGAAAGCATGATCAACCACCCCTACAGCATGTCTCATAACTCCTTGAGTCATGAACAAAAGATCAGCCTCGGTATCAGCGAGAACTTGGTGCGGCTGTCCATTGGACTGGAGCACGTCGACGATCTGATCGCCGATTTGAATAGAGGCTTGCAGCGGTTGCCCTAGACTCATGGCGGATAAACAGAAATGCCTGAATCACCAGAGCCTCCGAATCCCTCTCCGGTACTGCCTCATAAGCGGGTGTGCGGCAGATAATTATGTTCGAAACGAGCGCCGTAACCTTGGGAGCACTCATTTGCAATCGATGAAAGGGCTGGCTACGAAGGAGCCAAGTAGAGCCGGTTAATACAAGCAACAATCGCCGTGACTGCGTTTAGCGGCGCCTCACAGTAGAGCCCTGATAAAACCAATAATAACAACCCAAAACGAGTGGTAAGCGCGATGTTTGATTTCGGTATTTGGACAATCATGCCCCCGGCTGTGACTATTTTTCTGGCGGTGTTCACTCGCCAAGTTATCTTGTCATTGCTCGCGGGCGTGATGGCGGGCTTTCTGGTGCTCTCGAATTTCCAGGTCGGCATCGGCCTAGGCAGCTCGGTGCAAGGGATAGTGGATGTGTTCAAGTCTGAAGGGGCGGTAAAGACCATTCTCTTCGGTCTGATGGTCGGCGGGGTCATCCATCTCGCTCGCATAACAGGCGGCATGGAGGGCCTCGTCAGGCTGCTGACCGTCAAAGCGCGAATTGTTAAATGCCCATTCAGTTCACAACTCCTTGGGGCCGCTATCGCAGGACTGATCTTCATCGAGAGCAATCTTGCACTGCTCACTGCTGGTACCGTGACAAGCGGTCTGTCGAGCAAATATCGTGTGTCCCGCGAGCAGATGGCCTACGTTATCCAGAACACCGGCCTGAGTGTTTGGTCGTCAGTTCTGTTTAACGGCTGGGGCGCAGCGATGATGGGCGTTATTGCGATGCAAGTCGGCAAGGGCTTCATCAGCGGCGAACCATTCAGCATTCTGGCTCATTCCATCGTCTACAACTTCTTCGCTTGGCTCACCCTTGTCTTCGTAGTGCTGAGTATTTTTACTCGTTTCTCCTTTCCCGCCATGCGCCGCGCCAATGCGCGTGCACGGCAGGGAATCGAATTGGGCGAGGGTGCCACACCGCTGGTGACCGAACTTGACGAAGGCCCAGCGCAGCAAGGCCGTGCCCCCTGCACTTCAAACTTACTGTTGCCGTTGCTGGCAATGATCATTAGCGTACCGGTAGGCCTCTATATCACAGGCGAAGGTACCCTCAGTAAAGGCTCAGGCTCTACTGCGGTACTCTGGGCGGTGATGGTGGGTCAGGTGGTCGGGGCGCTTTATTACATCTTGGTGAAGCGTGTATTGACCATGGATCAGTATTTCCGTGAACTGCTGATTGGCTACCAATCCATGGTCCCGCTCGGTGTGGTCATGACCCTTGCCTTTCTAATCGGCAATGTGTGCGGTGAACTGAACGTAGGTGGCTACCTCTCGGAACACATTAATGGCTATGTGCCGGTTAGTCTGTGCGCCGCCTTCGTTTTCATCGTTGCCGGGGTGGTTTCCCTTTCCACCGGGACCTCTTGGGGCACCTTCTCCATCATGATTCCAATCGGCATTCAGATCGCTGCGGCTTCAGGAGCGGATCCCTACCTGATTATTGGCGCAGCTATCTCAGGCTCGATTCTTGGCGACACCATTTCGCCTATCAGCGACACCGGTATCGTGACTTCAATGGCCACACGTAACGATCATATGGACCATATGAAAACCCAACTGCCGTACTGCTTGACTGCCGGACTGGTTGCATTGTTGCTGTTCGTCGTCGTAGGCGTGTTTCAAACTATTTGATCATGGAAAAGTACCTATGCCATTTAATCTTGAACCGGTTTTCGACGCCGAAAGCTGCACCTACAGCTACCTGCTTAGCGATCCAGCCACCGGCTGCTGCGCGATAATCGACCCAGTGCTCGACTATGATGTCGCCGCCGCACGCATCTCGTATGCGGGGGCCGACCGACTGATCGAACAGGTGCGGGCCAACGGGTTTACGCTCGAGTGGATCCTGGAAACCCACGTGCATGCAGACCATCTCTCGGCCGCCCACTATCTGCAGGGGCAACTGGGCGGACAGATCGGCATTGGCGATCGCATCCCTCTCGTGCAGGATACCTTTGCCAGGCTGTTCGATATCGAAGATGGGTTCAGAGCAGATGGCAGTCAGTTCGATCGACTGTTCGCCGATGGCGAAACTTTCCACATTGGCGATTTGACCGTTCGTGTATTGCATACCCCTGGTCATACGCCGGCATGCGTAAGTTACCTGATCGAAGATGCGGCTTTCGTTGGTGACACCCTGTTCATGCCTGACTGCGGCACCGCCCGGTGCGATTTTCCAGGTGGCGACGCTCGTCAGCTGTACCGTTCAATTGAGCGCCTGTTCGAACTACCAGACACTACTCGCTTGTTCATGTGTCACGACTACAAATCCCCCAGCCGCGACTATTACTGCTATCAGACCACGGTGGGCGAAGAGCGCGCGCACAACATCCATGTTGGGCAAAGCCTCGACGAGGCTGCGTTTATTGCCTTGCGCGCAACACGCGACAAAGCCTTGGGTCAGCCCAAGCGCCTGCTGCCGTCAGTGCAGATCAATATACGTGCCGGTGAGGCACCCGCGATGAAGGCCAACGGCATCAGTTACCTGAAAATCCCTCTCAATATGTTCTGACCCGCTTATTGCATTCGCGCGGAGCAACCTGGATAACTTCACTGAGGGTTTAATTGAAATGCAACTTACTTCCCACAGCAAAGATTTTTCAACAACCGGTCAACTCGCCCCAGAAGACCTAAACGAAGCAGCCACGCTAGGTTTTCGCTCGATTATCTGTAATCGCCCCGATCATGAAGATGCGGCGGATCAACCTGCCAGCGCGAACATTCAAGCCCAAGCCAAACGCCTGGGCCTTGAGTTTGCCTATCTACCCATTCAGCCCAACGCCATCACTGACGCTGACGTGCAACGTTTTGTTCGTCTGCTGGACAGTTTGCCAGCGCCAGTCTTGGCCTTTTGCCGAACCGGTAATCGCTCGGCTCAGCTCTATCAAAAGGCGTCTGGAATGGTCTATCGGAACGAAGCTGTTATTAGTCTCGCCGACATCACCGCAGACATTCTCGTCATCGGCGCCGGATCAGCGGGCATCGGAGTTACGGCCAGCCTGCTCAAGCGAGCTCCCGACCTGAGGATCACGCTGATCGAACCCAATGACCAACATTATTACCAACCGGCCTGGACGCTGGTCGGTGGTGGCGCGTATGACGTGCGTAAAACCGTCAGGCCCACGCTCCAGGTGATCCCACGCGGTGCCACTTGGATCAAGGCTTCGGTGGTCGAGGTCCTGCCCGGCAGCAAACGCCTGTTGCTGAGCACCGGTCAATGCGTCGCCTATCAGCATCTCATTGTATGCCCGGGGCTGCGGCTGGCCTGGGAGCACATCGAAGGGGTAGAGGACACGTTGGGCAAACATGGGGTAACGTCCAACTATCGCCATGATCTTTGCACATACACCTGGCAGCTGGTGCAAGGATTACGCCACGGCAAAGCACTGTTTTCTCAACCTGCCATGCCGATCAAATGTGCCGGTGCACCGCAAAAAGCACTGTACCTCTCTTGTGATCATTGGCAAAAATCAGGTGTCCTTCAGGACATCGATGTTGAGTTCAATCTCGCCGGCAATGTCCTGTTCGGAGTAGCCGCCTTTGTCCCGCCCTTGATGAAGTACATCGACAAGTATCAGGCGCAGCTGGCCTTTGGTTCGAATCTGGTCAAAGTCCATGGACAGAGCAAGACTGCTTGGTTCGAAACCCGGGATGAGCAGGGCACGCTCACTCGGCAGGCTAAGCGCTTCGACATGCTCCATGTGGTGCCGCCACAGGTAGCGCCTGAGTTCATTCGCAACAGCCCCCTGGCAGACGCTGCTGGGTGGTGCGAGGTGGACCCAGGGACGCTCCAGCACGTGCGCTATCCGGATGTTTTTGGACTTGGTGATGTTTGCTCCACGAGCAACGCTAAAACCGCCGCCGCCGCCCGCAAGCAAATTGTGGTCGTGGCTGAGAATCTCTTGGCGTTGCGCCGTCAGCAACCTATGCCGCTGCGCTACGACGGCTACGGCTCGTGCCCACTCACGGTTGAAAAAGGCAAAGTGGTGCTTGCAGAGTTTGGCTATGGTGGGACGTTGCTGCCTTCATTTCCGCTAGATCCGACAGCCGCCCGGCAATCCGCTTGGTTCCTCAAAGCCAAGTTTTTACCCTGGTTTTACTGGAACGGCATGCTCAAAGGCCGTGAGTGGCTGACCAGCCTCTCAAAGCCTGATTGAGGAACGCGCATGCTATTGACTGCGATGTTTGGAATAACCGTCGGTATTATTCTGGGCCTTACGGGCGCCGGAGGTGGAATCTTGGCCGTCCCAGCGCTGGTACTCGGCCTCGGCTGGTCGATGACAGAAGCGACCCCCGTCGCGCTGTTTGCCGTCTGCGCCGCCGCCACAGTCGGAGCCGCCGATGGTCTCAGAAAAGGTCTGGTCCGTTATCGTGCAGCCTTTTTGATGGCGCTTATGGGTTCAGTATTTGCGCCTTTAGGCACGCATCTCGCCCATTTCCTGCCTAACACCGTACTCATCACGCTGTTCAGCTTGGTAATGATCATTGTGGCGCTGCGCATGATTGGCCAAGTCTATTTGAACAAGGCCAAAAATATCGAGGCAGAGCAGCCCAGGCAAAACATAAAATGCTTGCTTGATCCCCAGACTGGTCGGCTGCGCTGGACACTCAAATGCTCAACCACTCTGGCCGCCATCGGCTCGATCTCCGGCTTGCTCACCGGTATGCTCGGCGTGGGCGGAGGCTTCTTGATCGTACCGGCGTTTCAGCAATTCTCGGAGGTCCGGATACATGGCATCGTGGCCACCTCGCTCCTGGCTATTGCCCTTATTTCGGCCGCGGCGGTGGCCGGCGCTGTACACTCTGGTGCGCATATTACGGCGACTGGCTATATGTTTATCGTCGCAAGTGTCAGCGGAATGCTATTGGGCAGAGTGCTCTGTCCAAGGATTCCCGCCAAAGCAATGCAGCTCAGCTTTTCCGCAGTGTGCATTGGAGTAGCCTGCTACCTCATGCTTAGAACTGGGATGTAAAAAGGCGACCAGAGCGCGTTTCATCGTTCAAGCCCAGTTGCTTAGGTTGTTTAATGCAGGCTTTTTTTGCGCAATAGAAGGCCGCACCTTAGAAAATGTTATTAAGATTTCGTGGGGGTTTTATTAGCGAGCTAAACGCTTGGAGGCTTGGCTGTATTCATATTGATATTGCACCGTTCGTCAGAGTGGCTGGAAATGATCGAACCTGATACGTAAAAACCTATCTATAAAAAGTGCTGGACAGCAGTACGCTGAAATTTATCTTCTCATTTATGAAGTCAAGAGGAATAAGCCATGACTACGGGAAATAAAAATCCAGGTAACTTTTCAAATGATCGTGAAAAAGCATCTGAAGCAGGCAAGAAAGGAGGCCAATCTTCAGGTGGAAGCTTTGCAAATGATCGGGAGAAGGCGTCGGAGGCCGGCAAGAAAGGCGGCCAGCATAGCCATGGTGGTGGACGGAGCTAAGCTTCGCTGCACTTACCCTCTCTAGTGTTGAGCGCCGTTGGATAAGATATTATCCAGCGGCGCTTACATATGCATGACCCCTCAAGAATTCGTTATTGTTTCTGCAGGTAATTTAAGGGTACTAAATTCATGCGAGCGTTATGTAAGTGCGTCGTCATAGGCAGAGTGTATAAGGATGCAAAAGGAACGCGGCCGCTTGAAACGGACGCCGATTGGGCCGCATTAGCGTTTCGCAGCAAGCGTTACTCCGGAGAATTGAACTAGTGTCCCGAGCGCTTAATTCATTAGCTTATCTTTCATCACGCTCAGCTTTGCCATATGTACGGAGCTGATGATGGCCTCTGCCGTCTTGTTCCATTTGAACGGCTTGGCCGAATGCTCGTTGTGGGCCGTGATGAATTGGCGGATCGCGGCTTTCAGGTCAGTGACGTTGGTGAAGACGCCTCGATACAGCGCCCGTCTCTCCAACTGCGGCTTCGAGCGGTTGTGCGAGGCGATGCAAGCCGCAGTGCAATCCAGAGTGTCAGCTCCCGAGCGTTTGCAGGCACTGGCTTATGCCTACCTGGCGTTCGGTGCGGATAACCCAGACCTGTATCGATTGATGTTCTCGACGCAAGCGGGAGAGCCATCGGAAATCCATCAGGATCCCCGTGCCCAGGCACCCTTCCATCTGGTAATCGAGGTGCTGGAGCGGGGGCAGGAGCAGGGGACGATCCGCGCTCGTCCCGCCTTGGGGCAGGCCACTGCGAGTTGGGCACACCTGCATGGATTGACCATGCTTTCGATCGATAGCCGGTTGCTGCCGGCAAAGGTCGGCGATCATGCCATCGAGGACGCTTTGACGACCTTGCTCGACGGTCTGGTGCGTGATTAGGCTATTCACCTCCAAGCTTATCGGCGATGACCGGTGGGTGACAGGCCAGATCCACACTATCGCAGCAAGCTGTAATCAGGGTGTTGACATTAAAGTTAACTTTAAAGCTACTGTCTGGGGCACGATCATATCGAGGTGCTCCCATGAACGTGTTCACCCCCCTGACCCTGCCTAATGGTTCTACTGTTGCAAACCGCATTGCCAAGGCTGCCATGGAAGAAAACATGGCTGACGCCAACCATGCGCCATCATCTCGGCTGATGCGCCTTTATCAGGCGTGGGCGCAAGGGGGCGCTGGCCTGATCATCACCGGCAACGTCATGGTCGATAACCGCGCGATGACCGGCCCTGGCGGCGTGGTCCTGGAAAATGAACTGCACATCGAGAAGTTCCGTCAATGGGCAGAGGTTGGGCGTTCGAAGGGCGCGCAGTTCTGGCTGCAGATCAATCACCCTGGTCGGCAGATGCAGGCCAATCTTGGGCAGATGACCTGGGGCCCCTCGGCCGTGCCACTGGATCTGGGCAAGATGTCCCGGCATTTCGCTACGCCTCACGCCATGACGCCGGATGTCATCGACGATGTCATCCGGCGTTTCGTAAATACTGCGTTGTTGGGTGAGCAGGCTGGCTTTACAGGGGTGCAGATTCACGCTGCGCATGGTTATTTGCTCAGCCAGTTTCTCTCGCCGCTTACCAACCGACGGACAGATCAATGGGGTGGTTCTCTGCAAAACCGCGCCCGCTTGCTGCTTGAGATCGTCAAGGCTGTGTGTGCGGTCGTTTCGCCCGAATTCGCCGTGGCAGTCAAACTTAACTCGGCTGACTTCCAGCGTGGTGGCTTCAGCGCTGACGACGCCAAGCAGGTCGTGCGTTTGCTCAATGAGTTCGATGTCGACTTGGTGGAACTTTCCGGCGGCAGCTACGAAGCACCAGCGATGCAGGGAGAAGCCCGGATGGTCGGACATTGGCCAGGGAAGCCTACTTCCTGGAGTTTGCGCGTGACATCCGAGCCGTAGCGAAGATGCCGTTAATGGTGACCGGCGGCATCCGCCGGCGACTGATCGCAGATCAAGTCATCAAGAGCGGCGTAGACATGGTTGGGATTGGCACTGCGCTGGCGAGCCTTGCTTGCCTCGTGACTGGCAAGACGGTAAGGACACCGCTCCGGCGCTTGCGCCAATCACTTGGAAAAACAAGGCGCTCGCCTCGCTGGGCAACATGGCTGTGGTCAAGTTTCAACTGCGCAAGCTGAGTGAAAACAAGACCCCCAATCCACGAGTATCTCCTTGATGGGCCTTGATGGTGCAGCAGCTGGCAAATGCCACGCGTGCCCACCAGTACCGTCGTCGAATGGCCAGCCGAAGTCCTGCCTGATAAGCAGGAAGGGCATTGGCAGCCTTCCGACGCGCGCCTGAGGCGGCAACCCTCGCATCTTTGCAGGCCCAGGTGAGAAACCGCTCGTCTACCTTCCTGAGAAAGCCATTCCTACCACACCGACCCCGTGCCATCGCGCGACCGCTGGGCCGGTGATGTCAAAGTGATATTATTTCGGTAAAATCGCCGCCGGCCGAACCTCGGCCAGGCCAATGACGGCGTAATGGAGCAGCATCAATGACGTTTCGGAAGATGGTAGGAGCAGCTGCAGTTGCTGCAATGGTGGGAATGCAAGGCTGCGCGAGCATTGTTGGTGAATCTCGCTACCCAGTCGCTGTATCGAGCGCACCGCCTGGTGCGACATTCGAAATCACCGACAAAAATGGCACAGTGGTGCACACCGGAAATACGCCGAGCACTGTCACGCTCAAGTCAGGCAAGGGATACTTCTCCGGCCAGACCTACACGCTGCGATTCAAGAAAGAGGGGTACCCGGATAAGACCGTTGAGCTGGACTCCAGCTTGAGCGGCTGGTACTGGGGAAACATCCTCATCGGTGGCCTGATTGGCATGCTGATTGTCGACCCGCTTACCGGGGCTATGTACAAGCTCCCGGAGTACGCATCGGCTGACATGGGCAAGCCTCTGGCTGATGCATCCACTGGCACGCTGAAAATCGCCCTGATCGACGACCTGAGCGCTTCCCAGCGTGACCGCTTGGTGCCGATCAACTGATGGATTCAAAGGCGAGGTTAAGTATTGGCACGCTGTCACCCAGACAGCAAAAAAGTCCGTGGCGATTAAGCTAATGTCAGAAGCTTAAGTGCACCGCAGTGCACTGAGCGCTTAGCAAGAGGTACGCAGAAATCAGGCAGCGCCAGGCGCGGTCCAGGCCAGCAGCGCAGATCATCTAGCGTAATGCGACGGTGCATTCTCGATACCGGTTCCGTGCCTCTTTGCGAAATGAATATCGAGCCGGCCGCCTGGTGACCCACGTAACCCACAAATCGGTTTTTTGTCGCCACTCGTCGAAGCCAGGGCACTTCACCTCAAGCCGGGTTTTCAGAACTGCATACGCAGATGTCCTGCGTTAAAGAGGGGAGAGTCATATGGCAATCGAAAACAACGGACCAGAAGCTGCCTACCCGGGCCCCGCTGAGCCTGATACCGGGGAAGGGCATGGCTCTGGCATTGAGCAAGCCAAATCCGAACCCAAGCAGGGCGCTGATGAGCCGGAGGCTCAAAAGAGACCCGAAGACTGGAATCCTCCACCAGAGAGCCCAGGGTCTGATCAAGACGCCCTGACGAACCGGGACAACAACCGGGACAATGGAAATACGAAGACTGATAGTCTGATTGACGCAGAGTAAGCGGCGCTGAAAGCACTGCTTCCAAGCCCAGCCATTGCGCTGGGCTTTTTCCTTTCTGGCCCCCTGCCAGGCTTCTCCATCGCCACATTAGCCAGAAAAAGGAAGCGTGATGCTTCTCTTCGAGCATTACGCGATGAACGCCGATTCCTCTTTTTTTTGCAGCAGTTGCTAGTCTCTATTTGCTGGCTTGTCGACCGACGGCGTTTTACCGCTTTGAAGGATGAGCGTGATGCTTCCAGCAGGTTTCCCGACTTTTTACATAGGGGTGAAGCCTTGAAAAATCCAACAAAGCATTCTCAATTTCTGCTGGGCAGCCTGATGCTATGCGCAGGGGTGGCTTTTGCTGATGAACCGCCCAATGTCGATGGCAGGTGGACTGGGCAAACCAGATGCCCATTAGGGCTCGCGGTTTTCACGATCGACATGCAGGACGGTTCAGGAGCGTTGTCTCATGGTGGCTATGGTCCAGAACGGGTCCATCCGCTGAACTATCCAATCAAACCAGCTTTCATGAAGGGCTGGGAAGGATATTGGGTTTACTTCAAGCCAGCAGAAGAGAATTACCAAGGGGGCTTCGCCGGGTTGAGCGGCTTGCTGTCGGCAAATGGTCAAACGATAGACGTTCGAAAACAGACCAGCCTCGGCGATTGCCAGGCATTCGTGCTCTCGCGAGAGCGCATGCCAGTGTCTCAGCCCGTAGCTGTTGAGGGCGTGACAGAACCGGCCGATCAGCGCGAGCCGACTGAGCAAGAATTGCGTCAGGCTGTTAGCCAATCGCTCAGCGTAAGTATCAACAATCCAGTCAACGGGATAGATGTCTATGTCGTGGATTTCAAAAAGCGGGCATGTCAAAAGTCATTACAAAAGCCAGGCTACGTGTGCGACTACTATCTGCACATCGATCAGCAATTTCATTCCAACGAAGGTACCTATGATGGCCAGCAGCATGCCGCCGCAGTCCAAAGATTTTACGATTGGATGATAAATAATGCGGGCGGTAATAAAGCGGAGGCCACAGGTCGATTCCTGTATGTGGCGCCTGAAACCCGGTGGATAAAGGTGGAGCTTTGAAGGCGCTTGTTCCGGCGTTTTGCTGAAGACAACAAAAAGCCCGCACATGTGCAGGTCTCGGTAGCCTGCGCTGACCGTTCAGCAAAAGCTGGGCTTTGGTTACCGCCGTTCGTCCAGCGTCCGGCACTCATGGCGCAGGTTTTTGCTCTCATGTTCAAGCACGGATACCCCGCGCATTAGACCGGAGATTCAGCATGGATATTGATGAAAACGCCCCCGGCAACATTTCTCAGAGGGGCACAGCGGGCAAAACGGATGATGAAACAAGAAACGACCCCAAGCCGAACGAGGCTGAGGTCCCGCTCCCGGCAGATGCCGAAGCACCTGTCGATGAGGAAATGGCAGATGTGGATGCCAACAATTCTGTATCAAGCGAGCATCCAGAGCCTCGATGAACTTCCTTGTTAATGAGCCCGGCCACTGTGCCGGGCATTTTCTTTTCCAGCGCCCACGCCGGCCACTGTAGAGGCCCGCGTTGGACTTCCCCAAGGCATCAATCCTTGACCAACGCCCGCAACGCCGCTTTCGCTTGCGGCGTTTGCAGCCGTTCGATAAACAGCAATCCTTCTCGGCGAACAGTAGCGTCCAGTTCTTCACGATGAGCATTCTTGAGCAAGCGTTTGCTGATTCGTAGTGCTTGCTGGGGTAAGGCTTGCAGTCGCTCAGCCAGGTTGCGCGCCGCCGCCAGGCACTGCTCACCATCGTCATGCAGTTCGTTGGCCAGACCCCATTCGACGGCCTGTTCACCCGTGAGCAACTCGTTGCACAGCAATAACCGCGCGGCACGCGCATGCCCGAGCATCCGTGGCAACAACAGGCTGGAACCAAACTCCGGGCACAGCCCCAACGGCACGAACGGCATGCGTAGCTTGGCCGAGCGGCTGACCAGTACCTGATCGCAATGCAGCAGCAGGGTGGCGCCAATGCCGATGGCGGCGCCTGACACCGCGGCAATCAGCGGCTTATCCAGCGCCATGACCACGCGCATCAGGCGAAACACCGGGCTGTCCATGTCCTTGGGCGGGTTGTCGAGAAAGTCCTTGAGGTCGTTGCCCGCGCAAAAGCACTGCGGGCCGCCGGTGAGCAGAATCACATCGACCTGCGCATCCTCCTCGGCCGCGAGCAGTTGATCGCCCAACTGCGTGTACATCGCCGTGTTCAAGGCATTGAGCTTGTCTGGACGGTTGAAGGTGAGGGTCAGAAGGCCCTTGTCCAATTCGCGGGTAATCAAGTCGTTCATGGCGTGCCTTTGTTGTCGGTATCAGAACGTCGGCGGGGTGATCACCCAGATCACCACCGCATCCACTTCGCCAGGGTTGCCATAACGGTGCGGCTCCTGGCTGGAAAAACTGAAGCTGTCGCCTTCGCTCAACTGAAAATACCGCTCACCCACCCACAGCTCGAAACTGCCGGACAGCAGGTAACCCGCTTCCTCACCGTCGTGGCTGTAACTCTGCTGGCTATAGGTGCCCGGCGGGAAGCGCGAGTGGAGGATTTCCAAGTGGCGGTTGGGCTGCGGCGTGAGCAGCTGATCGACGATGCCGTCTTCGTAATGCACGCTCAGGCGGCTGTTCTTGCGTACCACGTAGCCGCTGTCTTCTGGAGCGGTGCAGGCCTCGCTGGCGAAAAACCACTGGATGGTCACACCCAGGCTGCGGGCAATATTGAACAGCGCCGGGATCGACGGATAGGAAAGGTTGCGCTCCAGCTGGCTGATGTAGCCAGCGGTCAGTTCGCTCTGTTTGGCCAGTTCCGTCAGGGTCATGCCGCGGCGCTTGCGCAGGCCGCGGATGCGGGTGCCGAGAAACTGCGGGGCTGCGCCACCGTCTTCAGTAGCGTGCGGCGGCGTCAGGGGATGCTGGCTCATGCGCGTCGGTCCATCGGGAAAGCGGCAGTATGACCAGCCTCAGAGCGCCCAGGCAACCGTCAGGCCGTCGTGGACCGCCTCCTCAACGGTGCGCGGCGCCAGGCAATCGCCAATGCGCCGCACCTCGACCAGGCCCGCCAGTTCCTCGGCCAGGGTGTCTTGGGGCTGATGGCCCAGGCACAGCACTAGGGTGTCGATGCCCTCGAAGATCATCGGTTCGCCGCTGGCGGTGTGCAGCAGGTAGACGGTGTTGTCGTCGCAGCCATAGAGCCGCGCATAGGGGGTGATCGGGATGCGCAGGCGGTGCAGCTCGCCGGCCAGCTGGTCGCGCACGTACAGGGGCAGGCTCTCGCCGCAGTGGGTGCCGTTGACCGCCAGTTGCACCTGATGTCCGTCGCGCGCCAGGCGCTCGGCGATGCCTGGGCCGATCCAGTCGCTGCGCCAGTCCACCACCAGTACCGAGCGGCCCAAGGTGACCTGGTTGCGCAGGACCTGCCAGGCATCCACCACCTGCATCTCGCCGCTGCGCTCGAACGCTGGCCAGTAAGGCGTGGCACCGGTGGCGGCGATCACCAGGTCGGGGCGCTCGCGTTCGACCAGGGCACCATCGACTCTGGTGTTGCGTAACACGCGCACGCCAGCCAGTTGCATCTCCCGCTGCAGGTTGGTGCTGGCGCCACCAAACTCGCTGCGCCGGGGCAGCAGTTGGGCCAACAGTACCTGGCCGCCCAGCTGTGGGCTGGCCTCGTAGAGGGTGACGTCGTGGCCCCGCGCCGCGGCGACAGCGGCGGCCTTCATGCCGGCCGGGCCGCCGCCGGCGATCATGACGCGTTTGCGGGCAAGGGTGAGGTTGAGCTTGCCGTACTGCAGCTCACGACCGGTTTCCGGGTGCTGGATGCAAGAGATCGGCAGGCCGCGGTGGAAATGGCCGATGCACGCCTGGTTACAGGCGATGCAGGCGCGTACGTCCTCGACTTGGCCACGCTCGGTCTTGGCCGGCATCTGCGGGTCGCAGATCAGCGCGCGCGTCATGCCGCAAACGTCGGCCTGGCCGCGGGCGAGGATTAGCTCGGCTTCCTGGGGCTGGTTGATGCGCCCGGTGACGAACAGCGGGATGTCCAGGCGCGCCTTGAAGGTGCCGGCCTCGCGGGCCAGGTAGGCCGCTTCGATGGCCATCGGCGGGACGATGTGCACTGCGCCGCCCAGCGATGCGGAGGTGCCGGCGACAATGTGCAGGTAATCGATCTGGCGCTGCAGGGCCTCGGCGGCGACCAGGGATTCGTCCTCGGTCAGCCCCTCGGGGTCGCGCTCATCGGCGCTGATACGCAGGCCGACGATGAAGTGCTCGTCGGTGGCCGCGCGCACTGCCGCCAGCACTTCGCGCAAGAAACGCAGGCGTCGCTCGAGGTCGCCGTTGTAGCCGTCGATGCGGCGGTTGACCCGCGGGTTGAGGAACTGCGCCGGCAGGTAACCGTGGCTGGCGACTACCTCCACGCCGTCCAGCCCGGCCTGGTACAGGCGGCGGGCGGCGCTGGCGTAGCCCTGGACGATCTCGTCGATCATCGCCTGGTCCAGCGCCCGTGGCATGATCCGGAAGCGCTCGTTGGGCACCGCCGAGGCCGAATAGGCCACCGCCAGCAAGCCATCGGCCGTCTCCATGATCTCTCGCCCAGGGTGGAACAGTTGCGACAGCACTACCGTGTCGTGGGCATGGCAGGCTTCGGCCAAGCGCCGGTAGCCGTCGATGCAGGCATCGTCGGTGGCCATCAGCACATGGGAGGTGTAGCGGGCACTGTCATGCACACCCGCCACCTGCAGCACGATCAGGCCGGCGCCGCCCTCGGCGCGGGCGCGCTGATAGGCGATCAGTGCGTCGTTGACCAGGTTGTCGGTGGGCAAGCAGGTGTCATGCCCGGTGGACATGATGCGATTTTTCAGGCGTTTGCCACGGATCTGCAGCGGTTCGAACAGGCGGGTGAAGGCGGTCGACATGCGCGCAGCTCCGGACGGTTGTCTTTGTTGTTTTACTCATCAAAGTGTAGCTGCAGTAAAAAATCAACTTGTTTTTTTACTGGCTCCCGACTAGCGTTGAAATCACCCCTGATCCAGGGGCAAGCCCTCACAACAATAAGAAAGCGGGCCTGCGCCGCACCTGCGCAGGCACCGGCAGGAGGAACCACCGATGCAAGCATTTCCCCGCAGGACCGGTCTGTGCGCAGTGCTTCTGGCCTTGAGCCTGGGCGGCGCGCAGGCGGCGCCGCAGATGGTCGTGGTCGGCTATGGCGGCGCCGGCCAGAAAGCCCAGGACGTGGCGATCTTCCAGCCTTTCAGCGCCCAGGACGGCAGCAAGTTGATCCAGAGCGAATACAACGGCGAGATGGCGCGGATCCAGGTGATGGCCGATACCGGCAATGTCGATTGGGACGTGGTGCAGATCGAAGGGCCGGACCTGATGCGCGGGTGCGAGGAGGGCATCTACGAGCACCTGGATTGGCAGCAGCTCGGCCATGCCGCCGAGCTGATCCCCGATGCCGCCCAGGACTGTGGGTCAGCGGCCCTGGTGTGGAGCGTGGCGATCGCCTACGACCGCGCCAAGCTGGCCCAGGCACCGACCTCCTGGGCCGATTTCTGGGACGTGAAGAAATACCCAGGCAAGCGCGGCCTGCGCAAGCGTGCGGTGTACAACCTGGAGTTCGCGCTGCTGGCCGATGGAGTCAAGGTGGATGAGGTATACAAAGTGCTGTCCACACCGGCGGGGGTCGAGCGTGCCTTCGCCAAACTCAGCGAGCTCAAGCCCTACATCCAGTGGTGGGATGCCGGTGCCCAGCCGGCCCAATGGTTGGCTGCCGGCGACGTGGTGATGACGTCCACCTACAGCGGTCGCATTGCCGTCGCCGCGCAGCAGGGCAGCCCGCTGGCCGTGGTCTGGCCGGGGAGCCTGTATGGCATGGATTACTGGGCGATCATCAAAGGCTCCAAGCATGCCGAGCAGGCACGGCGGTTGATCGCCTACGCCAACCAGCCGGACACCCAGGTGCATTATGTCGAGCAGATTCCCTATGGGCCAACCAATACTCAGGCGGCGGCGAAGCTTGATACGTCCCTGGCGAGTTGGGTGCCGACGTCGCCCCAGAACCTTGAGGGCGCGCTGGCAATGAACGTAGAATTCTGGGTGGACCATGGTGAAGAACTGGAGCAGCGCTTCAACGCCTGGGCCAGCAGGTGATGTAGAGTCTCCCGGGGCGCCGAGCGCCCCAATCCATCTCAACCAGGACAACAACAATGAGCCCCGCCGAATGGAACCTGCGTCAGGAGCTGGCCGCCTGCTACCGGCTGATTGCGCACTTTCGCATGACCGACCTGATCTTCACCCACATTTCCGTACGCCTGCCCGGCCCGGAGCATCACTTCCTGATCAACCCCTACGGCCTGCTGTTCGATGAGATCACCGCCTCCACGCTGGTAAAGATCGACTTGCACGGCAACCCCGTGGAGCCGACCCAATATCCGGTCAACCCGGCCGGCTTCGTCATCCACAGCGCCATCCATGGCGCCCGTGAGGATGCCCACTGCGTGCTGCATACCCACACCCGCGCCGGCTGTGCGGTGGCGGCGCTGGAGTGCGGGCTGCTGCCGCTCAACCAGATATCCATGGAGTTCTATGGCAGGGTCGGCTACCACGCCTATGAAGGCATCGCCTTGGACATGGACGAGCAGCAGCGGCTGGTGGCGGACCTGGGCACAAATTCAGTGATGATCCTGCGCAACCATGGCTTGCTGGCGGTCGGCAGCACAGTGGCCGAGGCCTTCCTGCGCATGTACTACCTGGAAAAAGCCTGCGAGATACAGCTTGCCGCGCAGCAGGCCGGGCAGGTGATCGTGCCGCCTCATGAGGTATGCGTGCATACCGAGCGACA
>JAEWGL010000266.1 GCA_023388335.1 Pseudomonadota bacterium | reverse complement strand
ATTGAATGCCCACAGTTGGCCGGTGCTCAGCAGGCCGACCAGGGTTGCGCCTGCCAAAAAGGCCTTGCGCAGCCGTTTGCCGGGAATTCTTGGTGCGTTTTGGGGACTTACAATCACGAGCAACCCTCGCCGAAAACAGATCATAGAACCAACGGCCAGCGACGAATGCCGGGTTGGCGAGCACTGTTCGGACCCCGAATGGGCGCAATGATTCCCCAATCGGTTCCGGACAGCGCTCAAGTCAGGGTGAAACGAACCCGCGAACGCAGGTCCACGCAGCGCGCGATTATCCAGCAGGCCGCGGGACAACGCATCAGGCTGCATAACTATTTGTTGCACATAACCCCGCTTTTCAGACTCACAAGGGGTTATTCAGTCTCATATCTGTAACATAAATGTTACAGGGCCATCATTGACCAGGTGCACTTGCATGTCCGCGCCGAAGCGACCGCTGGCCACCGGCGCGTGCGCCACCTTGGCCTGGGCCAGCAAGTACTCGAACAGCTCGGCGCCCAGCGCCGGCGGCGCGGCCGTCGAGAAGCCCGGGCGCATGCCACTGCGGGTGTCGGCTGCCAAGGTGAACTGGGATACCAGCAGCAGGCCGCCGCCGATGTCCTTGAGCGACAGGTTCATCTTGCCTTCGGCGTCACTGAACACCCGGTAGTTCAGCAGTTTGTGCAGCAGCTTGTCGGCCTGCTCGCGGGTGTCGCCCGGTTCGACCGCCACCAGCACCAGCAGGCCTTGGTCGACGGCGCCGACGACCTCCCCGGCCACCTCGACCCGGGCGCCGCGCACCCGTTGCAACAGCCCCTTCATGCTTCTTCCAGAGGCAGGTCAAGCAGGCGCCGGGCCATTTGCTCGGCGGCGCGTACCAGGGCGTCGGTGATCCCCGGCTCGGACGCGGCGTGGCCGGCGTCGCGGATCACCTTGAGCTCGCTGTTCGGCCAGGCCTGGTGCAGTTCCCAGGCGTTGTCCAGCGGGCAGATCACATCATAGCGGCCGTGCACGATGACCGCCGGCAGGTGGGCGATCTTGGGCATGTCGCGGATCAACTGGTCCGGCTCGAGGAACGCGTTGTTCATGAAATAGTGGCATTCGATGCGGGCGATCGACAACGCCCGCTGCGGTTCGGAGAAGCGGTCGACCACCAGCGGGTTGGGGCGCAGGGTTGCGGTCCGCCCTTCCCAGGTCGACCAGGCCTTGGCCGCGTGCATCTGGGCGATCTGGTCGTTGCCGGTCAGGCGCTTGTGGAAGGCCTTGAGCATGTCGCCGCGTTCTTCCGGCGGGATCGGCGCAATGTAGTCCTGCCAGTAGTCCGGGAACAGGCGGCTGGCACCGCCCTGGTAGAACCACTCGATCTCTTGCGGGCGGCACAGGAAGATACCGCGCAGGATCAGGCCATGCACCCGCTCAGGATGGGATTGGGCATAGGCCAGGGCCAGGGTCGAGCCCCACGAGCCACCGAACAGCAGCCACTTGTCCACGCCCAGGTGCTCGCGGATGCGCTCCAGGTCTTCGATCAGGTGCCAGGTGGTGTTGTTCTCCAGGCTGGCATGGGGGGTGGAGCGCCCGCAGCCGCGCTGGTCGAAGGTGATGATGCGGTAGATGTTCGGGTCGAAGTAGCAGCGGCTCTGCGCATCGCAACCGGCGCCCGGGCCGCCGTGGATGAACACCACCGGCAGACCCTCGGGCGAGCCGCTCTCGTCGACATACAACACATGCGGCGCTTCCACGGCCAGATCGTGCCGGGCGTAGGGTTTGATCTGCGGGTACAAGGTCTGCATTGCGCACTCCGTGTGGGGATTTATTCTGCCGTTTGGCATCATAAACCTGAATCGCGCTCAGAGCATGCCCCTGTGTTGCGCTTGAGGGCCTCAAGGTTGCCCAGCCCCTCCGAGGTTGGCATCTGCCTGCCCCATGGATGCCGGGTATGGCTCTTCCCAAATACCTTTGCCCGGGTCAGGGCAAGAGGCATTAGTTATTTATTTTATCCATTCTAATTACGGTCCATTTACTGAGCGGCATGATAGGAAATTTGATTTTTTTAATAGCGGGCCGGCGCCCTACCATCAAGGCGCCCCTCTATTGTAAACGCAGGTTCCAGCATGTCAGACCTCGTTGATGTTTCCACCCACACGGGTAATAAGCCTACGGCAGTAAATACGCACTTCCACACCATAAAGAATAAAGTTCCCGCGTGGTTGCTCAACGCCTCGCCACAAACACTGAACAACTTGCGCAGCACCCTCGGATCAACGTCCCCCTTGATCGAGCACTCTTACCTGTCGATGCCCGACGTTATACGGCAGGTACAAGAGACTCATGCCAGGCAACGGCTTCATGAGCAGGCCGTGCGCGAGGCGATGGCCCCCCTGCCGGATCATGAAGCCTTTGCCGAGCCGCTGCTGACCGCCGCGCTCAAGGCGCGCTTCGGCCTGGACATCGATGTACGCAACACCTACCTATTCCATGCCCGACGAGCCCAGGCCGACCAGTCGTTCGCCGCCGCGTCCCGCGATCCACTGGTCGAAAGGCAAAAGGCACTGAAGAATGCTACCCAGACACTGCTGGCCGCGGCACTGCAGAACTTCGAAGCTGCCGAAGCACAGATTGGCGGCATGGACGAGGATGCCCGACATAAAGCGGCGATCTATGATCACTACCCCATCAACGGAGTAGCCCTGAGTCGCGAAACAATGGCGATTGCCCCTGAACAGTTCGCTGCCTTGTGCCGAGAACTGGACTTGGGCGCAAAGTACCAGGCGCAAATCGATGCCGTGTTCAATCCGCCGTCTGCCCCGGACGAGGCCCCCGATGCGGCGACTTATAATCGGCACGGACTATTGAAACGGGCCGAACAATCCGCGTTCAGCCTGCACGTGCACCTGGCTTATATGCAAAAGGCCATCAGCGAGAAGCTGTATGGTGTATTACTGGACGTCGCGACCAACAAACCGGCGAAACTCGATAACAAGCCGGTGACGTGCAGTTTTCTGCGGCTCTGGGAAGTGGAGCTGACCGGTATCGTGGTCATCGGCAAGACCCGGGACAGTGCCAGCGAGATCGAACCGGTGGCCGTCTACATCCCCGAAGACCCGGTGTGTCCGCTCAAGGAATATCCCTCGACCCTGGCATTTGCCAAGGCCTTGCGCGAAAGGCTGCTGCAGGCGGACTACCTGGCGTTCTTCAAACGCTTTCTTCCCGCCCGCCAGGCAAACCTGCTGCTGGGCAAGCTGGAAGATCACTTGCGTCCCGTGGTCTGGATCGAGGAAATGGGTTGGTATGACCGTCGGCTGGACCCGACTGCGAAACTGCACCTGCGCGAGCACGCCTTTAGCGGTAGCTTTCTGTCAGAGATTATCCGGCAAAAAATCAGGGTCCTGCGCGACGATGCCCTGTTTCACGCGGTACCCACCGCTGCCCAAGACCAGAAAACCTTCGATGAACGTGTGCAGTACTTCGCGGGAACAGTTTTTCAGGCGTTAAATATCGCCGCGTTCTTCGTCCCCGTGCTGGGACAGATCATGCTCGGCGTGACCGCCATTCAACTGAGTTATGAGTCCTATGAAGGCATCGAGAGCTGGAGCCGTGGCGAGCGGCAACAGGCCCTGGGCTACCTGATCGATGTGATCGAGAATGCTGCACTGATTGCAGCGCTGGCCGCGGCTGGCGCGGGCGAAACACCCGCGAACGAACGGATTGCGGTCGAGACCCCATCGTTCATCGAAGAGCTCAAACCGGTGACCTTGCCTGACGGCCAAACGCGCCTGTGGAAACCCGACCTGGCGCCCTTTGCCCACGATGTCCTGCTGCCAAGCGGTATAGAGCCCGACGAATTCGGACTCTATCACTACCAGGGCAAGACCTGGCTGGCGCTGGAAGACAAGGTATATTCGGTAAAGCCCGACCTTGCCGGCAGTCAGTACCACCTCGAACACCCAACCAAGGTGCTGTCCTATGAACCGCCCTTGCGCCACAACGGTGCCGGTGCCTGGCAGCACGAGCTGGATCGGCCGCTGGAGTGGGAAGGCCTGACCTTGTTCCGTCGCCTGGGATCTTCCACCTTGGCGTTTTCCGATGAGACCGCGCAGCGCATCCTGCGAGTCAGCGATACCCATGAAGCCGTCTTGCGCCGGGTACTCAGCGAAAACCTGCGCCCTCCGGCGCTGCTGGAGGATACGATGCGGCGTTTCAAGCTGGATCAGGAGATCGGGCGCTCGTTGCCGGACAGTGATCTGCGAACTCGGGCAGGGGTTTACGATTCGCGCTACAGGGCACTGTCCGTGAGCCAACTGCCGGGCGTCGCGATGATCGAACGGGTCTACCCTGCGCTGCCCACCCCCATCGCCGAAGAGTTGGTGCGCAGCGCCAGCCCCGCCGACCTGGAGCAACTGGCGAGCGGCAAGGTGCCTGCGCACATGGCCGAGGAAATCCGTGCATACCAGCAGCAGGTTCGCCTGGCGCGCGCCTACGAAGGCCTGTATTTGGAGTCGGTGATCAACCCGGATACCGACAGGCTGATCCTGCACACCCTGGAACACCTGCCTGGCTGGTCGCCCGACGTTCGCCTGGAAGTCCGGATAGGCACGTTCCATGGTCCGCTGATAGACAGCGTCGGGGCCGAGAATGCAGTAATACGCAAGGTCCTGAGCAAAGTCGCTGACGGCTACGAGGCCTATGACGCCGAGGGTCACGCGCTGCACGGGCGTGACACGCTCTATGCATCGGTACTGCATGCATTGCCTGACGCACCACGTTTGGCGCTGGGCTTCCCCGGCGTATGGGACGGGCCTGGGTTGAAACGGGCAGTGCAGCAAAGCGCGGCGTTACCGCGGCGAACACTCAGGCAGGTACTGCGGATGCAGCCGGTCAGGCCGGGCCACAGGTCCCCCATGCGGCTCGCCGACGGACGCGCGGGCTATCCCTTGAGTGGTCGCGGGGCAATGGGCGGTTACATTACCCGAGACACCTTGCTGGACTTGATCCGCTGGCTCGACCTGCAAGACGAGGCGCGAAGTTCTGCCGGGGCCATCCTGACAGCGCTGGAGGACGCGGGCCTGAGCCGCGAGCGCATCCATGGCCGCCTGCTCCAGCTGCTTGCCGAGCGACAAGCGCTGGAGACGGACATGAGTGCCTGGGGTGATGCTTCGGCAGCCCTGCCCGGACTGAACGCCCGGATGGCCAGCCGGGAGCGTATCCACGATGCGATCTGGCAGCACTGGACTGCCACTCACCTGCCCGAAATAGGTCGCGGCTCGGCCCCGCTGCGGTTGCAACAGGTGTACCTGGTCGACTTCCCCGAGCGCTTGCCCGAATTTTTCTTCCAGCGCGTCGATCAGTTACAGCTGGTCGAAACCCCGCTCATGCCCGCGCCGTTCACTTACACTGACATTCCGGCGTTTGATGCATTCCTGAGCCGCTTTTCGCGGATCCGCTCCTTGGAAATCAGCTGCCCCCAATCCACTGGCGGCCTGCAACCGTTGTCCTCGACCCTGCTTGGTCTGGTTGCCCACTACCTGCCCGAACTCAGGGAACTACGGTTGATCAACCAGGACATCCTGCTGATATCCGTCAATACCGCCCCCCTCCGAAGGCTGGCACACCTCGAACGGCTTGACCTAAGCGGCAATAGGTTCATCTACCTGCCCAGCGCGGACCTGAGCGGCCTGCGTTTGCGTTACCTGGGGCTGGATCGCACTGGCATGGATCATTGGCCCTCATGGCTGGATAGCCGCACGCTCGATTTGCTCGACGAGCTTTCGCTGCGCGATAACCATTTAACCGTAGTGCCGGAATACCTTTGGACAACCGAGGCTGGGGGCGGGCATCACACGGAAATTTCCCTGCAGGGCAACGCTCTCTTCCCCGACACCCTCATGAGACTACGCCTGAACAATGACCTGCCAGGCCGCCGATTCAGCTTAAACGTCGACCTGCCTCCTCCCGTTCAGGCCAGACTGGATAAGTACGTGCGCGAGCGGGCCCTGTTGCGTGACGCTATCGACAACTGGGCATAGGCCTCCAGCTCGACGATGCCCTTGAGCGAGGAAAGGGTACAGGCCCGAACACGAATCGGCGAAACTATCCTTGCATTCTGGCGCCTCTACAGCGCAGGCAGTACTTTTTCACCTTTGCACCTGGAAGGAATCGCACTGGTGGACTTTCCTCCACAGCTGCCGGTGTTCTTCTACCCACGGGTGCGCAATATCCACCTCACTCGGGTGTCCACCACCCCGGGCCAAATCAATCGATTCCTGCAGGGCTTCGAGGGATTGACCCACCTGAGCTTCAGGGGGCACGTTCAACCGATGACCTCGTTGCCCTCGGTGCTGCTGGAACTGCCGGTGCTGGAAAGCTTGACGCTGGAAGACCAGGGGCTGTTGGTGGACCAGCAGGCTATGACGTTCTTTGGCCGCATGCCCACACTCAGTTCGTTGGACCTGCATGGCAACCGCCTGGGTGAAATCACGGATGTTTCAGGCTTGGCGCCACACCTGCGTAACCTGTACCTGTGCAATACTGGACTGCAAAGCTGGCCCAACTGGCTGGATGACTTGTTGCCTCTAAGCTTCTTGGACCTGGACAATAACCAACTCACCGAACTACCGGATCACATCCTGTACAACCCACGTAATGATAACGGGCACACAGAGATTTCCCTTCTCAACAATCCACTGAGCCATGACACGATTTACCGCGCCCATGTTTCCGAGGCCCCCAATCAAAACCGCTCCTACTCCTTCAACATGCATGTTCCTGAAGATATTCGCGCAATTCGGTGGCACCAATCCCATGACTCCGACACAGGTTCCGAATCCAATTCCAGTTCATCCGGCCATATCCACAGTCCCCTCATTGACCCTGCAGAGGAAATTCCTGATGTAGAAGCATGGTTGCTGGGTTCCATAGAAGAAAACGAAGCACATCGGGCACTCTGGCAACAACTTGAGGACGACACGCAGGCCGGCGATCTACTGGGCTTGGTCGGGCGTTTGACGCAAACGGCCCCTTACCGGACGGCAAGCACCCGAGCCGAGTTTGCTGGCCGTGTCTGGCGGGTGCTGGAAGTCGCGGCGCTCGATACCCAGGACCGCCTGCTGTTCAACGGCATGGCCCAGGAAGCGCTGGTCCACCCAGATACCGGCGACCAGACTTGCCATGACGGCGCCTGGCTGGTGTTCAACCAGATCGAAATCCGGATTTTCACCGAGCAGTCCCTCAAGGACGTGCCAGAAACGTTGCGTGGACAGACGCTTTATCGACTGACTCGCCGCCTATATCGTTTGCAGGAGCTCGACGACATCGCTCGCGAACAGGCCGGGACCCGCGACGAAGCGGAGGTGCGCCTGGCCTACCGTCTGCGCTGGGCAGAGGAGTTGGACCTGCCCCTGCCGCCAAGCAATATGCTGTACCGAGCGGTGGCCAGCATCCGGCCGGGGGAGCTGGACGCCGCTCTGGCACGGGTACAACAAGGGGAAAACGGCGAACCCTTCATGCGTTATGCGGCCCAGCGCGATTTCTGGGTCGACTACTTGCGCCAAGCCCATGCCGAGCGTTTCACTGCGCTTGAACAGGCCTATCAGGAGCGCGTGCTGGCAGTGCCCGATCGATTCCCGGGGCAGTCGATCGAAGCGCTGGCCGAGCAATACACTGCCCTGCAACGTCAATACGAGAACGAGCAGCAGGTACTGATCCGCGAGTTGACCATTCAGGAAGGGCTTGACCACGGGTGAGTCTTGCACATGCCCTGTCGAGCGCTGATGGGTGTTCTACCCGCGTTCGACAGGGCCTGCATCCTGGCAGTTTCCGGCTTACACCTGATACCGCTCCCTACCCCAGGCCAGCACAGCTTGCAGCAACTGGCGCAGTACTGCCTGGGTTGGCGGGGCCAGGTCCTCGCGATAAGCGAAGGGTGCCATTTCATCCATATAGGTGCTCTGCGCCAGCTCCAGTTGCACCGCATGGACATGGTTCGCCGGATCGCCGTAGTGCCGGGTGATGTGCCCGCCCTTGAAGCGGCCATTGAGCACATGGCTGTAACCCTCGGCTTCGGCACAGATGCCCTGCAGGCGCTCGGCCAGGGCAGGGTCGCAACTGGCGCCATTGAAGGTACCGAGGTTGAAGTCTGGCAGCCTGCCATCGAACAGGTGCGGTACCTGAGAGCGGATCGAGTGTGCGTCCCACAGCAGCGCGTAGCCGAACGTGTCGCGCAGGCGGGTCAGCTCGCGCTGGAGCGTCTCATGGTAAGGCCGCCAGATCTGCTCCAGGTAGGTCGAGCGCTCTTCGGCACTCGGCTCGCGCCCGGTCTCGAACAGCGGCTCGCCATCGAACAGCGTGGCCGGGTACAAACCGGTGGTCGCACCGGGGTACAGGGGCTTGTCATCGTCGGGGCGGTTCAGGTCGATGACGAAACGCGAGTACTGCGCCGCCACGACACTGGCGCCCAGCTCACGCGCGAAGTCATACAGACGCGGAATGTGCCAGTCGGTGTCCGGCAGGCTGCGGGCCGGCGCCACCAGCCCGTCTGCGACCGCCGGGGTCAGCTTCAAGCCGGCGTGAGGCATGCTGACCAGCAGCGGCAGTTCCCCTTGATGAAAGCTCAATACCTTGTCCATGACGCCTCTCAATGGGTTATCTCCCTGCCTTGGCGGATCACCCGCTTGGACAGCTCGCCGCCAAGCCAGTAGGCAAGGTCTGCCGGACGCTCGATCTGCCAGGCGACGAAATCGGCGACCTTGCCCGGCTCCAGCGAGCCATGGCTGTGCCCTAGGCCCAAGGCCGTGGCGGCATGCTGGGTGACCCCGGCCAGCGCCTCTTCCGGCGTCATGCGCAACAGGGTGCAGCCCATGTTCAACATCAGCCGCAACGATAAAACCGGCGAAGTGCCAGGATTGAGGTCACTGGCCAGGGCGATCCTCACCCCATGCTTGCGTAGGGCCTGTAACGGCGGCAGCTGGGTTTCACGCAGAAAGTAGAACGCGCCGGGCAACAGCACGGCCACGGTGCCCGACTCGGCCATGGCGATGGCATCGTCCTCGGTCATGAACTCCAGGTGATCTGCCGACAGTGCCTGGTAACGCGCCGCCAGGCTCGAGCCATGCAACGACGAAAGCTGCTCGGCATGCAGCTTGACCGGCAAGCCCAGCGCGCGGGCCTTGATGAACACCCGCTCGACCTGTGCCGGGGAAAATGCCAGGTGCTCGCAGAAGGCATCCACCGCATCCACCAGGCCCTCGTCGGCCAGGGCCGGAAGCATCTGCTCGCAGATGTGGGTGATGTAGTCATCCGCCCGGCCGGCATACTCCGGCGGCAGTGCATGGGCCGCCAGGCAGGTGCTGCGCACGGTCAGCGGCAGGGTCTCGCCCAGGCGCCGGGCGACCCTGAGCATCTTGCGCTCGCTGGCCAGGTCCAGACCATAGCCGGACTTGATCTCCAGGGTGGTCACGCCATCGCGCATCAGCGCCAGTACGCGCTGCCGGGCACTGGCGAACAGTTCGTCCTCACTGGCGGCACGGGTGGCCCGCACGGTGCTGGCGATACCGCCGCCCTGGGCAGCGATCTCGGCGTAGCTGACGCCTTGCAGGCGCTGCTCGAACTCGCCGCTGCGGTTGCCACCGAACACCGCATGGGTGTGGCAGTCGATCAGCCCAGGGGTGACCCAGGCACCACCCAGGTCGACCGTCGAATCGACGCCCATGGCCGGCGCGTCGCGTTGCGGTCCGATCCATTCGATACGGCCATCGCGGGTGACGATGGCCGCCTCCTCGATGATCGAGTAGCTGCCCTGGGCCATGCTTGCCACATGGCAGTGCTGCCAGAGGGTTCTCATAATGCGTCTCCGTATCTAATCTGCAGGAGCGGCCTCGTGCCGCGATGGCCCGCAACGCGGGCCGGACAGATCACAGGCTAGGCAGCACCCCAGTCGGCAGCAGACCGGTGAGGCGCCCCTCGGCCAGTAGCTCGACGGCAGCCTCGATGTCCGGCGCGAAGAACCGGTCCTTGTCGTAGTGCGGTACTTCGCGGCGTAAGGCCTGGCGCGCTTGCTCGAGCTTGGCCGAGGTCTTCAGGCCGACACGCAGGTCCAGGCCCTGGCAGGCGCCCAGCCATTCGATGGCGATGATGCCGCGGGTGTTTTCAGCCATCTCCCACAAGCGCTTGCCGGCCGCCGGGGCCATGGACACATGGTCTTCCTGGTTGGCCGAGGTCGGCAGGCTGTCGACGCTGTGCGGGTGCGAGAGGGCCTTGTTTTCGCTGGCCAGCGCGGCCGCGGTGACCTGGGCGATCATGAAACCGGAGTTGACCCCACCGTTTTCCACCAGGAACGGCGGCAGCTGCGACATGTGCTTGTCCATCATCAGCGAGATGCGTCGCTCGCTCAGCGAGCCGATCTCGGCAATCGCCAGCGCCATGTTGTCGGCGGCCATGGCCACGGGCTCAGCATGGAAGTTACCGCCGGAGACCACGTCACCTTCCTTGGCGAACACCAGCGGGTTGTCCGACACCGCGTTGGCCTCAATGGCCAGCACATCGGCGGCCTGGCGCAGCTGGGTCAGGCAGGCGCCCATGACCTGCGGCTGGCAACGCAGGGAGTATGGGTCCTGGACCTTGCCGCAGTGTTCGTGGGAGGCCGACACTTCGCTGCCGTCGCCGAGCAGGTCTCGGTAGCAGGCCGCCGCGTCGATCTGCCCACGCTGGCCGCGGGCCTCGTGGATGCGGGCGTCGAACGGCGAGCGCGAGCCGAGCACCGCTTCCACGGTCAGGCCGCCGCAGGCCACGGCGGCGGCGAACAGGTCTTCGCCTTCGAACAGGCCACGCAGGGCATAGGCCGTGGACGCCTGGGTCCCGTTGAGCAGGGCCAGGCCCTCCTTGGCGGCCAGGGTCAGCGGCTCCAGGCCAGCGACCGCCAGGGCCTCGGTGGCCGGCAGCCACTGCCCCTTGTACCGCGCCTTGCCTTCGCCGAGCAGCACCAGCGACATGTGCGCCAGCGGCGCGAGGTCACCCGAGGCGCCGACCGAGCCCTTGAGTGGAATGTGCGGGTAGACCTCGGCATTGACCAGGGCGATCAGGGCATCGATGACCTTGCGGCGGATGCCGGAATAACCACGGCTGAGGCTGTTGATCTTCAACACCATGATCAACCGCACCATGGCGTCGTCCAGCGGTGCGCCGATGCCGGCGGCGTGGGACAGCACCAGCGAGCGCTGCAGGTTTTCCAGGTCACTGCTGGCAATGCGGGTCGAGGCCAGCAGGCCGAAACCGGTGTTGATGCCGTAGGCAGTGCGGTCCTCGGCGATGATGCGCTCCACGCAGGCGACGCTGTCGTCGATCTGCCGGTCGGCGCTGGCATCGAGCTTGAGGCGGACCGGTCGCAGGTAGAGCTCGCGTAGCTGGGCCAGGGTCAGGGTGCCGGGCTTGAGGGTCAGTTCAGTCACTGCAATACTCCGTACGCGTGGGGCCGCGGGCCCTTTTCTTGTTCTTCAGTATCCATCATCGCGCGCCAATCAGCGCGTGATCATCGGCAGGTTCAGCCCTTGTTCCTTGGCGCAGTCGATGGCGATCTGATAGCCGGCATCGGCATGGCGCATCACCCCGGTGGCCGGGTCATTGGTCAGTACGCGGGCAATGCGCTCGGCGGCGTCATCGGTACCGTCGCAAACGATGACCATCCCCGAATGCTGCGAGAAGCCCATGCCCACGCCTCCGCCGTGGTGCAGCGACACCCAGGTGGCGCCGCTGGCGGTGTTGAGCAGTGCGTTGAGCAGCGGCCAGTCGGACACGGCATCGGAGCCATCGCGCATGGCCTCGGTTTCACGGTTGGGGCTTGCGACCGAACCCGAGTCCAGGTGGTCGCGGCCGATGACGATCGGCGCCGACAGCTCGCCGCTGCGCACCATTTCGTTGAAGGCCAGGCCAAGCTTGGCGCGCAGGCCCAGGCCAACCCAGCAGATACGCGCCGGCAAACCCTGGAAGCTGATGCGCTCGCGCGCCATGTCCAGCCAGCGGTGCAGATGAGCGTCGTCCGGGATCAGCTCCTTGACCTTGGCGTCGGTCTTGTAGATGTCCTCGGCGTTACCGGAGAGCGCCGCCCAGCGGAACGGGCCGATGCCACGGCAGAACAGCGGGCGGATGTACGCCGGCACAAAGCCTGGGAAGTCGAAGGCATTGGCCACGCCTTCGTCCTTGGCCATCTGGCGGATATTGTTGCCGTAGTCGAAGGTCGGGATGCCCTGGCGCTGGAACTCGAGCATGGCCTGCACGTGCAAGGCCATGGACTGCTTGGCGGCCTTGACCACCGCCGCGGGGTCGGTCTGCGCGCGGTCGCGGTACTGCTCCCAGGTCCAGCCAGCGGGCAGGTAGCCGTTCAGCGGATCGTGGGCGCTGGTCTGGTCGGTGACCATGTCAGGGCGCACGCCACGCTTGACCAGCTCCGGCAGGATTTCGGCGGCGTTGCCCAGCAGGGCAACGGAGATGGCCTTGCCTTCGCGGGTGTACCGGGCGATACGTGCCAGGGCGTCGTCCAGGTCGCTGGCCTGTTCGTCGACGTAGCGGCTGCTCAGGCGGAAGTCGATACGGCTCTGCTGGCATTCGATATTCAGCGAGCAGGCCCCGGCCAGGGTCGCGGCCAGCGGCTGGGCGCCGCCCATGCCTCCCAGGCCCGCGGTCAGTACCCACTTGCCCTTGAGGCTGCCGTTGTAATGCTGGCGGCCGGCTTCGACGAAGGTTTCATAGGTGCCTTGGACGATGCCCTGGCTGCCGATGTAGATCCAGCTGCCGGCGGTCATCTGGCCGTACATGGCCAGGCCCTTGGCGTCCAGTTCGTTGAAGTGTTCCCAGTTGGCCCAGTGCGGCACCAGGTTGGAGTTGGCGATCAGCACGCGTGGGGCGTTGGCGTGGGTCTTGAATACACCGACCGGCTTGCCGGACTGCACCAGCAGGGTTTCATCGTCGTTCAGCTGGGTCAGGGATGCGACGATCTTGTCGTAACACTCCCAATTGCGCGCGGCGCGGCCGATACCGCCGTAGACCACCAGCTCCTTGGGGTTCTCGGCAACCTGCGGATCGAGGTTGTTCATCAGCATGCGCAGGGGCGCTTCGGTCAGCCAGCTCTTGGCAGTCAGCGTGTTGCCACGGGGGGCACGGATTTCTACGTCACGGTATTTGTTGTTGTGAGTCACGGGAAGGTCCTCTGCGGTCATGCGACGGCGGTGTGTCGATGACCACTATACAAACACAGCTTTACTTGTATGTACAAGCATAGGCAACCAAATAATTCGCACTTTCTTGCTCACACATGCAAAAGGCCACTGCGCCCTCCCATTCGCGAGCTTGCCCGCGAATGGGAGGGCGCAGTGGCCCCTGACTATGCAAAATCAGCGAAGGATCAGTTCAATCAGACAGCTCCTGCCCTGCACATCCAATTCCACCAGCCCGTCATCACCCTCGACCTGCAGGCAGTCATACAATCCCAGGCACTGCCGCTCATGCCCCGCCAGCGCGACCTCGACAGCGCTATCGGCCGCAAACAGCAGTAGGGTCGACGCCGAACTGAACAACCGGCTGCTGCCGTCGAGCCACTGCAAGCGGGCGCGGTAACGCTGCGGTGCGTAGATCAGGTTGAAATCACGGATCGACCCACCCAGCAGCGCGCAGCTGACCTGGCTCTCGCCGCTGAAGGCAAAGGCATCGAAGGGCAGCAGTGGCGGGCTGGCCTGGCCATCGACCAGCAGGCGCATGCCATCACCCTGCAGCACGGTGATGATCCGCTGGTAACCGGCAAAGCTGGAGAAGCCACCGGACTCGTCGATATCGGCAATCGACAGGCGCCAACCGAATCCGTCCAGGCCCTCCCCCGCATCACGGGTGATCTCTTCGGTGCTGCCACCACCGTTCTTCCAGGGCATGCGCGGATAATCCCGCGCACGCAGCACACGCAACGGGCTCATTTGCTGAAGCGTCCTTCCAGGCGATGACGGGAACCGGGGTGGATCAGCCGCGCGGCGGTCACTGGCTGGCGGCCCGACCAGGTGCGGCGGCGAATGAGCAGGCAAGGCTCGCCCGGCTCGATCTGCAGCAGGCGGCATTCCTCGGGCTCGGCGAGGATCGCCTCGACCACATGCTCGCCCTCGGTCAGCGGCGCGACCTGGGACAGGTAGGCGTAGGGCGTCTGGCGGGTGAAGTCCTGGCTGAGGTAATCAGGGGCGACCTGGGCGTTGACGTAACGGTCCTCGATCTGCACCGGCACGCCGTTCTCGTAATGCACGATCAGTGAATGGAACACCCGCTGGCCCTCGCGCATGTCCAGGGCCAGGGCGCGCTCGGAACCGGCGGCCTCCTCGGCCAGGACGATCACCTGGCAGCTATGCTGGTGACCACGCCCGGCAATTTCGTCGGCAATGTTGTTGACCTCGAACAGCGCCGAGCGGGTCTTGGGTTCGGCGACGAAAGTACCGACACCCTGCATCCGCACCAGCAAGCCCTCGGCAGTCAGTTCGCGCAGGGCACGGTTGATGGTCATCCGGCTGAAGCCCAACTGGCTGACCAGTTCGCTTTCCGACGGCACGCGGTGGTGCGGTGGCCAGCTGCCGTTCTCGATCTGCTGGGCAATCATCTGCTTGACCCGGGCGTAGAGCGGCGCCGGCCCTTCGCCCATCTGGGCAACCAGCGCGGAGACAGGAGGTGTCGGCACGGCAAGTGATCCTTTGTTCATTGAATGATCGATAGCTTGCCGGAGTTTACCGACCAGGCAAACGCCTGTATATGTATATACAACCTAACCGAACAGGATTGTCCCCAGATGCCTGCCTTCTTTGCCGAACGCGCCCTGCTGCCCACAGGTTGGGCCACCGATGTCCGACTTGAGGTTGCACCGGATGGCACCCTGGCCACGGTCACGCCTGGAGCCTCGGCGCAAGGCGCCGAATGCCTGGCCGGGCCATTGCTGCCCGGCATGCCCAACCTGCATTCGCACGCGTTCCAGCGTGCCATGGCGGGCCTGGCCGAAGTGGCCGGCAACCCCAACGACAGCTTCTGGACCTGGCGCGAGCTGATGTACCGGCTGGTTGGCAAGATCACCCCCGGGCAACTCCAGGTCATCGCCCGCCAGCTGTACATCGAGATGCTCAAGGCCGGTTACACCTCGGTGGCCGAGTTCCACTATGTGCACCAC
The DNA here is from genome assembly GCA_023388335.1 of Pseudomonadota bacterium. Lineage (GTDB taxonomy): Bacteria > Pseudomonadota > Gammaproteobacteria > Pseudomonadales > Pseudomonadaceae > Aquipseudomonas. The sequence continues at coordinate 29,510 of JAEWGL010000266.1, read as the reverse complement.
GCCAGTGACGGTCGCGCCTACGCCGATCCCACCGAGCTGTCGCGGCGCATCAGCGCCGCCGCCAGCGCCAGCGGCATCGGCCTGACCCTGCTGCCGGTGCTGTACAGCCACGCCGGCTTCGGCGGGCAAACCGCCAACGACGGCCAGCGCCGCTTCATCAACAGCAGCGAGCAGTATCTACAGTTGCAGCAACGCCTGCGGCCGCTGCTGGCTGCCCAGCCGGCACAGCACCTGGGACTGTGCTTCCACTCCCTGCGCGCGGTGACCCCCGAGCAGATCGCCACTGTCCTCGCGGCCAGTGACAGCGCCTGCCCGGTGCATATCCACATCGCCGAGCAGCAGAAGGAGGTTGACGACTGCCTCGCCTGGAGCGGGCGCCGGCCACTGCAATGGCTGTACGAGCACGTCGAGGTCGATCGACGCTGGTGCCTGGTCCACGCCACCCATGCCCAAGCCGACGAAGTCAGCGCCATGGCCCGCAGCGGCGCGGTGGCCGGGCTGTGTTTGACCACCGAAGCCAACCTGGGCGACGGCCTCTTTCCGGCAGTGGACTACCTGGCCCAGGGCGGGCGCCTCGGCATCGGCTCCGATAGCCATGTGTCGCTAAGCGTGGTCGAGGAACTGCGCTGGCTCGAATATGGCCAGCGCCTGCGCGACCAGCGTCGCAACCGGCTGCATGGCAGCGATCAACCGATGGTCGGTCGCACCCTGTTCGATGCCGCCCTCGGCGGTGGCGCCCAGGCCCTTGGCCAGCCGGTAGGAGAGCTGGCCGTCGGCAAGCGAGCCGACTGGCTGGTGCTCGACGGCAATGATCCGTACCTGGCCACGGCCCATGAAGACGGCATTCTCAACCGCTGGTTGTTCGCCGGCAGCGACCGCCAGGTAAGGGACGTGATGGTCAATGGACGCTGGGTGGTACGGCAGGGGCGCCACGCGGAAGAGGAAGAAAGCGCGCGCGCATTTGCGGGGGTGCTGCGGGAGTTGCTGGGGTGACGCTTCAGGTGGGTTTTGGCGGTCCATCGCTGTTGCGGGCAAGCTCGCCCTCATAGAACAAACGCTAACTCTTTGATTTAGCTGAACCTGTGGAAGCGCGCCTTGTGCCGGGACGCCGGACCGCGCGATAGGGCGCGTAGCGGCCGCAACCCTGCAACCGCGCTGCATCAGACAGATCGAGGTGGCTGGCTTTACGGCCCCTTCGCAGCCGATCGCGGCACAAGGCCGCTCCTACAAGATCCAGCTAAATCAATGGGTTAGCGTTTGTTCTATAGGAGAGAAGCCACTCAGCGAGTGCTCGCGATATCCCGATCCGCCACGCGCCAGACCAGCCGCGAGGTGTCATACCCCTGCTGCCGGGCCTTGGCCAACAGGCTTTCCCGTACCACCGCCGGCACCGTTGGGGTGCGCGAGAGAAGCCACAGGTACTTGCGATCAGGATTGCCGACCAGCGCCGTCTGGTAGCGCTCGTCGACGTAGAGCACCCAGTAGTCCCCCCTCGCTACCCCAGGCACCAGGCGGGTGAACCAGTTGTCGAACTCGACCCAGAGCTTGTCGGTATGCTCCGCCATCTGCGGTTGGGCGGTGCCTTTGGCCCTCAGCCATTGGTCGTCGAGGGTGCGGCAGCGGTTGAGTACGCCAACCGTACCATCGGCCTTGAGGTTGTAATGCGCCTCTGACTGCGCGCAGTCGCGCTGGAAATACATCGGCAGGCGCGCCAGCTCGAACCATTTGCCTTGGTAACGCTTGAGGCTGACATCCCCGGCCGTCTTGGGCGCCAGGGACTCGCCACCGGTGCCGGCACAGCCACCCAGCAGCAAGGCCGCACACATGCCGAGCAGCAGGTACATTCGCCTCATTTGAGGCCCTGCCCGGAATACATGAGCACCTTGTCCGCTGCGTATTGAATGCTGATGAAGCTCTTCTCGTCACCCCAGGTGCAACTGCTCATGCCCAGCGCGCCGGCACATTCGGTGGGGGTGCCGAGCAGCTGCTCGACCTGGGCCTTGGTCATGCCGGCCTGGAGCTTGGAATAGTTTTCCTGGTTGATTTTGCTGCACGCAGTCAGAAACACGCACAAGGACAGCAGGGCGAGGGAACGCAACGACATTGAAGTCACTCCTGGACATGAAAACGCAGGCGCAGCGGCCTGCAGAGCCCTTAGAAGAGAAAAAGGCTCCCGGGTTCCCTGACCACCCGGCTTTTATTGCGCACCGTTGGGCTGCTGGCGGGCGCAAACGATTAATGTTCGTCAGGTGCCTGCCGACACAGCATCCAATGCTGTGACCCCGTTACCACAGCCCCCTTCGACGCGCCTTGCGCAGGCCTTTGCAATGACCAAGAATCTCAAGTTCAGCCACAAGATTTTGTTGGCCGCCGCCCTTGTAGTGGCTGTCGCTTTTACCTGTTTCGTCCTGTTCAACGACTACCGCCAACGCCAATCCCTGCGCGAGAGCACGGAACGCTCCATGCAGGACTTGGGCAACCTCACCAGCGGCAACATCCGCAGCTGGCTCGACAGCCGTATCCAACTGCTCGACTCCCTCTCCCAGCAGATTGCTGTGGATGGCCCCGGCAAGGGCAGTCTTGATCGCAGCCTGGCCTTGCCGGTCTACTCCAGCAATTTCCAATTGACCTATTTCGGCGGCCAGGACGGCAGCATGCAATCGGTCCCGGTGGGCAACCGCGCCGCTGACTACGACCCGCGCACGCGCGGCTGGTACCAGGCCGCCAGCAGCGCCAACCAGACCATCGTCACCGAACCCTACATCTCGGTCTCGGCCGGCAAGCTGGTCATCACCCTGGCCACCCCGGTCCACCAAGGCGGCCGGCTGATCGGTGTCAACGGCGCTGACACCGACCTGCAGACCGTCAGCAATATCATCAACGCGCTGGATTTCGGCGGTCACGGCCATGCCTTCATCGTCAACGGCGAAGGCAAGATCCTCATCCACCCCAACGGTGAGCTGGCCCTCAAGGCACTCAGTGATGTCTACCCTGGCAACACACCACAGATCGGCAGCGGCCTGAAAGAGGTCGAACTGGACGGCCGCAAGCAGTTCCTTACTTTCAGCCATGTCGACGGCGTGCCTTCCGCGGATTGGTACGTGGTCCTGGTGCTCGATCAGGATGCAGCCTTCGCCATGCTCGGCGAACTGCGCAGCTCCGCCATGGTGGCGACGCTGATCGCGGTGGCCGCTATCATCGCCCTGCTCGGCCTGCTGATCCGTGTCTTGATGGAACCGCTGCACGTCATGGGTCGGGCGATGCAGGACATCGCCGAGGGTGAAGGCGACCTGACGCGCCGCCTGCGCATCCACGCCCAGGACGAGTTCGGCAACCTGGGCGAGTCGTTCAACCGCTTCGTCGAACGCATTCACCACTCGATCCGCGAGGTCGCCTCGACTGCCGGCCAGGTTGATGCCGTGGCCCGGCAGGTGGTGAGCGCCTCGAACGCCTCGATCGACAACGCCGACCAGCAGTCCAGCCGCACCAGCAGTGTCGCCGCCGCGATCAATCAACTGGGCGCCGCCGCCCAGGAAATCGCCCAGAATGCCGCGCTCGCCTCGCAGCACTCCAGCGAAGCACGCAACCTGGCCGTGGATGGGCAACAGGTGGTGGGCCAGACCATCGAGGTGATGAACCAATTGTCGGCACGGATCAGTGACGCCTGCGGCAATATCGAGACGCTCAACGCCAACACCGTGAACATCGGGCAGATTCTCGACGTGATCAGCGGCATCTCCCAGCAGACCAACCTGCTGGCGCTCAACGCCGCCATCGAAGCGGCGCGGGCCGGTGAGGCCGGGCGCGGTTTCGCCGTGGTCGCGGACGAAGTGCGCAACCTCGCCCACCGCACCCAGGACTCAGCGCAACAGGTGCAGCGCCTGATCGAAGAGCTGCAGGCCGGCGCCCAGATGGCGGTCAGCACCATGAGCCAGAGTCAGCAGCACAGCGAGCACAGCGTCGGCATCGCCAATCAGGCCGGCCAGCGGCTGGGCAGCGTGACCCAACGCATCGGCGAGATCGACGGCATGAACCAGTCGGTGGCGACCGCCACCGAGGAGCAGACGGCCGTGGTCGAGTCGATCAATGTCGACATCACCGAAATCAACACATTGAACCAGGAAGGTGTGCACAACCTGCAGGGCACCTTGCGTGCCTGCAATGACCTGGAGCATCAGGTCGGGCGGCTGCAACAGCTGGTGGGCAGCTTCAGGATCTAAGCAAGGCAGTGGGGCTGCCTGGCAGCCCCTTGCTTGTCAGAACCTGGACCCAGGCTCCAGCAGAAAATCCATCTCTTCATCGGTGCTCGGCCGGCCCAGCAGCAGGTTGCGGTGCGGGAAGCGACCGAACCGGGCAATCACCCGCTGGTGCTGCTCGGCGTAGTCGAGAAAGCCCTCGAACAACCGGCGATTGGCCTCCGGTTGCTCTGCCAGCAGAGCCTGGTAACGCTCGACGCACAGGTCTTGCCAATCCGACACCTCGGCATGTTCCAGCACCAGCAGGATGAATACCCGCTGGATCGGCAGCAGCTGGTAGTCCCAGCCCTTCTGCAACCCGTGCATGACCACCACCTGGGCACGCCGGTCGCCTTCGAAGGCGCGTAGCGTGTCGCGGTGGATCATGCGCGGCAGCTGGTCCAGCAGCAGGACCAGCCCCAGCCAGCCCTGCGGGCTCTGCTGCCACTCGTCCAGGCCGCCGGCCAGGGCTTGCTCGACCAGGTCGCCAAAGCGCGCCTGCGCCTCGGCATCATGTTGCTTGCCGAACCACAGGACATTCTTCTCGTCAGCCACGGCCTGGGCGCTGCTGCCCCAACCGAACCACCATTCCAGCAACGGCTGCCAAGGTGCGAGCATGGCTTACTCCTTGTGATACCCGGTAACGCGCTCAACCTCTTCCTTCGAGCCGAGGATCACCGACACGCGCTGGTGCAGGCTGTCTGGCTGGATGTCGAGGATGCGCTGGTGGCCGTCGGTGGAAGCGCCGCCGGCCTGTTCGATGATGAAGGACATCGGGTTGGCTTCGTACATCAGGCGCAGCTTGCCGGGCTTGGACGGGTCGCGGGCGTCGCGCGGGTACATGAACAGGCCGCCGCGGGTCAGGATGCGATGCACGTCGGCAACCATCGAGGCGATCCAGCGCATGTTGTAGTTCTTCTTCAGCGGACCGGTCTCACCGGCCAGCAGTTCGCCGACATAGCGCTGGACCGGGGCTTCCCAGTGACGCTGGTTGGACATGTTGATGGCGAACTCGGCGGTGCTTTCCGGCACCTTGATGTGCTCGTGGGTCAGGACGAAGCTGCCCAGCTCGCGGTCCAGGGTGAAACCCTTGACGCCGTTGCCCAGGGTCAGGATCAGCATGGTCTGCGGGCCATAGATGGCATAGCCGGCGGCGACCTGCTGGGTACCTGGCTGGTGGAAGGCCTTCTCGTCCAGGCTTTCGTTCTGGCTCAGGTACTCGTTAGGGCAGCGCAGCACCGAAAAGATGGTGCCGACCGAAACGTTGACGTCGATGTTCGACGAACCGTCCAGCGGGTCGAAGACCAGCAGGTAGGCACCTTTGGGGTACTTGCCCGGAATCTGGTAGGCGTTGTCCATTTCTTCGGACGCCATGCCAGCCAGGTGGCCGCCCCATTCGTTGGCTTCGAGCAGGATCTCGTTGGAGATCACGTCGAGCTTCTTCTGGACTTCGCCCTGCACGTTCTCGGTGCCCATGCTGCCCAGGACTCCGCCCAAAGCGCCCTTGGAGACGTTGTGGCTGATTTCCTTGCACGCACGCGCCACCACTTCGATCAGGAAGCGCAGATCGGCAGGGGTATTGTTGCTGCGGGTCTGCTCAATCAAATAGCGACTCAGGGTAACGCGGGACATGTATGGCTCCGGTGGGAAAGGGGGAGAGAAACCCCCGCAGTTTACAGGGAGAGTTGAACGCTAGCGAGCAATCTGGCCGATTCAGACGGTACATCGGCCCGGTAGTTCAGCAGTTCCCGGGCCGATCGTCGCATCAGTCCAGTGCCTTCCAGATCTCGCTGGCGTATTCACGGATGGTCCGGTCCGAGGAGAACCAGCCCATCCGCGCGGTGTTGAGCACCGCCATCCGCCACCAGTCCTGCGGCGCGTGCCACAGGTCTTCGACACGCTGCTGGGCATCCCAGTAGGCGTCGAAGTCGGCGCAGACGAGGAAGCGGTCGTAATCGACCAGGCCATCGATCAGCCCTGTGTAACGTGCTGGATCGTCAGGCGAGAACACGCCGCCACGGATCGCCTGGAGCACGTCGTTGAGGCGGTGCGAGGCACCGATCGCAACATTGGCGCCGAAGTCGCCGCTGCGCCGGCGCGCTTCCACCTGCTGGGCGGTCAGCCCGAAGATGAACATGTTGTCGGTGCCGAGCTGCTCGCACATCTCGACGTTAGCGCCATCGAGGGTGCCGATGGTCAGCGCGCCGTTGAGGCCGAACTTCATGTTGCTGGTCCCGGATGCCTCGTAGCCGGCCGTCGAAATCTGCTCGGACAGGTCCGCGGCGGGAATGATGCTTTCGGCCAGGCTGACGTTGTAGTTGGGCAGGAATACCACTTTGAGCAACCCGCGCACGGTCGGGTCGTTATTGACCACCCGGGCGATGTCGTTGGCCAGCTTGATGATCAGCTTGGCCTGGTGGTAGCTGGCCGCGGCCTTGCCGGCAAAGATCTTCACCCGCGGTACCCAGTTGGTGCCGGGTTCGGCGCGGATGGCCTGGTACAGGGCCACGGTATGCAGCAGGTTGAGCAGCTGGCGCTTGTATTCGTGGATACGCTTGACCTGCACATCGAACATCGCCTCGGGGTTGACTGTGATACCCAGGCGCTCCTGGATGATCGCGGCCAGCGCCCGCTTGCTGTGCAGGCGCTGGGCGGCGAACTGCTTGCGGAAATCGGCGTCGGCGGCGAACGGCGCGAGGCCGCTCAGCAACGCCTCCGGATCGTCCAGCAATTGTGGCCCCAGGGCCTCGACCAGCATCGCGGTGAGCTGCGGGTTGGCCTGGTACAGCCAGCGGCGGAAGGTGATGCCGTTGGTCTTGTTGTTGATGCGCTGCGGATAAAGCTTGTGCAGTTCGGCAAACACCGTGTGGCGCATCAGCTTGCTGTGCAGCGCCGACACGCCGTTGACGCTGTGCGAGCCGAGGAACGCCAGGTTGCCCATGCGCACACGACGGCCGTTGTCTTCCTCGATCAGTGACACCGCGCGCAGCACATCGAAGTCGTGGATGCCCTTGGCGCGCATGGCGTCGATATGGAAGGCGTTTATCAGGTAGATGATCTGCATGTGCCGCGGCAGCATGCGCTCCATCAGGCCCACCGGCCAGGTCTCCAGCGCTTCGGGCAACAGCGTGTGGTTGGTGTAGGCCAAGGTGTTGACGGTCAACTCCCAGGCGGTATCCCACGGCACTTCGTGCTGGTCGACCAACAGGCGCATCAGCTCGGCCACGGCAATCGAAGGGTGAGTGTCGTTGAGCTGGATAGCCGCCTGGTCCGGCAGGTTGAGCAGCGAGTCGTGCATGTTCAGGTGGCGGCGCAGCAGGTCCTGCAGCGAGGCCGACACGAAGAAGTACTCCTGGCGCAGGCGCAGCTCCTGGCCGGCCTCGGTGCTGTCGGCCGGGTACAGCACCCGCGAGATGCTTTCGGCACGTGCTACCTCTGCTACCGCGCCGAGGTGGTCACCGGCGTTGAAGCGCTCAAGGTGCAGCTCCTCCAGCGCCCGCGACCGCCACAGGCGCAGGGTGTTGACGCTGGCACCGCGCCAGCCGACCACCGGGGTGTCGTAGGCCACCGCCCGCACCGTCTCGCCCGGCCACCAGACCTGGCGTTGCTGGCCGTTGGCGTCGTCCACGGTCTCGACACTGCCGCCGAAGCTGATCGGGTAGATGACCTCGGCGCGCTCGAACTCCCAGGGGTTGCCGAAGTCGAGCCAGTTCTCGGTTTGTTCCTGCTGCCAGCCGTCGACCACGGCCTGACGGAACAGCCCATGTTCGTAGCGAATGCCATAGCCGTGAGCGGCGATGCCCAGGGTCGACATGCTTTCCATGAAACAGGCTGCCAGGCGACCGAGGCCACCGTTGCCCAGCGCCGCGTCGGGCTCCAGCAGGCGAATACGTTCCAGGTCGACGCCTAGCCCAGCCATGGCCTCGCGGGCAATGTCGAGCAGCCCCAGGTTGCTCAGGCTGTCGTACAGCAGGCGGCCGATGAGAAATTCCAGGGAAAGGTAGTAAACCCGTTTCTGGCTCCTGCGGTAGCTCTGCCGGGTGTGGTCCATCCAGTGGTCGACCATGTGGTCGCGCGCAGCGAGGGCAACAGCTTCGAACCAGTCGTGCTCAAAAGCGTGTTCCGGATCCTTGCCGACCGCATAGGTCAGTTTGGCCATTACAGCGGCGCGGAAGGCGGCCACCTCGGCTTCACGTGCGGTGGGTTCCTGAGACATTCAAAGTCCTCGGGCAAATTGACGAAAGCGGAAGAAGATGCTTCAGCCTAGACGCTTCGACACAGAGCGACAGCATGGGTTCGCGCTTTTCTTTGTAGCAGGGATAAACCGGCAAAAGGTTGTTCACAATTTGAACAACTCCGGTATGATCGCGCGCCCACCTGACCGCCATTAGTCTTTATAACGATGAAACCGACCCTGATCGCCGCCGCCGAAGTCGACCGCCTGGATACCTGGCAACGCTATGCCAGCCACATGTGCGGGGGTTGCCATTCGACCTGCTGCACCCTGCCGGTGGAGGTCAAGATCAAGGACCTGATCCGCATTGGCGTGGTGGATGATTTCGAGAAGGACGAACCGCCGAAGAACGTTGCCAAGCGTCTGCAGAAGGACGGCATCATCGAACGCTTCAACCAGAAATCGGGAATCTTCACCCTGACCCGGATGAGCAACGATGATTGCCTGTACCTGGATCGCAAGAGCCGACTGTGCACCATCTACGACAAGCGACCCGACACCTGCCGCAACCATCCCAAGGTTGGGCCCAGGCCTGGGTATTGTGCATACAAGCCCAAGGCTGCCGCGCGCTGAGCCTGCATTGCGCTGGCTCCTTTGCGGGCAAGCTTGCTCATAGAACGGGCGCTCCTCATTGATTTAGCATCAGCGGGTGTCTATGGCATATCCCAGGCATGGCGCCAGCGGGTGTCTATAGCCTCCTCCTGGCATGGCGCCAGCCAGCCAGCCAGCCAGCCAGGTAGGAGCGCGCCTTGTGCCGCGATGGGGCGCGTTGCGGCCCTAAACCAGACAGCGGGATGTGCCTGGGTATCCACGGTGATACCGCCAGAGTGAGGCACCCGACCGGTCTACCGATCGAGCGCCGGCTGCGGTTTTCCAGGATGGCGAGGTGAGCTGCCGCAACCCGCCTGGGACCAATGCCTCCAGTGAGACCGTGGTGCCTGGATTTGGGCCCGCTGCGCGGGCCATCGCGGCGCAAGGCACGCTTCCACAACTGCTCAGCGGGCTGGGCGATCTCCCACAGGGTTCATCACAAACCTGAAATTGCCGGCGATCCTGTGGAGCGACTGTCTTGCCCATGACCCTGTAACTGCCGGGATCCTAATGGGAGCGGCGGTTCGGCGCTCCGACTTGCCCGCGAAGGGGCCGTCACTGATTCCCCGCCCCAAAAAAAACGCCCCCGGCCTTTCGACCGGGGGCGTTTTCATTCAGCCTGGGCTAGACGATCAAGCCTTGGCTTTCTTGGCAGCGCGGGTACGCTCGCCTTCGTCCAGGATCTTCTTGCGCAGACGAATCGACTTCGGCGTGACTTCGCACAGCTCGTCGTCCTGGATGAATTCCAGGGCCTGTTCCAGGGTGAAGCGAACAGGCGGAACCAGAGCGATGGTTTCGTCTTTACCGGAAGCACGCATGTTGTCGAGCTTCTTGCCCTTGGTAGGGTTTACGCCCAGGTCGTTGTCGCGGCTGTTCAGGCCGACCAGCTGACCGTTGTAGATCTCCTGGCCGTGCTCGACGAACAGCTTGCCGCGCGCCTGCAGGGTTTCCAGGGAGTAGGTCAGTGCCTTGCCAGTCTCGACCGAAACCAGTACGCCATTCTGACGGCCGGACATGTGGCCGGACTTCATGGTGTCGTAGCGATCGAAGATCGAGGTCAGGATGCCTGCACCGTTGGTCAGGGTCAGGAACTGGTTACGGAAACCGATCAGACCACGGGCCGGGATGTTGTATTCCAGACGCACACGGCCTTTGCCATCCGGCACCATGTTGGTCAGGTCGCCCTTACGCAGACCCATCTCTTCCATGACCTTGCCCTGGGAGTCTTCAGGGATGTCGATGGTGACGTTCTCGAACGGCTCCTGCTTGGTGCCGTTGACTTCGCGGATGATCACTTCAGGACGGCCTACAGCCATCTCGAAGCCTTCACGACGCATGGTTTCGATCAGAACCGACAGGTGCAGCTCACCACGGCCGGAAACCTTGAACTTGTCAGCCGAGTCGCCTTCTTCAACGCGCAATGCAACGTTGTACAGCAGCTCTTTGTCCAGACGTTCCTTGATGTTACGGCTGGTGACGAATTTGCCTTCCTTGCCGCAGAACGGCGAGTCGTTGACCTGGAAGGTCATCGAAACGGTCGGCTCGTCGACGGTCAGCGGCTTCATCGCTTCGACTGCGTCCGGGGAGCACAGGGTGTCGGAGATGAACAGCTCTTCGAAACCGCTGATGCAGACGATGTCGCCAGCCTGGGCTTCTTCGACGTCGATGCGGTGCAGGCCATGGTGACCCATCAGCTTCAGGATACGGCCGTTGCGCTTCTTGCCGTCGGCGTCGATGGCAACAACCGGGGTGTTCGGCTTGACGCGGCCACGGGCGATACGGCCAACACCGATGACGCCCAGGAAGCTGTTGTAGTCCAGTGCCGATATCTGCATCTGGAACGGACCGTCACGGTCAACAGCCGGCGCAGGTACGTTGTCGACGATCGACTGGTACAGCGGGGTCATGTCTTCGGCCATGGCGGTGTGGTCCAGACCGGCAATGCCGTTCAGGGCCGAGGCGTAGACAACCTGGAAGTCCAGTTGCTCGTCGGTGGCGCCCAGGTTGTCGAACAGGTCGAAGATCTGGTCCAGAACCCAGTCAGGACGCGCGCCCGGACGGTCGACCTTGTTGATCACGACGATTGGCTTGAGGCCGGCTTCGAAGGCCTTTTTGGTCACGAAGCGGGTTTGCGGCATCGGGCCGTCTTGTGCGTCGACCAGCAGCAGTACGGAGTCGACCATCGACATCACACGCTCAACTTCGCCACCGAAGTCGGCGTGGCCGGGGGTGTCGACGATGTTGATGTGGTAGCCGTTCCAGTTGATGGCGGTGTTCTTCGCCAGAATGGTAATGCCGCGCTCTTTTTCCTGGTCGTTGGAGTCCATCACGCGCTCGTCGTTGAGCTCGTTACGTTCCAGGGTGCCGGACTGACGCAGGAGTTTGTCGACCAGGGTGGTTTTACCGTGGTCAACGTGGGCGATGATGGCGATGTTACGCAGATTTTCGATCACAAATGTATCTCGATCAGAGGATTCAGGTTGCCGCCCAGACTAGGCGGCCAATATTAAGGTAGAAGGCTCAGTGGGCCCGCGGGTCGGGAGGGCGATGGCGGATACTGCCGCCATACAGCCCTGGCATCTTATGCCGGACGATAAACACGCACATTGGCATGTCCCTCACTGAGCAGGTGATGCGCATGCAGGCGGCTCATGACGCCCTTGTCGCAATAAAGAAGGTACTGGCGGTTGCCATCGAGGTGCTTGAAGCGGCTGTTGATGGCATAGAAAGGCATGACTTGGACTTCGACGCCCTCGATCACCAGGGGTTCGTCTTCCTGGGCATCGGGGTGACGGATGTCGATGACGATCTGCCCCGGCAGAGCCTCGGCCACTTCCTCGACCTGGATGTCCTGGCCCAACTCGTCGATGACGTTATCGATGGAGATGAAGCGGGCACGCTCCAGGGCACGCTCAAGCACGGCCATGTCGAACTGGTTTTCTTCGTGCACGACCCGGTGCGGCTTGGCACAGGTAGTCGGGTTCACGGAGATAACACCACAGTATTCTGGCATGTGCTTGGCGAATTCAGCGGTGCCGATCTGATAAGCGGTATCGATGATGTCCTGCTTGTGACTGGCCAGCAAGGGGCGCAGCACCAGCTTGTCGGTGGCCTGGTCGATCACCGCCAGGTTCGGCAGGGTCTGGCTGGACACCTGGGAGATCGCCTCGCCGGTGACCAGTGCGTCGATCTCCAGGCGCTCGGCGATCTTGGCCGAGGCGCGCAGCATCATGCGCTTGAGGGTCACGCCCATGTAGCTGTTGTCGACCTTGCCCAGGATCTCGCCGACCACTTCCTCGAACGGCACGCTGATGAACAGCACGCGCTGGCTGCTGCCGTACTTCTTCCACAGGTAGTGGGCGACTTCCATCACCCCCAGCTCATGGGCGCGGCCACCCAGGTTGAAGAAGCAGAAGTGGGTCATCAGGCCGCGACGCATCATCTGGTAGGCAGCCACGGTGGAGTCGAAACCACCGGACATCAGCACCAGGGTCTGCTCCAGGGCGCCGAGCGGATAGCCGCCAATGCCCTGGTGCTGGTTGTGGATCACGTACAGGCGCTGGTCACGAATCTCGATGCGCACCAGGACTTCCGGGTTGCGCAGGTCGATGCCGGCGGCCCCGCACTGCTGGCGCAGCTGGCTACCGACGTAGCGGTCGACGTCCATCGAGCTGAAGTCGTGGTGACCGCCGCGCTTGCAGCGCACGGCGAAACGCTTGCCAGCCAGCAGGTGGCCAAAGTATGCCTTGCACTTGGCGACGATGTCGTCGAAGTCGCCCAGCGGGTACTCGTCGACCTGCAGGAAATGGGTGATCCCCGGCGTGCAGGTCAGGCGCTCGATCATCTCGCGCTGGACCTTTTCGTCTTCGACGCGCGTGACCACTTCGAGATTGTCCCAGACGCCATCGACCTTGAGCTCAGGATCCAGGTCCTTGAGCACGACACGAATGTTCTTGCCCAATTGACGGATGAAGCGCTTGCGCACCGGCCGGCTCTTGATGGTGATTTCTGGGAAGACTTTGACGATTAGTTTCATGGATTACAGCGCGCGAAGGGCCGGCCGAAAAAGAAGGGCGCGAATTATAGCGGAAATTGCTCAAGGTTTGAGCAACTTTTGTACAGACGGTTTTTGCCGCCCTATATTGGTGCATGCACCACCACGCGCGCCTCTTAAGAGTGCAGAAAAACGTGCACTGGCATCGTCGCGCCCTCTAAAAGGCCTAAGGCTGGCGCACCTTGGCCAATTTCGGGCAGTGGCATGCAATTTGCTCTCTTGTGAGGCAGGTAAGCTTGGCCGACTATGCGCGCCCAGCGTCACCCCTTTTCCAGGCCGCGAGCCAACCGCGGTCTAGACCCTCCGGAGGACAACATGTCGAAGTCGGTTCAACTCATCAAAGATCATGACGTCAAGTGGATTGATCTGCGTTTCACGGACACCAAAGGCAAGCAGCAACACGTCACCATGCCAGCTCGCGATGCGCTGGATGATGAGTTCTTCGAAGCTGGCAAGATGTTCGACGGCTCGTCCATCGAAGGCTGGAAAGGCATCGAAGCCTCCGACATGATCCTGCTGCCGGATGACTCCACTGCAGTGCTGGACCCGTTCACCGAAGAGCCGACCCTGATCCTGGTCTGCGACGTGATCGAGCCGTCCACCATGCAAGGCTACGACCGCGACCCACGCGCCATCGCCCGTCGCGCCGAGGAATACCTGAAGTCCACCGGTATCGGTGACACCGTGTTCGTCGGTCCCGAGCCTGAGTTCTTCATCTTCGACGAAGTGAAGTTCAAGTCCGACATTTCCGGTTCCATGTTCAAGATCTACTCCGAACAAGGTTCCTGGATGACCGACCATGACGTCGAAGGCGGCAACAAAGGCCACCGTCCAGGCGTCAAGGGTGGTTACTTCCCGCTGCCACCGGTCGACCATGACCATGAAATCCGTACCGCCATGTGCAACGCCCTGGAAGAAATGGGCCAGGTCGTCGAAGTCCACCACCACGAAGTGGCGACTGCCGGTCAGAACGAAATCGGCGTGAAGTTCAACACCCTGGTGGCCAAGGCTCACGAAGTGCAGACGCTCAAGTACTGCGTGCACAACGTCGCCGACGCCTACGGCCGCACCGCTACCTTCATGCCTAAGCCGCTGTACGGCGACAATGGCTCGGGCATGCACGTGCACATGTCGATCTCCAAGGAAGGCAAGAACACCTTCGCTGGCGAAGGCTACGCTGGCCTGTCCGACACCGCCCTGTACTTCATCGGCGGTATCATCAAGCACGGCAAGGCCCTGAACGGCTTCACCAACCCTGCGACCAACTCCTACAAGCGCCTGGTCCCAGGCTTCGAAGCTCCGGTAATGCTGGCCTACTCCGCCCGCAACCGTTCGGCCTCGATCCGTATCCCTTACGTTTCCAGCCCGAAAGCCCGCCGTATCGAAGCGCGCTTCCCGGACCCGGCTGCCAACCCGTACCTGTGCTTCGCTGCACTGCTGATGGCTGGCCTGGACGGCATCCAGAATAAGATCCACCCAGGCGACGCCGCCGACAAGAACCTGTACGACCTGCCGCCTGAAGAGGCCAAGGAAATCCCACAGGTTTGCGGTAGCCTGAAAGAAGCCCTGGAAGAGCTGGACAAGGGCCGTGCGTTCCTGACCAAGGGCGGCGTGTTCTCCGACGACTTCATCAATGCCTACATCGACCTGAAGTCGGAAGAAGAAATCAAGGTCCGTACCTTCGTTCACCCGCTGGAATACGACCTGTACTACAGCGTCTGATGCATTGACGCGCAGCGTCTGCGGCATCCCCCGAAAATGGCCTCCTTTGTGAGGCCATTTTTCTTTTTCCTACATGAAATCAGGAGCCGTCTGACTGGGGACAAACCGAGCGCCACGACACACTCGGCTCTCGTTCCCAGGAGATCACCATGCGCTCTTTTCGTCTCGTCACGTTTTTCCTGTTTGCCCTGCAAGGTTGTACCTCATCCGCTCAGCCAGACAGCGCGCTGGAGTCTTTGCTTGAGGGCATGGAACAGCGCCTGGACCTTGCCGAGGCCGTGGCGCTGCACAAATGGGACCAGCGCCAGCCCGTCCAGGCGACCTCCCGCGAGCGCCAGGTCATTGCCAGCGTGCGCGAGACCGCCCCTGACTACCGGCTAAGCCCGGACCGCGCCGAAGCCTTCTTCAGCGACCAGATGGAGGCCAACAAGCTGCTCCAGTACACCGCCCTCTCCCACTGGCAACTGCAGCAACAGGCGCCGGCCACGCCGCGCCAGGACCTGCACGGGCAACTGCGCCCACGCCTCGACCGCCTGCAATCGCAGCTGCTCGAGCGTCTTGCCGCGTTCGATCAAACGCCTGTGCCACGCTGCAGCGAACTGTTGGCCCACACCCTGGCCCACCGTACCCATGATGCTCTGCGCTACTTGGCCTTGGTCCGTGCCAGCGGACAACTGTGCGAAAAAAACCGTGAAACGCCTATGCTCTATATTGGTGCACAGAAGCAGTGATCTGACCTGGGGCTACCCCACTTTGGTTCATGACCATTGGCAAAGCAGGGCTTTGTAGGCCCAATCCGCGCAAAGACAGGTCTTTCTCCAGTATTCCCGCTTCTTTTCGGAGCCTTGGTTTGTTTTTTGCATTTTCTTCGGATCAGCGGATTACCAGCGCGCCCACCCCTGGCACAGCCGGGGGTGCCATGTGCCAAAAGAGGTCAACGACACCCCATGACCATCAGCGATGCACAGCACCGTCTGCTCCTGGACAACCTGACTACCGCCACCCTCCTGCTCAATGCCGAACTGTGCCTTGAGTACATGAACCCGGCGGCCGAAATGCTTCTGGCCATCAGCGGCCAGCGCAGCCATGGGCAGTTCATCAGCGAGCTGTTCACCGAATCGACCGAGGCGCTCAACTCCTTGCGCCAGGCCGTCGAACAGGCCCACCCCTTCACCAAGCGCGAAGCCCAACTGACCTCATTGACCGGTCAGAACCTGACCGTCGACTACGCTGTCACGCCGATCCTCAACCAGGGCCAGACCCTGCTGCTGCTTGAGGTCCACCCGCGCGACCGGCTGCTGCGCATCACCAAGGAAGAGGCGCAGCTGTCCAAGCAGGAAACCACCAAGATGCTGGTGCGCGGCCTGGCCCACGAGATCAAGAACCCGCTGGGTGGCATCCGTGGCGCGGCGCAGCTGCTGGCCCGCGAACTGCCCGAGGACGACCTGCGCGACTACACCAATGTGATCATCGAGGAAGCCGACCGCCTGCGTAACCTGGTCGATCGCATGCTCGGCTCGAACAAGCTGCCGTCTCTGGCCATGACCAACATCCACGAGGTGCTCGAACGGGTGTGCAGTCTGGTCGAGGCCGAGAGCCAGGGATGCATCACCTTGGTGCGCGATTACGACCCGAGCCTGCCCGATGTCCTGATCGACCGCGAGCAGATGATCCAGGCCGTGCTGAACATCGTGCGCAATGCCATGCAGGCCATCAGCAGCCAGAACGAGCTGCGCCTGGGCCGCATTACCTTGCGCAGCCGAGCCATGCGTCAGTTCACCATCGGCCACACCCGCCATCGGCTGGTGGCACGCGTCGAGCTCATCGACAACGGCCCCGGCATCCCTGCACAGCTACAGGACACGCTCTTCTATCCCATGGTCAGCGGACGCCCGGACGGTACCGGGCTCGGCCTGGCCATTACCCAGAACATCATCAGCCAGCACCAGGGCCTGATCGAATGTGAAAGCCACCCCGGCCACACCACCTTTTCGATCTTCCTGCCACTGGAACAAGGAGCCACTGCCTCATGAGCCGAAGTGAAACCGTGTGGATCGTCGACGATGATCGTTCTATCCGCTGGGTCCTGGAAAAAGCCCTGCAACAGGAAGGCATGACCACCCAGAGCTTCGACAGTGCCGACGGCGTCATGGGCCGCCTGGCCCGGCAGCAACCGGACGTGATCATCTCCGACATTCGCATGCCCGGCGCCAGTGGCCTTGACCTGCTGGCGCAGATCCGCGAGCAGCACCCACGACTGCCCGTCATCATCATGACCGCACACTCCGACCTGGACAGCGCGGTGGCCTCCTACCAAGGAGGCGCCTTCGAGTACCTGCCCAAGCCATTCGACGTCGATGAGGCCGTGTCGCTGGTCAAGCGCGCCAATCAGCACGCGCAGGAACAGCAGGGGCTGGATACGCCCCCCGCCCTGACCCGCACCCCAGAGATCATCGGTGAAGCACCGGCGATGCAAGAGGTATTCCGCGCCATTGGCCGCCTCAGCCACTCCAATATCACCGTGTTGATCAACGGCGAGTCCGGCACCGGCAAGGAACTGGTCGCCCACGCCCTGCACCGGCACAGCCCGCGCGCGGCCTCGCCATTCATCGCGCTGAACATGGCCGCGATTCCCAAGGACCTGATGGAGTCTGAGCTGTTCGGCCACGAGAAAGGCGCCTTTACCGGCGCGGCCAACCTGCGCCGGGGTCGCTTCGAGCAGGCCGACGGCGGCACCTTGTTCCTCGACGAGATCGGCGACATGCCGGCCGACACCCAGACCCGCCTGCTGCGCGTGCTGGCCGATGGCGAGTTCTATCGGGTGGGCGGCCATGTGCCGGTCAAGGTCGACGTGCGCATCATCGCCGCCACGCACCAGAACCTGGAAACCCTGGTGCAGGCCGGCAAGTTTCGGGAAGACCTGTTCCACCGCCTGAATGTGATCCGCATCCATATTCCGCGCCTTGCCGACCGCCGCGAAGACATCCCGGCCCTGGCTCGTCACTTTCTTGGCCGAGCGGCCCAGGAGCTGGCGGTCGAGCCCAAGGTGCTCAAGCCAGAGACCGAGGCGTTCATCCGCAACCTGCCTTGGCCCGGCAACGTGCGCCAGTTGGAGAACACCTGCCGCTGGATCACTGTGATGGCGTCCAGCCGTGAAGTGCTGATTGGCGACCTGCCGCCGGAACTGCTCAACCTGCCCCAGGATACCGTCCCCGTGACCAACTGGGAGCAAGCGCTGCGCCAGTGGGCCGACCAGGCGCTGACCCGCGGCCAGTCCAATCTGCTCGACAGCGCGGTGCCCAGCTTCGAGCGCATCATGATCGAGACCGCCCTCAAGCACACCGCTGGTCGCCGCCGCGATGCCGCCGTGCTGCTGGGATGGGGACGCAACACATTGACGCGCAAGGTCAAGGAGCTGGGGATGAAGGTCGATGGTGGCGAGGAAGATGACGGCGAGGAGCATTGATCGCGCCAGCCTGCGTCCTTGAGCCCGAGCGCCGCCCGCGCGGCGCTCGGGCTCAAGGACGCTACAACACTCAAGGCATGCAACCAACACCTGCACCGATCCTGTGCCCCCTGCACCGCCTGAAGGCACAATTTCCCGACTGAACCCTGTAGAGCACGGCCAAACCCCAGTATTCGTGGCCTTTGCAAAACTGGCACGACACCTGCAATAACCTAGGTACCTCCAGTTTTGGGGACCTCGGTACAGGCAGGCCGGGAAATCCCCTCTTTTATTCGTGCAGCCTCACCTGCACCCGCCAACGCCCCGCGTCCTCTGCACCGGCCCAGTCGCCACGCAGGGGACGCGCGGCGACCAGGGTCAACAGCAAGCCCACATCACTCTTCTGAACACGCCAGCTGACGGGCTTGCCCTGCATCCGTAGTTGGCCGCGCTGGACCTTGCCTTCGGCCTCGAAGAGCAGCGCCAAGGTGCCCTCCACCGTCTCGCCATGCAGCTTGGGTTCTTCGTTGAACCACAGGTCCAACCCCGCTTCGACCACCTCCACCTGTTCCAGCACCCGCGTGTCGGGGGCCGTCAAGCGGCCGATCATCAAACCCACCAGCAGCCCAAACAAGGCCAGGGAAAACAGCACGCGCGGCCAGGCCTTCGAACGTGGGTCCGGTTCAGGGGTAGAATGCTCACTATCTTCACGCTCGGAGCCGTGCATGTTTCACGTCATCCTCTTCCAACCAGAGATTCCGCCGAATACCGGCAACATTATCCGGCTCTGCGCCAACAGCGGCTGCGACCTGCACCTGATCGAACCGATAGGTTTCGAACTGGATGACAAGCGCCTTCGCCGGGCGGGCCTGGATTATCACGAGTATGCCACGCTCAGGCGTCACGAGAGCCTGGCCGGATGCCTGGAAAGCCTCGGCCAGCCGCGGCTGTTCGCCTTTACCACCAAGGGCTCTCACCCCTTCCATGAAGTCGCCTATCAACCGGGTGATGCCTTCCTGTTCGGCCCCGAAAGCCGCGGCCTGCCTGCCGAAGTGCTGGACAGCCTGCCCACCGAGCAGCGCCTGCGCCTGCCCATGCGCCCGGGCTGCCGCAGCCTGAACCTGTCCAACACGGTGGCCGTCACCGTCTACGAGGCGTGGCGGCAGCAGGGGTTCGCCTGAGGACTGTTGCGCTGGTGCCACTGGTCTTCGCGGGCAAGCCCGCTCATAGAACAAACGCTAGCTCATTGATTTAGCTGAACCCTGCCGGAGCGGCGGTCCGGCGCCTCGACTGGCCCGCGAAGCGGCGCCACACCATGACACGCATAAAAAAGCGCCCCGGAACGGACTGTGTGAAAACCTAGCAATCTGCGCGGCCCTTTAGGAAAATGCTCCGTATCGAAAGATTCGGAGCATTTTTCGTTATGGCCTACATACAAGGAGAGTCCCGCAGTCAGACCAGTTTGTTCCCGGTCTCGCTGGAGGAACTGATCCCGGAAGATCACCTCGTACGGGTCATCGACCTGTATGTCGCCAAGCTGGATCTGGGGCAGTTAGGTTTTGACAAGGCCCAACCCAAGGCCACTGGGCGCCCCTCTTACGATCCCGCCGACCAGCTCAAGCTTTACCTCTATGGCTATTTTCAGTGCATTCGCTCGTCGCGGCGGCTGGAAGCTGAGTGTCAGCGCAACATCGAAGTGATGTGGTTGATCAACCGGCTCAAACCCGAATTCAAGACCATCGCCGATTTTCGCAAGAACAACAAAGTCGCCTTCGTTGCGACATGCCGTGCCTTTGTGCGGTTCTGCCGAGCCGCCGGCTTGATTGCCGGTGATCTGGTTGCGATCGACGGCAGCAAGTTCCAGGCAGTGGCTTCCTCACGACGTCATTTGAACTTGAACCAACTCAAGCGCCAGGATGAAAAGCTGGATAAGCGCATCGCCCAATATCTGGCCGACCTGGACGCCGCTGACAAGGCTGAAGGTGAGCAAGTGGTTGATCGCCGTGCGATCAAGGCTGCACTGGCGAAGCTTGAAGCCAAGCAGCAGGACAACCGCAGTTGCCAAGCCTTGATGAAGTCGATGGGGCTGGAGCAATTCAACACGCACGAAAGCGATGCCCGAATGATGCGCACACCAAAGGGGGCGCGTGTTGCCTATAACGTGCAGTCTGCCGTCGATGCAGAACATTGTCTGATTTTGCACCACGAGGTGACGCAAGATGGCGACGACCGCAAGCAGCTCGAGCCCATGGCCAAAGCTGCCAAGGACGAGCTGGGGCAGGACACGCTGGCCGTAACAGCCGATATGGGCTACTCAAATGGCCAGCAGTTCCAGGCGTGCGAGGAGGCTGCCATCACCGTCTATGTACCGCCACACCGAACTTCGAATCCAGTGGCGAAACATTATTCGAGCGCAAGGACTTTACCTACGATGCTGAACAGGATCGGTACCAGTGCCCGGCAGGTCACTGGCTAACCCTGAAACAACGTCACAAAGGCGACCGGATCTACCAGGCGGCAGTCAGCGACTGCGCTGGATGTGCACTCAAAGCCCAATGCACAAAAGCCCAGCGCCGCTATGTCTCGCGACATGCACAAGAGGAAGCCTTTGAGCGTATCCGATCCATGATCCCCACCTACCGCAAAGCAGGGATCGGGTTCACCGTGGCATCTCTGGGAAGCAGCTCCACGGCAGAAGCGCTTCATAGTCCGCCACCGACTGCGCATGCGGCAGCTTTTCGAGTACATGGCGCAGCCACGTATAAGGCTCTTGGCCGTTGGCTTTGGCGGTTTCCACCAAACTGTAGATCTGCGCACTGGCTGATGCGCCCCTGGGCGTATCACTGAACAGCCAGGCCTTGCGCCCGATGACCAGTTCCCGACCATTCTGCCCATATCGGGCAAGACGTGGAAATCCATTATCGCTGGCATCCGTTATATGGGCGTCGTGTCAGGCTTCGAAACAGCGAGCAACGTAGTGCAGGTCGGATCGACTATGTTGAGGAAAGCTCCGGGGTAGTCATCATCATTGCCGCGTGGATGCTGGATCCCGTCACATGCATAAACATGACGCTCGGTGAGCCATTGGTCAGCGTGACAGCTTTGCGCGGCCTGCACCAACTTCTTATTGAGCAGGGTTTACGGAGAGACTCGCCGGACAGTTCCAATATTGTCCGGGAGAAGCGCGATGCATACTTCACCAAGAAGAGTTCGAGCAAGGCTGCAGTCGACACCGCAACGCCAGATCAGCATAGCGTTCGAGGCGGTAGAGCTTCGCGGGTTAAGCCAGGCGCAGCGCACGAAAATACTGACTCATCTGACCACCCTGCTAATTCAGGCCGCTACCGGCGCGATAAAGGGGAGCGATGATGAATACTGATCGTTTACCCACTACGGTACTTAAACGCAAAGCAGTGGTGTATGTCCGGCAGTCGACTCAGACCCAAGTCCAAACCAATCTCGAAAGCAAACGCCGCCAATACGAGCTGGTTGAGGTAGCACGGCGTCAAGGATTCAGCCAAGTTGAAGTGATTGATGACGACCTCGGTCGATCAGCCAGCGGAACGGTAGCCAGGCCTGGCTTTGAGCGGCTTCTTGCTTGGCTTTGTGCCGGAGAGGTTGGCGCGGTTCTGTGCCTGGATGCATCCCGACTCGCGCGTAATGGGCGTGACTGGCATCATCTGCTTGAGCTCTGCGGCTTGGTCGATGCTCGCGTGATAGATATGGATGGGGTCTATGACCCGTGCAGCCCTAATGATCGGCTGCTACTGGGCATGAAGGGCAGCATCAACGAGTTCGAACTCAGTGTTCTACGTGCCCGAATGCGAGACGCAGCACGCGCCAAGGCGCGTCGTGGTGAGCTGCGCATCAGCGTACCAATAGGTTATATCTGGCATCGTGAAGCCGGTCTGGGGCTCGACCCAAATCTTCGGTTACAGGAAGTGATACAGCTGAT
Organism: Pseudomonadota bacterium; assembly: GCA_023388335.1. Classification (GTDB taxonomy): domain Bacteria; phylum Pseudomonadota; class Gammaproteobacteria; order Pseudomonadales; family Pseudomonadaceae; genus Aquipseudomonas. The sequence goes on along the minus strand of JAEWGL010000266.1, from coordinate 7,274 downwards.
TTTTTCACGGTTTCGCCAACTGGGCAGCGCGCGGCAAGTGCTGTTATCACTGCGGGCCGAGCAGATTCACTTTCCGCGTCCTTCCGATAGCAAGACTCTGGTGGCCTTCGATTGGACGCTGATCCGCTATCGTAACGTGATTTCGGTTCTCAAGAATCCGTTCTACGCTGGGGCCTATGGCTACGGCAGAAGCGAGAAACACACAGAGATCATTGAGGGGCGTGCGCGCAATAGCTACGGTCACACTAAGCCGCTTGAAGAGTGGGAGGTTCTGCTCAAGGAACATCACGAAGGCTATATTGACTGGGCGGAGTTCGAACGCAATCAGAAGCAACTCGCTGCTAATGCTTATGGCAAAGTTGGCGAAGTGAAATCGGGGCGTGGTGGACGGGCACTGCTGGCAGGCCTGCTTTCATGCGCACGATGCGGACGCCGCCTATCGACCGCGTATACCGGTCGCTCGCCCGGACAACCAGTCTACCGCTGTAATCGTCCTAACCTGATGCCAGATATACCCCGCTGCATGAGCTTCGGCGGCTCTCGTGTAGAGGCTGCCATTGTCGGGGAGCTTGTGCGCGCGGTCGAACCAATGGCGATCGAGGCAGCTCTGCAAGCGGAGCGAATGCACATGGAAACCTTGAATGAACAGCAGCGTGTTGTGGAATTGGAACTGCAACAGGCCCGATATGAAGCCTCGCTCGCCGAGCGACGCTACGCGGCTTGTGACCCTGATAACCGCCTGATCGCGGCACAACTTGAGAAGAGTTGGGAAGCAGCACTGCGGCGGGTGCAAGACTGCGAGGCGCGCTTGGAGAGCATAAACACACCGGTGTCAGGCGCCGCTACGCGCGACTTTGTCGGACTTGCCGAAGATCTCCAGGCAGCATGGAATGCACCGGGCGTGACCATGCGTGCGCGCCAGCAGCTTACGCGGACTTTGATCACGAATATTGTTGCTGATATTGACGAAAAGAATCGCGAGGTCATTTTGACCATTCATTGGCAAGGTGGTCAGCACTCACAGCTGCGAGTGCGCAAGCCCAAATCAGGCGAGCATGACTGTCGCACGCCAGATGAGGCGCTCGCGGTGATCCGCAGTATGGCGAGCCGATGGTCAGACCAAGACGTTGCTGCCTCGCTAAACCGGATGGGGATGCGCTCAGGTCAGGGAAAAACGTGGACAGCGAGCCGTGTCAGTTCACTTCGCAGGGTGCATGGAATACACGCCTAACGTTCGGCGCAGAAGAACGGCGAGTGGGTAACCATGACCGAAGCGGCCACCCAGTTGGGCGTAACCAATCATGTGATCCGCCGTCTTATCAAGGATCGGATTCTGGCCGCAGAACAGGTCGTACCGGATGCTCCCTACCAAATTCGGGCCAGATATCTGCAAAGCGAAGACGTCACAGCGGCTATCGCCCGCAAACATCGGCCGTGTCGCGTCGATGCCCAAGGCCAACTCCCCATGTTTACGGGACTTCAGAAGGAGGTGCACAATGAACGGGTCGTCACAAACGGCTTTATCGCTCTTTCGGCGGCATTGTTGTCGATCGGTAAAAAACCAGCCTCCGTATAACGCTCCAGCCGGCTCCAGTTGTTCGCCAGATAATTAACCGCCTTGCCCAGCACGCTTTGCGGCGTCACTTGGGACTGAGTTTTATCCAGCCAGCTTTTCAACTGAGCCAGGATCGGCAGGCTCTTTTCCTGCCGGCCGATAAATCGCTGCTCGTCGCTGCCGTCTTTCAGTTCACGCTCGATGCCGTACAACTTATTGATCATCGTCAGCGCGATATCGGCACGCCCCGTCTTGCCCTTGGGCTGCACTTTTTGTGCTTCGATAAATTTGCGCCGCGCATGGGCCATGCATGCCAGGCGCCCCACGCCCGGTTGCAACGCCAACGCGTTGTAACCCGCATAGTCGTCGGTCATCACGTAGCCACGATAACTTTCCAGCAGGCGCAGCGGCACGTCCTGCGCGCGGCTGGAAGTGTAGTCAAACAGCACGACTTTTCGATCCGGTGGCCCGCTGGCCTGTACCCACATCCAGGATTGGCTGGTCGGGTCTTGATCCGGATCTTTAAGCACCTGGACGCGGGTTTCATCGCAGTGGATGACCGGGCTTTCCAGCAGCCGGTCGCGCATCAGATTCAATAGCGGTTGCAGATGTTCACCGCACTGGATAATCCAGCGGGCCAGCGTTTGCCGCGGGATTTCTATGCCATGCCGACTTAGCACCGCTTCAAAACGATGCAGCGGCAAGCCGTCGACATATTTGGTGGTTAACAGCATGGCCAACACGCTCGGGCTGGCCATGCTCTTTTCGATCAACTGCGCAGGTTTGTCGGCAGTGACCGGGGCCGACTCACAACCTCGGCAACCATAGACTTGCGGATGTGTTTGATGACCCGGATCTGCATCGGCACGATATCCAGCTGTTCGCTGGTTTCTTCGCTGATCACATGCTTACGGCAACCGCAGGCACAGATCAGTGCGTGTTCGGGCAGCTCGTGGATGACTTCAATACGCGGCAGATCCGCTGACAATGGCTTGCGCTTGCCACGGCGTGGCGCAGGAGCAACGACTTCCTCGTCAGCATCGCCGGCCGCAGGCATCGGCTCGCTTTCGGGTTCATTGAACAGCGCCAGTTGCGGCGTGTTGGGCTCTACGGTCGTTCAGATTTGCGGCCAAAGATACGGTCACGCAACAACTTGATCTGTTCTTTCAGATCGACAATATGAGTCTCGTATGCCTCTGCGGTTACCTCCTGACGGCTGAATGCCTCAAGCAACATTTGCTTGAGCAGAACAGGATCATCAGGGAGGTCTTCGGGCAAGGGTCGCATGCCCTGGATTATACCCGTCAGGCAACAAATCTTGGAGTCAAAACCTTGTGCGGACGGTTGCGCCACAGATCAAATCCGTCCAGTAACCAGTTCAATTCCTGCACTGTCAGGACGATGGCCTCGTCCGTGGCATCAGGAGAGGTTTGGAAGCGCTCGGACTCGAGGCGCTTAAGCCAAAGACAGAAGCCGTTGCGCTCCCAGTAAAGGATTTTCACTCGGTTACGGTGGCGATTCAGAAATACGAAAAGCACGGGATCGAAGACAGCGACCTTTATATCCAGCTCCACCAGGGCCGCCAAGCCATCGATAGATTTTCGAAAGTCGACGGGCTTGGGGTACAGGTACACTTTCTCGACTTTGGCGTCGGGGCGCATCATGGCGGGAGGGCTCCAGAAAGAAATCGGGAGCACAGCATCCGGGATCAACTGGCGGCTTTGAATGTGTGGTTCATGGAGCGGTTACGGTGTAGATGGCAATGGACAAATGGTCTGGGGAAGCGCACTACTTGAGCGGCATGGCCAAGGTGCTGGTTGAGGATATCGCGCATGGGATGATGACGGGACCCGTTCGGTAGTCTTTGTTGGACCATGGGTGGGAGGCGAGCAGGGTTCGCCTCCCACCCTGAAAACGCGAAGCTCCAGGTCCGGAGATGACTGTGGAACTTCGCAATGCGGCCTGAGCGCCGTGCGGCTGGACTGCCAAGGAAGGCGGCCCTTCGCACAAGCAGCTATCCCACTTTTTTAAAAGGCAGATATTTCCATAATGCCTCAGGGATCCTGAACGATCCGTCAGCACACTGAAAGTTTTCCATGATCGCCACCATCGTCCTGCCCAACGCCATCGCCGTTCCATTGAGCGTGTGAAGGTACTGGGGTTTGCTTGCCGGACTTGGGCGGTAGCGGATATTCAAGCGCCTGGCCTGATAGTCAGTGCAGTTGCTTGCCGAGGTGATTTCCCCGTATTCGCCAGCGCCTTTGCCAGGCATCCACGCCTCGACATCGTATTTTTTGAACGCCGGGGCGCCGAGATCGCCGGTGCAGTTCAAGACCACCCGGTAGGCGATCCCGAGCCCTTGATAGATATCCTCTTGCAGGGCAAGCAATTGATCATGCAGCCGCTCACTGTCTTCCGGCGCGCAGAGAATGAACAACTCTATCTTCTCGAACTGATGCACACGGTAAAGCCCTTTGCTTGACTGCCCGGCAGCGCCGGCTTCCCTGCGGAAACAATGACTCTCCGCGACATACATCAGCGGTAGCGACGGCCCGGCGATGATCTCGTTGGCATGCATGCCGCCCACGCAGATCTCCGCCGTAGCGATCAGGCTCTTGTCCAACCCTTGCAGTTGGTAGGTATTGCTTTCATCCCCTCTCGGCGAAAAGCCCACCCCTTGAAGTATGTGGTCGTGAGCGACGTCGGGGGTTGAAAGCGGGATGAATCCCGCGGCCATGCATTTCTCGAAGACATAACTCTTGAGCGCGTGTTGAAGGAGTACGGCTTCCCTACGCAGAAAGTAGAACTTCGAACCGGCAACCTTGGCGCCGGCATCAAAGTCGATGATGTCATGGAGCTTGCCCATCTCCACATGGTCCTTGACCGCGAAGTTGAATTGAGAAGGTTGGCCATCCACGTTAAGGATCTGGTTATCCGCATCCGAGTGGCCTAGTGGGACGTCGGGTGATGTCCAATTCGGCAGCTGTGCAAGAAGCGCAGTATAGATCTGCGCTGCATCGTCGACAGCAGGCTTGAGCTCTGCTAGGAGTAGCTTGTTTTTCTTTGCGGCCTGTATAAGTTCAGTACGGCGAACTACTTCAGTTGTCTGTTGAAGTAAGTCAGTTATTTTATTCGACTCGGCACGAAGCTGCTCATAGCGCTGTTTCGTATTCTTGTAGAGATTATAGGAGGCTAGTAGCGTATCTAGGTCCATGGTCATGTTGCGAGCTGCGAGGTTGCGGCGCATCTCGTCAGAGTTGAGTATGACGGTTTCAATATTATTCATTAGGATCCTCCTTGAAGTTCTCGCTGAGAAACTTGACGATAGTTAGTATTCCGGACTTTATTTCCGAAATACTGATTTTTTCGTTTGAAGAATGTGCGTCGGCGAGGTTTCCGGCACCAAAAATAACCGTTGGTATTTCTGCTTCAAGCGCATAGTGTCTAGCATCGCAACTCGCGCACCAAGCATACATAGGGAGAGGTCGCGTCGTTTCGGAAACGGCCTGCAAGGCCAAGTTTAAGCGTTGGATGTGCTCGTTTTGCGGTGAGAGATACGCCTTGTTTCTCAATCCAGCGTCGAAGTTGAAGGACAGAGTTGCCTCGTCATAGCCCGCAATAGCAGTATTCGCTGTGTGTTGAATCAAATGCTCAATATATTCCAGTGCCTCATTCGGTAAAAATCCGATATTGCATGTGATTGTGCAGCGCTCTGGTACACTTCCAGGCCATTCGCCGCCCCGAATTTTTCCAACGTTAATCTGTATAGGGCGCTTCCATATTTTGAAGCTCACGTCCTCCCGAGCTTTCACTAGTCGAGCGGAGTTCAAATCTTCAAGTGCCTGACAAATATGCCTTGCGACTACGATGGCTGATAAGCCAGCTGAGTCGCTGCCCATGTGAACGCCTTTACCGACGATTTCGATTTCGCAGGTTAGGCACCCCCTGTGTCCGTTGTGAAGCATTAGTTGCGTAGGCTCGAATACGACTGCAAGCGCATAATCATGAGGCTCGCTAAGCAGTGAAAGCGTACCATTTCCGCCAGTCTCTTCCGAGCTTACCAAGTCGAGCGTAACGGCATAGTTACATGAAATTGCAGCGTGCTGCATATACTTGAGCGCGCCGAGTAGAATAAACAAATTTCCCTTTGTGTCACATGCTCCTCGGCCATGTATCCAATCGCCTATGCGTCGGACGTCAAGTTCTGCACGAGCTTCCTCAGGTATGGGGACAACATCGATATGAGAGTTAAACACGATTCTAGTTATGACTTTCTTGGATGGACTCCATTCCGCCCTGATACTATCACTGTCGCGATGGCCAGTATTCTTTGTGTAGGCGTGATGCTCGTAAAGCTTGCTGTCACAAGATTGATAGCGGTAGTCAAAATTATACGTTTCGAGCAGGTTTTCTAGAAAAGAAAAGGCAAGGGATTCTTGTCCCGAAAATGTCTCAATGCGCAAATAGGTGAGGAGTTCATTTTCAAGTTTCGGTATGTAGGCATCGAACCAAGAGTCGAAAGGGAGCTGTAAGGTCATGCTGTACTCCTACCGTTCAGACGTGCTGTTGACAATGCGATAAAGATTATAATGTCCAAGGCCTTGTCTTATCTTGTCCTGAAACCTATTTGCTACGCTCACGGTAACCATGAAGTCACGGTGATTGTTACAGATGTCAAGGAATGATCTTAAGTCTTTATAGGCATGCTCTATACGGAACTCCAGCTTGCTCGACGAATTTTCCTGCACGGACTCGATCAGACTTTGAGATAACTTGTTTTTTACGCCGCCACGATCGAATAACTGGTTTAATAATTCAATATCGATATTGTGCAGGTGTGCGGCCTGAATTGCTTCCGAAGTCAATGCGACCACACCCATGGAAAGAGCATTGTTGATAAGCTTGATTCGCTGCGCCGTCTGCGCGCCTGAAACATCAAGGATATACTCGCAGAACGTCGATAAAACGAGTCTGCAGAGGGCTCTAGTGCTTTCCGACGAGCCCAGAATGGCGTTGGCAGCCCCTCGCCGTACGTCGGCAGGCCCCTTCGTAAGTGGCGCTGCAGCATAAGATATTCCAGCGCTCGCCAACTTAGTTGAAAGCTCGCCAGTCCGGCCTGGGTCTGCCGTAGTGGTGTCAATTAACAATGTTGTTGTGAGTGAGCTAGCATCGTTAGTCCCTAAAATTCTGCCGCAAATGTCGACGACATCTTCGGTTTTGGGCAGTGACAAAATTATTACATCGCAGCTTGCTGTAAGCTCCGCAGGAGTCTCCAGTTCACGTGCGCCCGCAGTCCGTAAATGTTCTGAATTAAGCCTGGACGGGCCGCTGCAAAAAAAACAAGTCACATGATTTCTCAGTAGGCTGATGACGATTCCACTGCCCATCGCCCCTATACCGATTACGCCGACTCTCATGTTTTTCAGTTGTCTTTGGTTCAAGATTTTAGTTTCGATCGTCCCAGTCATTACATGTATCCTCTTGCAGGGTTGCGTCACGTGAGATGGGTGTTTCAAGATCGCGCATAAGCGTGTCTGGCGGGGATGCCAGCGTCAGGTCACCCTTGAAGAAATTACGAGTCGCGGATGGAGTGAGTGCTTGCTGTTCGATATCATTGATCAAAGATTGCACCACACAAGACTGCTTAAAGTTCGGGAGGCGCCAGTTGGTTCCAGACTGAGAAATTTGCAGGATGTCTCGGGTGAAATCGAGAAGCTTC
>JAEWGL010000219.1 GCA_023388335.1 Pseudomonadota bacterium | reverse complement strand
CTGTACGACTGGACCGGCTTCTATGTCGGCGGCAATGTCGGCTGGGGCTGGACGGACGGCAGTGCCGACATCGCGAGCGGCGGCGGTCGCGGTACGGTCTCCGGCAGCGGCGATGGTTTCCTCGGCGGCATTCAGGCTGGCTACAATTGGCAGACCGGGCCTTGGGTGGTCGGCGTCGAACTGGATTTCCAGGGCTCGACAGGTGAGGGCAATGTGGTCGGTATCGCAGGCGGCAACAGGACCGCGTTCAACGCGGAAACGCCGTGGTTCGGCACCATCCGCGGCCGCGTCGGTTATGCCTGGGACCGCATGATGGTCTACGCCACCGGCGGTGCGCTCTACGGCAAGAGCGAGATCGACGGCAATGTCACGGGCGTTGGACCATTCTCATCGAGCCAGAGCTTCTGGACCTGGACGGTCGGCGGCGGCGTCGAATGGGCGCTTGTGGATCGTTGGACGGCGAAGCTCGAATATCTCTATGCCGGCACGCCCAATGATGTCCCGGCGATTCCCCGGGTGGCCATCATCGACGGATCAAGCGACACGCATATTCTGCGCGCCGGCCTGAACTATCGCTTCTGACCGGATCGGTCAGTATCGCGCCGCGGCATCGACCCGATGCCGCGCGCGAGCCCGCCGGGCCACGTCCTGCTCCGGCGGGATTATGCATACAGGAGCGACAGCAGCGTCATCGCGGCGAGAAGGGCGATGACGGCGGCATTGCGGACAAAAAAGGCGGCCGTGACGATGGCTGGAAAACTGGTCGCTTCGCGAAGCGTCTGCGTTGTCATGATCTGATCTCCCCGTAACCGGGTCCCCGCCACGCACATAAGGGTGGGTGGGAAGCCGGGGAGGAGGGCTCACGTCATCGTGTTGCAGTGCGGTAGCAGCCGCGGGATCAGCGGGGGCACGCCCCGAGCTACTGCGTGCCGCGCTTCATCGCGCGCTTGGCCTCGCACCGGCTCTGGCAGACGCTGAGCTTCGGGCCACTTCCGACCATGATCATGCAAAGATCGAAGCAGGAATTGCCCTTTTTCTGTGCGGATATCCCGCCGGACTTTTGGGCGCCGGCGGTATCGGACATCGCGACCGCTGCCAGCAGCAGGGACAGGCCCACGCAGACTTGAAGCTTCATAAGGCGCCCCGCCAATAGTGCCGGGGGCATAGTGTCTACAAAAAAGGTGAGCACGCAATCGCAAGTTTTGAGCTGTCGCTCGAACTACGCAGGCGGGCATCCGGCCCGCAACACAGGCGTTTGCCCGGACGCCGTGCCCTCACACGAAAACGGCCCCGAAGGGCCTGTCTATGCGCTCGAATATATTTGGCTCCCCGGGCCGGATTCGAACCAGCGACCAACCGGTTAACAGCCGGTTGCTCTACCACTGAGCTACCGGGGAACACAGGCGCGGCTATAGCAAAGCCTCGCTCGATTGCAAGCGCTTCAGACGCCTTTCGGCAGAAACCTGAAGCGATGGAGGCGACGACCGGAATTGAACCGGTGTAAACGGTTTTGCAGACCGCTGCGTAACCACTCCGCCACGTCGCCTTGCGCAGTCGTCATATAGGAGTGAGGTCAGGGGGGCAACATTCCGTGGCAGTTGTGCAGTGGTTCGCGATCTTGCGTTTTCCACCGCACTGCCGCAGAAGCTGGCCGTTCTCATCTGGACGAAGCCATGGCTGATTTTGCAACTTTGCGCCGAACGATGGTGGACGGGCAGGTCCGTACCGCCGATGTCACCGACCGGCTGGTCATCCAGGCGATGCTGTCGGTTCCGCGCGAGCGATTCGTGCCGGCCAGGCAGGCCGGATTGGCTTACCTCGATCTCGACCTGCCGGTCGGAACCGATTCGCGCCGTCTGCTGATGCCGATGGTGCTGGCCAAGATGCTGCAGGCGCTGGAGCTGTCGCCCGATACCCGCGTTCTCGATGTGGGCTGTGCCACGGGCTATGCGGCGGCCCTGATGGCGCGAATCGGTGCCTCGGTGGTGGCGCTGGAGGAGGACGAGGGCCTCGCCGCGCAGGCCAGGGCCAACCTTGCCGGCATCGACACGATCACGGTCGTCGAGGGCCGACTCGCGGAGGGCTACGCGGCGGGCGGGCCTTACGACGCGATTCTGCTGGAAGGGGCGACCGAGCAGGATCCTGCGTCGTTGTGCCGCCAGCTTGCTGATGGAGGGCGCCTCGCCTGCATTCGCGGCGCTGGACCGGCCGCAAAGGCCGTACTTTACCGCCGCGATTCGGATGAAATCACCCCGCGCACCATTTTCGATGCGGCCGGCACGGTCCTGCCGGGGTTTTCGCGGCCCGCCGCCTTCTCGTTCTGACCCGTTCTGGGTCAGTTCTGGGGGTACGTGTATCCCGAAACACTCACTGTCATATGTTTTCGTTGAGAAGGGCGGCCGGGGCTTCTATACGGCGGATTGGGAGCTATAGTTGCTGAGGTGTTAAGCGCTCGATGCGGTCCATCAGGACCTGCCCAGGGTGCTTGGCCTAATCCGGGGGGATTAATGTCGCTGGCGCGTGCGGGATCGTTTGTTTTGGCCGCCGCACTTGTGATGGCCTGCGCGGAAGGCTTTGCCGCCGACCGCCGTGTGGTCGCCGCGCGTACGGGTAATGGCGGATCGACCAGCCTCGAACAGGCGCTGGTGCAGGCATACCAGAACAATCCGCAGATCAACGCCCAGCGCGCTTTGGTGCGCGCCACCGACGAAGCGGTGCCGCAGGCCCTGTCCGGTTATCGGCCGCAGATCAGCGGTACCTACAGCAATGGCGTGACCTGGACCGAGACCACCTCCGAAGTGCAGGTGCCGGTCCTGCGCCAGGGCAGGACGGTTGGCACGGTCGGCAGCCGCAATCGTGAGTCCACGCGCTTCAATCCGGCCAGCGTCGGCGCGACGATCCAGCAGACCCTCTTCAACGGTTTCCAGACCGCCAACCGCACCCGTCAGGCGGAGGCCCAGGTCTTCTCGGCCCGCGAGACGCTGCGGGTGATCGAGCAGACCGTGCTGCTCGACGCGGCCACCGTCTATATGAATGTGCTGCGCGATGCCGCCGTTCTCGAGTTGCAGCAGCGCAACGTCGAAGTCATTCAGGAGCAACTGCGCCAGACTCGCGACCGCTTCAATGTCGGCGAGGTGACGCGAACCGACGTGGCGCAGGCCGAATCGCGCGTCGCTGCGGCGCAGTCGCAATTCCTGGCAGCGCAGGCCAACCTCACCACCTCCCGCGCCGCCTACCGCCGGGTCATCGGCGTCGATCCCGGCCGGCTCGCCAACGGCACGCCGGTGGACCGCTTCGTTCCGCGGACGCTCGATCTGGCGGTGGCGCAGGGCCAGTCCGAGAATCCGGCGGTGATGGCCGCCGAATACGGCGTGGACGTTGCGCAGTTGCAGGTGAGGGTGAACGAGGGTGCGCTGTACCCGGTGGTCACTGTCAGCGGCAGTATCCAGCAGGGCTGGAACACCTCCGATGCGGTTCAGAACCAGATGGTGGGTTCGGTGGTCGGGCAGCTCACGGTGCCGATCTATCAGGGTGGCCAGGAATACGCGCTGATTCGTCAGGCCAAGGA
>JAEWGL010000205.1 GCA_023388335.1 Pseudomonadota bacterium | reverse complement strand
ATCATCTTGGCGACGTCGGTGCAGTATTCGGTGGAACGCGAGTCCAGCGGGTTGCTGATGGTGAAACCGACCTGGTTGTTGATCACGATGTGCACGGTGCCGCCGGTCTTGAAACCGCGGGTCTGCGACATCTGGAAGGTTTCCATGACCACGCCTTGACCGGCGAAGGCCGCGTCACCGTGGAGGGAAATCGGCAGGACTTTGTCGCCAACGGTATCGTTGCGACGATCCTGACGGGCGCGAACCGAGCCTTCCACCACTGGCGAGACGATTTCCAGGTGGGAGGGGTTGAACGCCATGGCCAGGTGGACTTCGCCACCGCTGGTCATCACGTTGGACGAGAAGCCCTGGTGATATTTGACGTCACCGGAACCCAGCTCGACCTTCTTCTTGCCTTCGAACTCGTCGAACAGCTCGCGCGGGTTCTTGCCAAAGGTGTTGACCAGCACGTTCAGACGGCCGCGGTGGGCCATGCCGATAACCACTTCCTTGGTGCCGTAGGAACCAGAGCGCTGGATCATCTCGTCCAGCATCGGAATCAGGCTTTCACCACCTTCCAGGCCGAACCGCTTGGTGCCCGGGTACTTGGTGCCCAGGTACTTCTCCAGGCCCTCGGCCGCGGTGATGCGCTCGAGCAGGTGGCTTTGAATGTCGGCGGAGAATTCAGGGCGGCCACGCACGCTCTCCAGACGCTGCTGGAACCAGCTGCGCTGCTCGGAGTCGACGATGTGGGTGAACTCGGCGCCGATGGTGCGACAATATGTCTTCTCCAGCGCGTCGAGAATTTCACGTAGGCTCGCCTCCTCTTTGCCGATGAACAGGTCGCCGGCACGGAAGGTCGTATCAAGATCGGCATTGGTCAAGCCGTAATGATTGATCGACAGGTCTACGGGCGCAGGGCGCTGCCACAACCCCAAGGGGTCGAGCTTGGCAGCCTGATGGCCGCGCATACGATAGGCCTGGATCAATCGCAGCACTTCAACCTGCTTCTTCTCGTGTTCGCTGCTCACGCTCCCGGCAGATACCGGTTGGGCGCGGCGCTGGTTCTTCGCCAGCAGTACGAAATGGTCGCGGATCGTCGAGTGCGATACATCGGTAGCGGTGCTGCCTTCGGCGGGCAACTTCTGGAAGTAAGTGCGCCACTCTTCTGGCACAGCGTTAGGGTCGTGCAGGTAAAGCTCGTAGAGCTCTTCCACATATGCAGCGTTACCACCTGAAAGGTGGGCGCTTTCCCACATGCGCTGCATCACGCTTTCTTGCATGCTTGGTCACCCTCGGTTAGGGGACTGATCGGCAAGAGCCACAGCAAGCAGGGAAAAGCCCTAGAACAGCGACTGAACCAAGCCACCAAGGATCCTACAGATTTTCCGGGTACCAGCCCGGAAGCCCCTGCTGGTCTCATATCTTCATAGGTAAGAGCGCGGGCTTTGTGGGCCCTGGCTCGGGTTTCACCACGGTGCGGGCTAGCGCCCGCACCTTGGCGTACTACGGGTACAACAGTTTCAGAATCAGGTGCCGCTTTGCAGCAGCATGTTACGCACGTGGCCGATCGCCTTGGTTGGGTTCAGACCTTTCGGGCAAACGCTTACGCAATTCATGATCCCGCGGCAGCGGAATACGCTGAACGGGTCATCCAGGGACGCCAGGCGTTCCTCGGTCTTGGTGTCACGGCTGTCGGCCAGGAAGCGATAGGCCTGCAACAGAGCGGCCGGGCCCAGGAACTTGTCCGGGTTCCACCAGAAGGACGGGCAGGAGGTCGAACAGCACGCGCACAGAATGCACTCGTACAGACCGTCCAGCTTTTCGCGTTCTTCAGGCGACTGCAGACGCTCGATGGCCGGTGCCGGCGTGTCGTTCTGCAGGAACGGCTTCACCTTCTCGTACTGCTTGTAGAAGATGCTCATATCGACGACCAAGTCACGAATGACCGGCAAGCCAGGCAGCGGGCGCAGGACCAGCTTGTTGCCCTTGACCACCGCCGACAGCGGCGTGATGCAGGCCAGGCCGTTCTTGCCGTTGATGTTCATGCCATCGGAACCGCAGACGCCTTCACGGCAGGAGCGACGGTACGAGAAGCCCTCGTCCTGCTCCTTGATCAGCGCCAGCACGTCCAGCACCATCAGGTCCTTGCCACCGGTATCGACCTGGAACGCCTGCATGTGCGGCGCAGTGTCGGTGTCCGGGTTGTAACGATAAACTTCTACTTTCAACATGGCGGGCACCCTTAGTAAGTCCGGACTTTTGGTTCGAACGCCGGTACGGTCTTCGGCGCGAAGTTGACTGCACGCTTGGCAACCCGCTTCTCACCTGGGAAGTACAGGGTGTGGCACAGCCAATTCTCATCGTCACGGTCTTCGAAGTCTTCACGGGCATGAGCGCCGCGCGACTCTTTGCGCACTTCTGCCGCGATGGCAGTTGCTTCTGCGACTTCCAGAAGGTTCTGGAGTTCCAATGCTTCGATACGCGCAGTATTGAACGCCTGGGACTTGTCGTTGATCTTGACGTTGGCGATGCGCTCGCGCAGGCCAGCCAGCTGCTCGATACCCTTCTGCATGTATTCGCCGGTACGGAACACACCGAAGTAGTTCTGCATGCAGCTCTGCAGCTCGCGGCGCAGGGTGGCGACGTCCTCGCCCTCGGTGCGCTCGTTGAGCTTGTTCAGGCGGTTGAGTGCAACCTCGACGTCGGTGTCGCTGGCATCGCGGTATTCGATACCGTCGGTCAGCGCCTTTTCCAGGTGCAGGCCGGCGGCACGGCCGAACACCACCAGGTCGAGCAGCGAGTTGCCGCCCAGGCGATTGGCGCCGTGAACCGATACACACGCCACTTCACCGACCGCGAACAGACCTGGAATGATCTGGTCCACGCCGTTGGCGTCCTGGGTGATGGCCTGGCCATGAATGTTGGTGGCAACGCCGCCCATCATGTAGTGGCAGGTCGGAACGACCGGCACCGGCGCAACCACAGGGTCGACGTGGGCGAAGGTCTTGGACAGCTCGCAGATACCTGGCAGGCGGCTGTGCAGCACTTCCTCGCCGAGGTGGTCGAGCTTGAGCATCACGTGGTCGCCGTCAGGGCCACAGCCGTTGCCGGCGATGATTTCCTTGACCATGGAACGGGCCACGACGTCACGACCGGCAAGGTCCTTGGCGTTCGGGGCATAACGCTCCATGAAGCGCTCGCCGTGCTTGTTGATCAGGTAACCACCTTCACCACGGCAACCTTCGGTGACCAGTACACCAGCGCCGGCAATGCCGGTCGGGTGGAACTGCCACATCTCGATGTCCTGCACCGGTACACCGGCGCGCAGGGCCATACCAACACCGTCACCGGTGTTGATCAGGGCGTTGGTGGTGGAGGCGTAGATACGGCCTGCACCGCCGGTGGCCAGCACGGTGGCCTTGGAGCGGATGTACTGGGTTTCGCCGGTTTCGATGCAGATCGCAATCACACCGACGAACGCGCCATCCTGGTTCTTCACCAGGTCAACGGCATAGTACTCGTTGAGGAAGGTGGTGCCCGCCTTCAGGTTGCCCTGGTACAGGGTGTGCAGCAGGGCGTGGCCGGTACGGTCGGACGCCGCGCAGGTACGCGCCGCCTGGCCGCCCTTGCCGAAGTCCTTGGACTGGCCACCGAACGGACGCTGGTAGATACGGCCGGTTTCGGTACGCGAGAACGGCAGGCCCATGTGGTCCAGCTCGAAGACCGCGGCCGGGCCTTCCTGACACATGTATTCGATGGCGTCCTGGTCACCGATGTAATCGGAGCCCTTGACGGTGTCGTACATGTGCCAGCGCCAGTCGTCGTTCGGGTCGGCCGAGGCGATGGCGCAGGTGATGCCACCCTGGGCCGAAACGGTGTGCGAACGGGTCGGAAAGACCTTGGTGATCACAGCGGTCTTGTGACCGCCCTGCGCCAGCTGCAGCGCAGCGCGCATGCCGGCACCGCCGCCACCAACAATGATGGCGTCGAAAGAAATCGTTGGAATGATAGCCATGAATCAGATACCCCAGAGAATCTGCACACCCCAGACGAAGTAGGCGAACATCGCGACGCCACACACAGCCTGGAACAGGAAACGGATCGCAGTCGCCGACTTGCCGAATGCCATCGGCGTCAGGTAGTCGGTGGCGATGGTCCACATGCCGACCCAGGCGTGAGCGCCCAGGGCAACGAGAGCCAGCAGACTGAAAATCCGCATCGCATTGTTGGAGAACAGGGCGTGCCACTGGACATAATCGATGCCCGGATGCGCCACGAGGTATCCGATCAGGAAGATGAAATAAGCCGCGAGAACGACCGCAGATACGCGCTGCGCCATCCAGTCATAGAGGCCCGAACGCGACAGGTTCGTGACATTGGTTACCATATCCAAACTCCCGCCAGAACGATCACCACCACGGAAATGACGATGACGATTTTCGAGCCCAGCTTGCCGCCTTCCAGCGTTTCGCCGATGCCCATGTCCATGATCAGGTGACGAACACCCGCCACCAGGTGATACAGCAAGGCGGACAGCAGGCCCCAGATCACCAGCTTGGCCAGCGGGCTGGTCAGCCCCGCCTTCACTTCCCCGAACCCTTCCTCGGAACCCAGCGACTTGCCCAGTGCATAGAGCATGATGGCCAGGCCGACGAACAGGATGACGCCGGAGATACGGTGAAGAATGGACGTGTAGGCAGTGATCGGAAGTTTGATGGTCCTTAGGTCTAGGTTTACAGGTCGTTGGCTTTTCACGGCTTTTTTCACACTGAAGAGCCCCTAGCTAACAGGGCAAAGTTGTTGGTAAGTGTACTGGTCAGGTACCCACCACCCAGGGAGCGACGACCCCCAGCAGAACGGGCTTGCAAGCCCTTGGCGGTCGGCTGCCGAGTATAGACAGTTAGGCTGCTTATGACAACGTGAGGGGTTAGCCCAAATAGCGCATTGCCTTTAGCGAATAAAAGGCGTAAATGGGCGAGAATTTCGCGGAAAACGGGGCCTGCGAGGGCTTTTCAACCAGCCTTTAGGCAAATTGACATTCGAATTTATCCCTCTATAGTGGTGCGGGCCCTGCGTGGGGGGTCTGTCTGATGATTTCAAGCATTAATAGGAGGCCACATGGCTGACAAAAAAGCGCAGTTGGTCATCGAGGGCGCAGCCCCCGTCGAGCTGCCCATTTTAACCGGCACCGTTGGTCCCGATGTTATCGACGTGCGAGGGCTGGGGGCCACGGGCCACTTCACGTTCGACCCCGGTTTCATGGCGACCGCATCGTGCGAGTCGAAGATCACCTACATCGACGGCGACAAGGGTGTCCTGCTGCACCGCGGCTATCCGATCGAACAGCTCGCCGAACAATCGGACTACCTTGAAACCTGCTACCTGCTGCTCAACGGCGAATTGCCCAATGCCGAGCAGAAGGCTCAGTTCGTCAGCACCGTGAAGAACCACACCATGGTCCACGAGCAGCTGAAGACCTTCTTCAACGGCTTCCGTCGCGACGCCCACCCGATGGCCGTGATGTGCGGCGTGGTTGGCGCCCTCTCGGCGTTCTACCACGACTCCCTGGACATCAATAACCCGCAGCACCGCGAAATCTCCGCGGTCCGCCTGGTCGCCAAGATGCCTACCCTGGCGGCGATGGTCTACAAGTACTCCATGGGCCAGCCCATGATGTACCCGCGTAACGACCTGACCTACGCGGAAAACTTCCTGCACATGATGTTCAACACCCCGTGCGAGATCAAACCGATCAGCCCGGTGCTGGCCAAGGCGATGGACCGCATCTTCATCCTCCACGCCGACCACGAGCAAAATGCGTCCACCTCCACCGTGCGCCTGGCAGGCTCCTCGGGTGCCAACCCGTTCGCCTGTATCGCCGCCGGTATCGCCGCGCTCTGGGGCCCGGCCCACGGCGGTGCCAACGAAGCGGTACTGACCATGCTCGATGAAATTGGCGATGTCTCGAACATCGACACCTTCATCGCCAAGGCCAAGGACAAGAACGATCCGTTCAAGCTCATGGGCTTCGGTCACCGCGTGTACAAGAACCGCGATCCACGCGCCACTGTGATGAAGCAGACCTGCGACGAAGTCCTGCGCGAGCTGGGCATCAAGAACGACCCGCAGCTGGAACTGGCCATGCGCCTGGAAGAGATCGCCCTGACCGATCCGTACTTCATCGAGCGCTCGCTGTACCCGAACGTCGACTTCTATTCGGGGATCATCCTCAAGGCGATCGGCATTCCAACCAGCATGTTCACCGTGATCTTCGCCCTCGCGCGCACCGTAGGCTGGATCTCGCACTGGAAGGAAATGCTCTCCAGCCCGTACAAGATTGGCCGTCCGCGCCAACTGTACACCGGTTACGAGAAGCGCGACATCGTCAAGCTCGAAGAGCGCAAGTAAGCCCTGCCCGGCAGAGCCGAACACCAGAAAGGCTGCCTTCGGGCAGCCTTTCTCGTTCTACTGTGCTGCCTGTCCGTCGACCCCGACCGACAACGTCGGGCATCGCCGCGCCTACAGCATTACGGCTTCTCCGCCTTCGCCTTCAATCCCTTCAAGGTATTGAACGGCGCCTCCACCACGAATTTGTTCGCCAGCCACGACGGCACGCTGCCGCCAGGTTCGGTATGCACCTGATAGGTCACCTCGGTGCTGTCGCCCTTGGGCACCAGCTTCCAGAAACCCTTGACCTGCGACACACGAACGAAGCCTTTCTCATCCGGCAGATTGGTAGGCTGCCCCTCCAGCTTGCGCACCAGGCTGCCGTCAGCCTCCTGCACGGTGGTGACACGCACGATGGAGTCACGTGGCGTCACCGGCCAGGGCGTATTGAACTGGCTATAGGTCCAGCTCTGGTCGCCCTCGTGCTTGAGCAACTTCTGTGTCTTGCATTCGTGGATCCAGGCACAGGCGCCCGCCACGTCCTCCTGCAGCGCCCTGACCTTGGCCAGCGGCGCCTGAATCAGGGTTACGCCACGGTAGGCCTTGTACTGGGAGCCGGCGACCTCACTGAGCGAGACCTTGATACCCTGCTCATCCTTGACCACCTGCCAATTCTCCGCCTGGGCGGCCGGTGCCAGCATGACCCCTGCCCCACACAGCAGTGCAATACGCGTGAACGATCTCATCATCTTGTTCCTTGTTGTCGAAGATCCAGGCTCTCACGCCGCCGTCACCTGCTCCAGCCATCCGAGAATCCTGATGGCGTCGTCACGGTCACTGCCGCACACTTGCACATCTGCCTTGAAGCCACCGCAGACTTCAGGCCGCTCAGGCTTTTCGAACAACCCGCACAGGTTGACCTCGGACAGGTGCAGGCAACGCTCGCCGGCCGGCTTGCCCTTGGGCATTCCGGGGATCGGCGAACTGATGGAAGGGGCAATGCAGCAGGCGCCGCAGCCCTCACGGCAATTCATGACAACAGGATCCTCCAGGGCAGGACGGGATGAGAGATGCTGGATAGTAACCGCACGAACAGGCGTTTGAAATTGCTGGCAGGATGAAATCCAGGGTGACCCGCCAGTCAGTCGCTCTGACTACTGGCGGAACTCGAAATCGATGGCCGCGCCCTCGACATCACGGCGGCTGTCGTTGCGTAACTGCAAGTCCATCTCGTTGCTGATCAGCCGGCCGTTGAGCTGGAATGGGCTGTCCGTGGCCGGCTTCTCGGTGAACATCGCTGGCAGCACGGGTTTATGCGCCAGCGGCGCATCGTCGACATCGGGCTCGAGCTTCTCGACCATCCCAGGAGGAAGACTCAAGTCCAGCTTGGCCTTTGGCAGCGGCTTGGTCACGGCCTTGTCGGCCGTCTTGCGCTTGTTCCTGGGCGCCTGGCGTGGCTTGGATGCCTGCTTGCGCACGGGCTTGGCGGCGGCGCCGGCCTTGCTCTTGGCCTCGGCAGGCTTGGCAGCCGGGGCTGCCTGCGCGGCATGCGCCAGACCGCCTGTCAGCCCCACGCAGGCCAGGCAAAGAAGCAAGCCGAGAAAACGCAAGCACTTCATGGGCACCATGGCCATCTGCCAAAAACCCTATGCTCGCTGTTCCCGGCGCGCCTGGCAACCCTAGAACAGGGCGGCAGTGGACTCCTGGCACAATTGATTGGCCAGCAACCCCAGGGTCATCACCGCCCGTTCCGCCTCCTTGTTCCAGGGAATCGCGCAGTTGAGCCGGATGCAATGGTTGAATTGCTCGGTGTTGCTAAAGATCAGCCCCGGCGCGATGCTGATGCCCTGCTGCAGCGCCCTGACGTGCAACTCCTGGGTATTGACCCGTCCCGGCAAACTGACCCATAGAATGAACCCGCCCGTGGGCCGGGTCATCTGCGTGCCTTGCGGGAAATGCTGCTGTACCGCCAACTGGTAGGCACTGAGGTTCTTGCGGTACTCCTGGCGGATGAAGCGCAAGTGGCGGTCGTAGCCGCCGTTTTCCAGGTAAGCGGCCACGCCCATCTGGGTCACGCTGCAGGCCGAGTGGGTGGTAAAGGTCTGTAGACGCTGGATCTCGTCGCGGTAGCGCCCGGGAACCATCCAGCCGATGCGCACACCCGGCGACAGGGTCTTGGAAAAACTCGAACAGTAGATCACTCGGTCCAGCCGATCGAACGCCTTGAGCGCCTTGCTGCGACCCTGCTCGAACATCAGCTCGCCGTAGATGTCGTCCTCGATGATCTGGATATCGAAATCAGACGCCAGGCGCAGCAATTGCTTCTGGCGCTCCTCGGGAATGGTTCCACCCAGTGGGTTGCTCAACCGCGAGGTCAGCACCAGGGCCTTGATCGACCACTGGTTGGCCGCCAGCTGCAAGGCTTCCAGGCTGATACCGGTAAACGGGTCGCTGGGGATCTCGATGACCTTCAGGCCCAGCAGGTCAGCCAGTTGCAGGAGGCCGTAATAGGTAGGCGATTCGGCGGCAATCAGGTCACCGGGACGGGTCAGCACCCGCAACGACATCTGCAGCGCATCGACGCAGCCGTGGGTGACCACCACCTCGCTCGGATCGACCATCACACCGGCATCACGCATGCGGATCGCGATCTGCCGACGCAGCGGCTCGAAACCAGGGCTGAACATGTAGCTGAACGCCCGCGGACTGTGAAACCGCGTGACCTTGGCCAACTGCTGGTGCAGCGCCCGCACCGGCAAGTACTCCACATGCGGCACCGCCGCGCCGAACGGGAACACGCCGTCGCGGCGGGCTTCGGTGAGGACTTGCTGGATGATACTGGCACGGGTCACCAGGCCCGGGCGCTCCACCCGGGCAATGTCAGGCGTCTGCGCGGTCAGTGCCGGGGTCTGGTGCACATAGTAGCCAGACTGCGGCCGGGCGCGGATCAGCCCTTGGTCCTCCAGATTGGCATAGGCCTGCAATACAGTGGCGTGGCTGACATTGAGCTGGGCGCTCATCTTGCGCACCGAGGGCACGCGTTCGCCCGGCTGGTAGACACCCCGACGGATATCATCGGCCAGTTGCTGGGCAATGCGCTGGTAGAGCAGCAGGTTGGTCATGGCGGAACTCTCGGGACGCGGGCAGTTTCATTGTTCTTGTGTGACTCAAGCAGAGCCAGAATACCGTAACAGTTGCCAAGTGTACTGGGACAGATCACACAATAATCAATAATACGGTGGCGTGACAATCACAGTGTGGCGCATCCACCTCTCTACCCAACGCGCAGAAAAAACCCGGTGGAGCACCGGGTTTTAGATCGCGGCCTTTCTTTAGCGCCCTGGGGCGAGCTTGCCCTTGTCGTCGGAGAAGACAATCTCGACCCGACGGTTCTGCGCCCTGCCCCGCTCGGAAGCATTGGCCTCGATCGGGTACTGGTCACCGTAGCCCTCGACCTGAATGCGCTTTTCATCGACCCCCAGGTCGACCAGCATGTCCGCCACGGCTTGGGCACGGTCGCGGGACAACGCGAGGTTGTCCTCGGCGGTGCCGGTGCTGTCGGTATACCCTTCGATGCGTACCAAGCGCCGCGGGTTGAGCTGGAGGAACTGCACCAGCTTGAGCACGGTACGACTGGCGGAATTCTTGAGCTCGGCACGTCCGGTATCGAACAGCACATCGCCCAGCGTCATGACCAGGCCGCGATCACCTTGTTCGGTAGCCAGACTGACGATCTGCGCTTCCAGCCACTTGCCCTGCTGCTGCACGCTGGCAAGCTTGGCCTCACGCAGAGCGAGCTGCAGGCGCTGGCGCTCGAGGTCGAGCTTGGCCAGGCGCTCTTGGTTGCCAGCCAGCTTCGCATGCTCGCGGGCGATCTCGCTGTAGCGCTGGCTCAGGTAGGCGTAATGGCGCACATCGGCGCCGGTACCGACATAACTGGACAGACGCTCGGCACGCGCCAGCGATTCACCGGCGCGAATCACGTCACGCGGGGCGCTGCGCAGTACATCGGAATCATCCTTGACCTTCTGGAAGGTTGCTCCCGCTTCGTCCAGTGCCGACTCGCTGCGCTGGCTGGCGCAACCCTGCAGGCCGACCACGGCCAGCAACGTCAGGGCCGCCAATGGCTTGAGCGCCTTCATGGCTGCACCTCCAACTGCTTGCGCAAGCGCTTGACCCGCGATTGCAGCAGCTCGAGCTGTTCCTCGCTCTTCTGGGTCAGCACCCGTGCCTCGGCCAGGCGCGCATCGAGCTCGGCCTGTTCGGCTCGCATGCGCGCATCGCGGAAGTCCTCGGAGGTCATGTTGGCCCGGGCGCGCGTCAGCTTGTCTTCAGCCAGCTTGAATTCCGCGACCTGGTCGGTGGCACCCACGGCCTTGGCCTGCTCGAGGGCCTGTTCGGAGAGGCGCAGCTGTTCATCGGGGGCCGGATCATTGGCGCAGCCAGCCAGGCCTAGCAAGGCCAGGGCGAGGAGTAGCGGTTGGATTCTCACACAATCTTCCTACTGTTTAGGGACGTCCAGCGGTGCCTGCATCTGTGCTTTCCAGCGCTCGACATTGCGCTGCAACACCGCCTGGGACACACCGGAGATGGGCAATTCTGTCAGTTTTTTTGCCAGTTGTCCGCGCAACCAAGCGTCGTTGCAGGCCGAGTTGTGCGACAGGCTGAGGTACAGGCCCGGCCGGTCCAGTGGCAGACCACGAGCGATCAGGTCATCGCTCATGCCCAGGCTCTGGGTCATGGCCATGCCCGAATAACGGCCCGCCAGCACATAATCGACCTGGCCAAGCACCAGCTTCTGGAAGGCCTGCGTGAGATTCTGCGCCGGTACCAGATTGAGCTGCGCCTTGGCGAAGGTGTCAAAAGCAGGCGTCAACCGCGCCTTGGCCGAGACGCTGCCCTGGTAGTGCTGCAGGTCGGCCGGCCCCTCGTAGACCAAGGGCGAGTCATGCCGGGTCCAGACCAGGTATTCGTTGAGCTGCAAAGGCGGATGGACATAGTCCAGCGCGGTCAGTTCGCTGACCTGCAGGGGTGTATCGAGCAACAGGTCCATGCGCCCGCTGCGCACCTCTTCCAAGGCCTGCTCGCGCCTGCCGGCATGCAGCACATCGACCGTCAGCCCCAGCTCGCCAGCCACTTGGCGCACCAGGTCGACGTTGGCGCCGATCAGGTGCCGCGGGTCTTTTGGGTCCTGCCAGGAATAGGGGGGCGCATCCGGGCTGCCAGTGGCCACCAGGCGCTCGCATTTACCCGCCGCCATCACCGTCGGCGCCAGCAATGCCGCACCGCACGCCAGCGCCGCGCCCATTCGGCCGAACCACGCCATGCCTTGACTCCTTGTAGCCCATAGACGAAAAAACCCGGCCCTCAGGGAATGAGGGCCGGGTTCTTTATAAGTGAAGCAGGCGGATCAGACCAGCTTTTCCAGCTCCGGAACCGCTTCGAACAGGTCGGCGACCAGGCCGTAGTCGGCGACCTGGAAGATCGGCGCCTCTTCGTCCTTGTTGATCGCGACGATCACCTTGGAGTCCTTCATGCCCGCCAGGTGCTGGATCGCGCCCGAGATACCGACGGCGATGTACAGCTGCGGCGCGACGATCTTGCCAGTCTGGC
>JAEWGL010000195.1 GCA_023388335.1 Pseudomonadota bacterium | reverse complement strand
CAGCACCCGCTACGCCACCCAGACGGAGGCCGACGCGCGCGCCCGGGAGATCCTGAACCAGTTTCCGACGGCCCAGGTGTACACCGCTCAGGTGCTGAAGGAGTACACCGCCAAGGTCACCGTCACGGCGAAGGATCCGGCCGAACCGGTGACCGAGCCGGAAACCGAGGCGCCGGCCGCTTGAGCTTCTGAGCTTGGCCGTCAGTATTTGCGATCGTTCCACCAACCATCGCGCACCTGACGCGAATGGCAACCTGGCTGGTTCGGTGGATCTGCATCGCAGGGAATACCCTGGGGCTGCGTGTCGGAGAGACTGCCGCTCGACATGTTAGAGCAACCAGCCAGCAACGCATACGCCATCAAGACCGCAGCTATTCCTATGTGCATCACATCCTCCTAATGAGCTTGTTCTCATAGGACGCGCGTGCGCGAGAAAAGACACTCGCTCCGTGCAGAACCTCAGAGCCCGCCCAGTGCGGGCTTTTTTCGCCTGGAGAAAACCTATGACCGCTCGCGGTGTACGCAACAACAACCCCGGCAACATCGATTTCAACCCCCGCAATGACTGGGTAGGCCAGCTGGGCCTGGAGCAGGGCGTGACCAAGCCGCGGTTCGCCCGCTTCGACTCCCCTGAGAACGGCATCCGAGCCCTGGGCAAGTTGCTCATCAACTACCGCGGCAAGGACGGCATGCCCGGCGTGGGGGGAAAGGGCATCGACACAGTGCTCGAGACAGTGAACCGCTGGGCGCCAAGCAACGAAAACAACACCCAGGCCTACGCTGCGGCCGTGGCCAAGCGCCTGAACGTGAGACCCACCGACCCGATCAACATCAAGGACCCGGCCACCCTGCGCGGGATGGCGCTGAGCATCATCATCCATGAGAACGGCGGCAATCCGTACAAGGCCGCGGTGATCGATGAGGGCGTGCGGCGGGCGCTTCGTTAAGCAGCGTCCACCCTGCAATTGACTAGAGTCAATACCTACTTTGAGCAGCTGCATTCTTCATAGGTACAGGGAAACCTTCGCATACTAGCTTGCGTGCACGGCCTACTCCCCAGGCAAGCGCTCTGGTCATGGTTTCGCCTGGTCGGGCGTCGTAGGTTTCTTCATGCAGCGCCTCGCCACAACCGCCATAGATGCCGATGAACATCTGAGTGGTGCCAGTCCGAGAAAGTCGGACTTGAACATCGATTAGTGTGCCGTCATCAAGCACTTCATCGTGTATTCGAGAATGAAGGACTGGATCAGCCCAGTTCCAAAAAACAGCGCCTCTCCGTCGCATAGCTCCTCCTGATCCGTTTGTCGTCTTGTTCGGCCCTCTATCCACCATAACGGAACTAGCCGAGTCGGCAACTGTAATGACGATTTCTGGAAGCCATTCAGACAACTGGCGAAGGTTTTTAGCGCTCTCAATTTCGGACAATCGTCAGCCATCAGCATGTCGGCACTCGGAGAACAATGGAAAATCTGATAAGCAAACCGCTTGGGCTATTACTCGGCGCTCTGCTGGTATTCGGTCTAGGGGCTGCCGCTGGTGGATGGCAGTCATCCCGTCATTACCGGCCGCTACTTGACGATACCAATGGCCTGCTGGCGAGCTGCAAGGCCGCCCGAGGCAACCTTGAGGAACTGGCCAAGGACCAGGGTCTGAAGCTGGGCGAGCTGGTCCTGGCCGGAAACGAACGACAGGCCAGGGCGGAACAGGCGGTAGGCGCTGCGAAGGTCGAAGCCCAGGTCGACTACGCCGCAGCAAACCGCCTGCAGCAGGAGCGGACCGGCGGTGACGAATGCGCGGCTGCCACCTCGATCATCGACAAGGAGCTTGGGCTATGACCATTTCAGGGGTGGGCCTGCCCGGCCTGTTGCGCCTTCCAATTCAGGCTGTAAGCCGCATGGTTTCTGGGTTGGCTGCCGGCCTGCTGGCGGGCCTGCTACTCGTCGGCTGTGCTGGTCGTGCTGAGCCCGAGACCCGAACCGTCCGCGTCGAGGTGCCTGTCCAGGTGCCATGCCGAGCGCCGGAGGTTGCTGTCCCGCCCTGGGCTGCCGTCGGGCTCAAGAAAGGCGACAGCCTCGAGGTGAAGGTCCGTGCACTGCTGGCCGAGCGCCGCCAGCGGATCGGCTATGAGAAGCAACTGGTAAGCGCGCTGGCTGTATGCAGGTATGACATTTAGGTCACAACAGCTTCGTGCGTACCAATAGTTACCTCTGTCAACCTTTAACGCAATTCGTCGGTCCTTGGAGAAATGGCCTGAGCAGAAGAAGTGTTCAGAGGCTCGGAAGAGGACACAGAATGTCCTGTGTGATTTGAGAAGAGGTTAGAGATCATGGCTAACAATCAAGATCAGACCAAAAATCAAGGCGGTAGCGCGCAGAATAATCCAGGCAATTTTGCCAATGATCGGGAAAAAGCGTCTATGGCTGGGCAAAAAGGTGGACAAGCTTCGGGCGGCAATTTTGCCAATGACCCGCAACGCGCATCTGAAGCTGGCCATAAAGGCGGTCAAGCGTCAGGCGGCAATTTCAAAAACGATCCGGAACGCGCCTCCGAAGCCGGTCGTAAAGGTGGAGAAGCTTCCGGCGGTAATTTTGCAAACGATCGTGAGAAAGCTTCTGAGGCCGGTCGAGTGGGCGGGCAACACAGCCACGGCGGAGGCCGTCAGAGCGACGACAATCGTTAACGGCTGTTGATAAAAAAGGCCAGCATGAGCTCCTCATGCTGGCCTTTTTTATAGGTAGGTTTGACTATTAATAGCTCGTTACAGCCCAGCCACCCGCGCCATGGTGCTCGCCGACCTGCTCACACGAGCTGATGCTCGAGCGGGAGAACTGGCGCAAGCTTATGACCGCGCCCGAATAGCGGGGGAGCAGTGCCAGCAGGAGTACGACAACCTGAGGGGCGCCGGTGAAAGGTTATTCAAGTAGGTGATAGTCGTCCCGACGGCGTGGGTCTGACGTGCCACCAGCGCAATTTGCTCCCCGCATCGGAGGGTGGCCAGGGAAAAAGATTAGGCCCTCTTTCTCAAGAGCAAAGGCAAGCGCCTGCATGGTCACTCTGTTCAGCTCCTTGCCGTGCTCGAGGCGGGTTACCGCTTCTGGAGAGACCTTTGAACGGAAAGCCAATGCCTCGATACTCCAGCCCAGCATCGAGCGAGCCGGCTCGCAGTGTTCTGAGCGGAATCCCAGTGGCAAGCTTTCTGCGAATTCTTCCAACTGCTCGAGTAGATCGGTGCTGAGCCTGTCAGGAAATTCTAGGATATCGGCTGTCATGTAAGTCACTCTCTTACCTGTATGGGCATACAGTATATAGATAGGCTGGATCAGCCAAGCCCTGAGTGACGAGGTGGTGCATTGAGGATAGTGATAACGGTCGGCAGGACGCCGGAGGAGGGGAACCAGTGAGGCGCGGGGCAAATTTGGGGCGCTGGATATCCCAACGGTTGATGGTGACAGGTGAAGATGCGTACGCCGCTGGCCGAGCTACATAGCGGATGATTTCTCGTACCACTTTTCGTACCAAATGCGGTTCGGGAAGGGGGCAAAAGGGGATTTAAAACCCCCTGAAGGCCTTTAAATCCCCCTTTCCCAATACTCCTGCTAATCCGCACATAAGTCCTTACCGGTTTTGCCGTTGGGGAAAATGCCCCACGTTGGGGCACTTAGGAAGTGACCGATGAGGTTTCCAGGAGTTTTAGATCAATATGTTATATAGGATGAATGGACATAAAAGTGGCCGGCCTGTGGAGCTTGCTCGCGAAGCAGGTACCGGGGTGCATGGCACCGGCTTCGCCGGTGTTCGCGGGCAAGCCCACAGGTATGGTGGCGGCTCCAAAACCGTTCTTTGTCAGTAGCCGGGATGTCGGACCGCTGCAGTGGACCGTATAGCAGTCCCAGAGCCGGACTCAGGACCGCTTCCCGCGGACCATCTCGCGCAACATGAACCGATTCGGGTGGCAGGCCTGCGCCACCGCACGCGACACCGGCAGCGGCTCGCCATTCACCCAGGCGGCGATCAGCTCCCCACTCAGTGGCGCGGTGATCAACCCACGTGAGCCATGCCCGCTGTTGGCATACAAGCCTTCGAGCCAAGGGCAGGGTGTGTCCGGCACTTGGCGAGCGTCCTTGCCGAGCACGGCGTAGGCTTCGGCAAAGGCCTCAGGGTCTGCCAACGGCCCGACGATCGGCAGGTAGTCGGGGCTGGTGCAACGGAACGCCGCGCGTCCTTCGAGCAGGGCCGGGTCCATGTCGGCCGTGCCCAAACGCTCGGCCAGGTCGCTGGAAATGTCCTGCAGCAGCCCCAGGTTTCCCTGGTGCTCGGCGAGAGTCGGGGTGAGGTCCAGGTTGTGGAAGTCGAAACTGGCGCCAAGGGTATGCTCATTATCCCGTGGCGGGGCCACGTAGCCGTCGGCGCAGACCACCGTGGCCAACGCGCGACTCGCGGCGGTGGCAGGCAGACAAGTGATCTGCCCGCGGATACGCTTGAGCGGCAGACCCGCGCAGGGCGTAAAAGTACGGATCTGGGCAGCGGCGGCCAACACCACCAACGGCGCGCTCGCCAGCAGGCGCTCACCGTCCCAGGCTTGCCACAGCCCGTCGACCTTGCGCAGGCTGATCACCTCATGGTGCGCCAGCAGGCGGATGTTCGGCTGTTGCAGCTGCGCCCGGCACAACGCCGGCGGATGCACCCAGCCGCCCTCGGGATAGAACAGGCCACCGCTGGGCAGGGCCACGCCAGCAATGGCTTCCGCCTGCGCACGCTCCAGCCTTTGCAGCAGGGAGTTGTCGAAGGCCCCGGCCAGCTTGGCCTGGCGCGCTGCCTCCTTGTCGTCGAAAGCCAGTTGCAAGACCCCGCAGGCATCCCAGTCGCGACCGCGTTGCAGCCGTTCGAGCCAGCGGCGGGTGTAGCCGAAACCGGCCAGGATCAACTGCGACAGGGCGGTCCCATGGGCCGAGAGCTTGAGGTACAGCACGCCCTGCGGATTGCCGGAAGCTTCCCGGGCCGCGGCATCATGGCGCTCCAGCACGCTGACTTGCCAGCCCCGCGCGGCCAGGCTGGCCGCGGTGGCGCATCCGGCCAGGCCGGCGCCGATCACCAAGGCCTCGCGTGGTCCTGCCGGTGGCCGTGGCCGGGCATACCAGGGGGCCGCTTGCTCGCTCGGCTGGCCCTCGAATACACCGCCCATGACCTCCCACTTCTTGCCAATGCCGGGCACCCGGCGCATGACGAAGCCGGCGGCGATCAGCCCACGGCGCACCCAGCCGGTGCTGGTGAAGGTGCCCAGGGTGGTGCCCGGGACCGAGAGGCGGGCGATCTGGGCAAAGAGTTCGGGTGTCCACATGTCTGGGTTCTTCGCCGGCGCGAAGCCGTCGAGGAACCAGGCATCGACCCGCGCATCGAGCTGCGGCAACTGCTCGAGCACGTCGCCGATCAGCAGGGTCAGGGTCACCCGGCCCTGGGCAAGGCTGAACTGCTGGAAGCCTGGATGCACTGCCACGTATTGCTCCAGCAACGCAGTGGTGAATGGCGCCAGCTCCGGCCAGAGCTGCAGGGCACGCCGCAGGTCGGCGCGGCTGAGCGGGTATTTCTCGACGCTGACGAAGTGCAGCCGGGCGGTGGCCGGCGCCACCTCGGCGAACAGCTGCCAGGCGCAGAAGAAATTCAGGCCGGTACCGAAGCCGGTCTCGCCGATCACCAGGCAATCCTGCGCGCCCATCGCGGTCATGCGCTGGCGCAGTTGGGTCTGCTCGATGAACACGTGGCGGGTTTCCTCCAGGCTCTGGTCCTTGGAGAAATAGATGTCGTCGTACTGCCGCGAGTGGGGGCGGCCTTGTTCGTCCCAGTCGATCTGGGCGTAGGGGGGCAGGGTGCTTTCGGACATGGTCGGCTCGGCAACAGCGGGTGACGCATTCTAGCCCATCACATGCCGACAGGGCGTCGCCTGATCCGCTAGTCTTGCCTATCCAGGTAAGGAGGCAGTTCATGTTCGAATCCGCAGAAATCGGCCACAGCATCGACAAGCAAACCTACGAGGCCGAAGTGCCCGCTCTGCGCGAGGCCTTGCTCGAGGCCCAATACGAGCTCAAGCAGCAGGCGCGCTTTCCCGTCATCGTGCTGATCAACGGTATCGAGGGCGCGGGCAAGGGCGAGACGGTCAAGTTGCTCAACGAATGGATGGATCCGCGCCTGATCGAGGTGCGCACCTTCGACCAGCAGACCGACGAAGAACTTGCCCGGCCTCCGGCCTGGCGCTACTGGCGGGCCTTGCCGGCCAAGGGGCGAATGGGCGTGTTCTTCGGCAACTGGTACAGCCAGATGCTCCAGGGACGGGTGCATGGGCAGTTCAAGGATGCCGTGCTCGACCAGGCCATCAGCGGCGCCGAGCGCCTGGAAGAGATGCTCTGTGACGAGGGGGCGCTGATCTTCAAATTCTGGTTCCACCTCTCCAAGAAACAGATGAAGGCGCGGCTCAAGGCGCTCAAGGACGACCCCTTGCACAGCTGGCGCATCAGTCCGCTGGACTGGCAGCAGTCGCAAACCTATGACCGTTTCGTGCGCTTCGGCGAACGCGTGCTGCGCCGCACCAGCCGCGACTTCGCCCCTTGGCACGTGATCGAAGGGGTCGATCCGTACTACCGCAGCCTGTCGGTCGGGCGCATCCTCCTCGAAGGCTTGCAGGCTGCCCTTGCCCGCGAGCCAAGCGCCAAGCGCCAGAGCAACATCACGCCGCTGGGGAGGAGCATCGATGATCGTGGCCTACTTGGCAGCCTCGACATGACCTTGCGCCTGGACAAGCAGGATTACCAGGAGCAGCTGATCACCGAGCAGGCGCGCCTCGCCCGCCTGCTGCGCCACAAGCACATGCGTCGGCACGCCCTGGTCGCCGTGTTCGAGGGCAACGATGCCGCGGGCAAGGGCGGTGCCATCCGCCGCGTCGCCGCCGCCCTCGATCCGCGGCAGTACCGCATCGTACCCATCGCCGCACCCACCGAGGAAGAGCGCGCCCAGCCCTACCTCTGGCGTTTCTGGCGGCATATCCCGGCACGCGGCAAGTTCACCGTCTTCGACCGTTCCTGGTATGGCCGGGTGCTGGTGGAGCGAGTCGAAGGCTTCTGCAGCCAAGGCGACTGGATGCGCGCCTTTGGCGAGATCAACGACTTCGAGGAGCAGTTGACCAATGCTGGAGTGGTGGTGGTCAAGTTCTGGCTGTCGATCGACCAGCAGACCCAGCTGGAGCGATTCGAGGAGCGTGAGCAGATCTCTTTCAAGCGCTACAAGATCACTGACGAAGACTGGCGCAATCGCGACAAGTGGAATGACTATGCCGGTGCCGTCGAAGACATGGTCGACCGCACCAGTACCGAGATAGCCCCCTGGACGCTGGTCGAGGCCAATGACAAGCGCTGGGCCAGGGTGAAGGTGTTGCGCACGATCAACGAAGCGCTGGAGGCGGCGTTTGCCAAGGACAAGAAACAGGCTGGATGATAGTGGTGCCCGTGGCCCTCACCCCAACCCTCTCCCGGAGGGAGAGGGAGCTGACCGGGGTCGACAAAAGATCGCGCCCGACCGAACACCGTGATCGGTTCCCTCTCCCCCGGAGAGGGAGCTGACCGGGGTCGACAAAAAGATCGCGCCCGACCGAACACCGCGATCGGTTCTCTCTCCCTGGGAGAGGGCGCTGACCGGGGTCGACAAAAGATCGCGCCCGACCGAACACCGTGATCGGTTCCCTCTCCCCCGGAGAGGGAGCTGACCGGGGTCGACAAAAAGATCGCGCCCGACCGAACAC
>JAEWGL010000171.1 GCA_023388335.1 Pseudomonadota bacterium | reverse complement strand
GCCCTGGACCGCACCCGCTACATGCAGTCGTCGAAGACCTTCGTCATGGTCGACCGCCCCTTCTGGAAGGACAAGGACCCGGAAACCGGCCGTGACCTGATGAGCATGACCCTCACCGACCGCCTCACCCGCGGCACTTACCTGTTCGACAACGGCGACGACAAGCCCGGGGTGATCTGCCTGTCGTACTCGTGGATGAGCGACGCCCTGAAGATGCTCCCGCACCCGGTGGAAAAGCGGGTCAAGCTGGCCCTCGATGCGCTGAAGAAGATCTACCCGAAACTGGACATCGCAGGCCATATCATCGGCGACCCGATCACCGTGTCCTGGGAGGCCGACCCCTACTTCCTCGGGGCCTTCAAGGGCGCGCTGCCGGGCCACTACCGCTACAACCAGCGTATGTACGCACACTTCATGCAGCAGGACATGCCAGCCGAACAGCGGGGCATCTTCATTGCCGGGGACGATGTGTCATGGACGCCCGCCTGGGTGGAAGGCGCGGTGCAGACTTCGCTGAATGCGGTGTGGGGTATCATCAACCACTTCGGTGGGCATACCCACCCGGACAACCCCGGCCCTGGCGATGTGTTCAATGAGATTGGCCCGATCGCCCTGCCCGATTGAAAGGAGAGCCATCATGCGCATCGCTGTGTTCCAGGGCGCGCCACGCCCGCTGGACGTGCCCGGCAACCTCGAGCGCCTGCAGCAGCAGGCACACCTGGCCGCCGGCCGGGGCGCGCAGTTGCTGGTCTGCCCTGAAATGTTCCTCACCGGTTACAACATCGGCAGCGACGCCGTGGAGCGCCTGGCCGAGGCCGAGGACGGCGCGTCGGCCATGACCGTGGTCGAGATCGCCCAGGCCCATCGCATCGCCATTGTCTATGGCTATCCGGAGCGCGCCGAGGACGGCCAGGTCTACAACAGTGTGCAACTGATCGATGCCCACGGCCGCAGCCTGTGCAATTACCGCAAGACCCACCTGTTCGGCGAACTGGATCGCGCCATGTTCAGCGCGGGCGCGGACCATTTCCCAGTGGTCGAGCTCGAGGGCTGGAAGTTGGGTTTGCTCATCTGCTACGACATCGAGTTCCCTGAGAATGCCCGGCGCCTGGCACTGGACGGTGCCGAATTGATCCTGGTGCCAACGGCCAACATGACGCCCCACGACTTCATCTGCCAGGTCACCGTGCGCGCCCGCGCTCAGGAGAACCAGTGTTACCTGGTCTACGCCAACTACTGTGGCGCCGAGCGGGATATCCAGTACTGCGGGCAGAGCAGCATCGTCGGTCCCGACGGCAGTTTGTTGGCCATGGCTGGGCGTGACGAGTGCCAACTGCTCGCCGACCTCGAGCGTGAACGCGTGCTGCAAGGACGTCAGGACTATCCGTACCTGATGGACCTGCGTCGCGAACTGCACGGCCTGCCGCACAACCGCTGAATATCCGCTAGCATGGGGCTTCGCCTTGCCGGAGCCACCATGCCTGACGCCCTTCGCCACCTGAACCTGGACAATGGCCTGCAGCTGGTTCTGCGCCATGCCCCACGCCTCAAGCGCTGCGCCGCCGCGCTGCGGGTCAGTGCCGGTAGCCATGACGCCCCGGCGCGGTGGCCGGGCCTGGCGCATTTTCTCGAACACCTGTTCTTCCTCGGCACCGCCCGCTTCGGCCTGCAAGACGGCCTGATGCGCTACGTCCAGGGTCAAGGCGGGCAGGTCAATGCCAGCACCCGCGAGCGCTGCACCGAGTTCTTTTTCGAGGTGCCGCCGGCGGCGCTGGCAGGCGGGTTGGAGCGGCTTTGCCAGATGCTTGCCGAGCCTGACTTGGGCCTGGCGCGGCAACAGGGCGAACGCGAGGTAATCCACGCCGAATTCATCGCCTGGTCGCGCAACCCTGAAGCCCAGCGCCAGCTTGCTCTGCTTCAGGCGGTGGCACCGGGTCACCCCCTAGGTGGTTTCCACGCGGGTAACCGGCACAGCCTGGCGCTGCACGCCCCCGCGTTCCAGCGAGCCTTGCGCGGCTTTCACCAGCGCTTCTACCAAGGTGCACAGATGACCTTGAGCCTGTGCGGCCCTCAACCACTGGACGAACTGCAGGCATTGGGCCGCGAATACGGCCGGCTCTTCGCCAAGGGTGGCAAGGTTGTGCAGACCCCGCCACCGGCACTCTCGCCACAGGCGGTGAGCCTGTCGCAGGCGGCAGACGAACTGGACCTGCTGTTCGTCCTGGAAAACCTGCCGGCCGGGGCGCAGCGGGCACTGGAGCTGCTCTGCGCGGCCCTGTGCGACAACCGCGAGGGTGGCTGGCTTGCCGAGCTGCGCCAGCGCGGCTGGTTGCGCGAGCACAGTACCAAGGTGCTGTACGCCTTCGCCGGGCAGTTGCTCTGGCAGGTCCAGGTCAAGCTCGACTCCAGCGCGTCACACACGGCGGTGCGCGACCTGTTGCACGGCTGGCTGGGCTTTATGCGCCAGGCCGATGGCGTACGCCTTAATCAGGCATTCGCCGCCTTGCAGCACAGCCGTGAACAGGCCGCCAGCGCCCTGGAACTGGCTCGCAGGGACAGCAGCGGCCTGCCTTTCGCAGCGCTCGATGAGCAAGGCCTGATGGCGCTGCGGGCAGTGCTCGATCAACTGCCGGCGGGCAGCGATGGCACCTGGCGCATGCCCACCGAGGAGCCCCTGCTTGGGGCCCGCTTGCCGGACTACGCCAGCCTGCCCTTGCCTGCGGGCCTGCGGATCAGCAGCCTGTTACCTGCGTCACGGCAGTTTGCCGTGCTCTACCTGCGCTGGCAGATCGCTACACCCCTTCGCCAGCGCTTGGGGTCGATCCTGGAACAAGCGCTGCGTCCCTTGGCCGAGCGGGCCGAGCGCGCCTCGGTTCAACTGCAGTTCAGCACCCGTGGCGCCGCCTGGCAGCTGCGCTGCGCAGGGTTGCCAGGACCGGTGCTGCAGGTCGTCGAAGACGCCCTGGCCGTGCTGTGCGCGCCCCCACCGGATGCCTGGCAGGCCCCGGTTGATGCACCGCCGCTACTGATCCCGATTCGCGCCCTGCTCAACCTGCTGCCCGACGCCGTCCATGCCGTCGACGCAGAGCCCGCGCCTGCCGGCACGCTGGGCCAGGACCTGCTCGAGGGCATCTGGCGGCAGGCCGGCTGGCAGGGCCTGGCCATCGGCTTTGGCGAGCCCGAGCGGCGTGCATTGGGCGCGGTGCTACGGGCGCTGCCCGGTCACGCCGAACGGCCAGTGCTCCCCGCGTTGGTCCCAAGGCGTCGTTGGTATCACGCCGCCGTTCCAGGGAGTGAGCAGGCCCTGTTGCTGTTCTGTCCCTTGCTGCCGTCGCGGCAAGGCGCGGGCAGGTTGCTCGCGCAGCTGCTGCAAGGTCCGGTGTATCAGCATCTACGGGTCGAACTGCAACTGGGCTACGCGGTATTCAGTGCCTTCCGTCAGATTGAAGGCCGCAACGGGCTGCTATTCGGGGTGCAGTCGCCTGGCGCCAGCCACGGCGAGATCCTTGACCACCTGCGCGAGGTGCTGATGGCCGGGATCGTGCTCGACGCCTCGGCCCGCGCGACCCTGGCGGCGCAGTTCGACGAGCCGGCAATGGCCAATGCCGACGTCGCCGAGTGGGCATGGCAGTCACACCTGGCGGCACAACCGGATGACCTCAGCGCCTTGAGCGGGACTATTCTGGCAACGGAGCAACAGGATCTGGACGACGTGCTGCGGGGGCTTCTAGAAGGCGAATGGGGTTGGTTTGGCCTTGCCAACGGCCCGGCGCCAGACGCTGACTGGCAGGCATGACGGCTCATTGTTGCGGCATATGTAAAAACGCTTATCGAATAATTAACCTTTCAGTACATGGTTTTCTTGTAACATAACGCTATCCCGGCCGGTGGAACCCTTGCCCACAAGGGTGCACTAATCTAGTAGCTGAGACCCCCATACCTACCTGGAAGGAGCACGCTCATGTGGACCAAACCTGCATACACCGATCTGCGTATCGGCTTTGAAGTGACCATGTATTTCGCAAGCCGCTAAGTCTGCTTGCGGTACAACGCCTCGGCCTGCCGGGGCGTTTTTATTTTTGGATACGGAGTGGCCATGTACATCCAGATTCTCGGCTCCGCCGCCGGCGGCGGTTTCCCCCAGTGGAACTGCAACTGCGTCAACTGCAAAGGTTTTCGCGATGGCAGCCTGCGGGCCACGGCACGCACCCAGTCGTCGATCGCCCTGTCCGATGACGGCGAGCACTGGATCCTGTGCAACGCCTCGCCGGACATCCGTGCGCAACTGCAGGCCTTTGCGCCCATGCAGCCGGCCCGCGCCCTGCGCGATACCGGAATCAACGCGATCATCCTGCTCGACAGCCAGATCGACCACACCACCGGTCTGCTCAGCCTGCGCGAAGGTTGCCCGCATCAGGTCTGGTGCACCGACATGGTCCATCAGGACCTCTCCACCGGTTTTCCGCTGTTCAACATGCTCAGCCATTGGAACGGCGGCCTGGTGTGGAATCGCATCGAGCTTGAAGGCAGCTTCGTCATCGACGCGTGCCCGAACCTGCGCTTCACGCCCTTCCCGCTGCGCAGCGCCGCGCCACCCTATTCGCCCCACCGTTTCGACCCACACCCAGGTGACAACCTTGGGCTGATGGTCGAAGACCTGCGCACCGGCGGCAAGCTGTTCTATGCACCGGGCCTGGGCCAGGTCGACGCAAATCTGTTGCAGAAGATGCACGACGCCGATTGTCTGCTGGTCGACGGCACCCTCTGGGAGGATGATGAGATGCAGCGCCGTGGTGTCGGCACGCGCACCGGACGTGAGATGGGCCACCTGGCACAGAACGGCCCAGGCGGCATGCTCGAGGTGCTCGCTGGCTTCACGCGTCAGCGTAAGGTGCTGATCCATATCAACAACACCAACCCGATTCTCGATGAGGACTCGGACGAGCGGGCCGAGGTCAGCCGCCGGGGCGTTGAAGTCGCCTACGACGGCATGAGCATCGAGCTGTAGGAGCCCCGATGAGCGACACCACCCCGATGTCCCCTGCCGAGTTCGAGCAGGCCTTGCGCGCCAAGGGCGCCTATTACCACATCCATCACCCCTTCCATGTGGCGATGTACCAGGGCCGCGCCACCCGCGAGCAGATCCAGGGCTGGGTAGCCAACCGCTTCTACTATCAGGTGAACATCCCCATGAAGGATGCGGCGATCCTGGCCAACTGCCCTGATCGCGAGATCCGCCGCGAGTGGATTCAGCGCCTGCTCGACCACGACGGCGCACCGGGCGAGGAGGGTGGCATCGAGGCATGGTTGCGCCTGGGCGAGGCCGTGGGCCTGGACCCTGACCAGCTGCGCTCACAGGAGTTGGTGCTGCCCGGCGTACGCTTCGCCGTCGATGCCTACGTCAACTTCGCTCGCCGCGCCAGCTGGCAAGAGGCTGCCAGCAGCTCGCTGACCGAGCTGTTCGCGCCCCAGATCCACCAGTCGCGCCTGGACAGCTGGCCCCAGCATTACCCGTGGATCGACCCGGCCGGCTATGAGTACTTCCGCACCCGCCTGGGCCAGGCGCGGCGTGATGTCGAGCATGGTTTGGCAATCACCTTGCAGCACTACACTACGCGCGCCGGCCAGCAGCGCATGCTCGAGATCCTGCAGTTCAAGCTGGACATCCTCTGGAGCATGCTCGACGCCATGAGCATGGCCTACGAACTGGACCGTCCGCCCTATCACAGCGTCACCCGCGAGCGGGTCTGGCACAAGGGGATCACCTTATGAGTTTCGACCGTCAACAGGTGCCCAGCTGGCGCCCCGGCTACCGCTTCCAGTACGAGCCGGCGCAGAAAGGCCATGTCCTGCTGTACCCGGAGGGCATGATCAAGCTCAATGAGAGCGCTTCGCTGATCGGCGGCCTGATCGATGGCCAGCGCAGCGTCGCGGCGATCATTGCTGAGCTGGCGCAACAATTCCCCGACGTGCCCGAGGTCGCCGGCGACATC
Source organism: Pseudomonadota bacterium (assembly GCA_023388335.1). GTDB lineage: Bacteria > Pseudomonadota > Gammaproteobacteria > Pseudomonadales > Pseudomonadaceae > Aquipseudomonas. The sequence continues at coordinate 6,989 of JAEWGL010000171.1, read as the reverse complement.
GAGCAGTTCATGGAGGTGGCCCGTGCCGAACACTGGATCGTCCTCGCCTGAGTTGCCGGCCAAGCCCGAGGTCGGCCTGCCGCTGTGGCTGCTGGCCGAACTGACCTACCGCTGCCCGCTGCAGTGCCCGTACTGCTCCAACCCCCTGGACTTCGCTGCCCAGGGCCAGGAGCTGAGCACCGAGCAGTGGTTCCGCGTCATGGCCGAAGCCCGCGAGATGGGCGCCGCGCAACTGGGCTTTTCCGGCGGCGAGCCACTGGTGCGCCAGGACCTTGCCGAACTGATCGGCGAGGGCCGTCGGCTCGGGTTCTACACCAACCTGATCACCTCCGGCATCGGCCTCACCGAACAGAAGATCGCCGCGTTCAAGCAGGCCGGGCTGGATCATATCCAGATCAGTTTCCAAGCCAGCGACGAGCAGGTGAACAACCTGCTGGCCGGTTCGAAGAAAGCCTTCGCGCAGAAGCTTGAGATGGCCCGGGCGGTGAAGGCCCACGGTTATCCGATGGTGCTGAACTTCGTCACCCACCGGCACAACATCGACAAGATCGACCGCATCATCGAGCTGTGCATCGCCTTGGAAGCCGACTTCGTCGAGCTCGCCACCTGCCAGTTCTACGGTTGGGCGCACCTCAACCGTGCCGGCCTGCTGCCGACCCGTGCGCAACTGGAGCGTGCCGAGCGCATCACCAACGAGTACCGCGAAAAGCTCAAGGCCGCCGGCAACCCCTGCAAGCTGATCTTCGTCACCCCGGATTACTACGAAGAACGTCCCAAGGGCTGCATGAACGGCTGGGGCAGCATCTTCCTCACCGTGACGCCCGACGGTACCGCCCTGCCCTGCCATGGCGCCCGGCAGTTGCCGGTGCAGTTTCCCAATGTGCGCGAGCACAGCATGCAGCACATCTGGTACGACTCCTTCGGTTTCAACCGCTTCCGCGGTTATGACTGGATGCCCGAGCCCTGCCGCTCGTGCGACGAGAAGGAGAAAGACTTCGGCGGCTGCCGCTGCCAGGCCTTCATGCTTACCGGCGATGCCAGCAAGGCCGACCCGGTGTGCGCCAAGTCGGCCGACCACGGCATCATCCTCAAGGCCCGCGAGGAGGCAGAACACGCCCACCTTGCCATCGAAGAGCTGACCTTCCGCAATGAGCGAAACTCCCGTGTCATCGTCCGCGGCTGAAGCCTTCAGTGCCACCCAGGCCGTCGCGGCCGGTACCGACTATGCCGAACTCAAGGTCGGCGCTGCCGGCCTGTTCTGGAACGAATTCCGTCCCGCCGATGGTGCCTGCCGCATCTGGCACTGGCAACAGCAGCAGCCTCGTTGCCTGACCCCGGACGGCTTCAGTGTGCGCAGTCGGGTCTACGAATATGGCGGCGGCAGCTTCTGCCTGGGCGGCGACGGCCTGGTGTTCGTCAACGAGACAGACCAGCAGCTCTATACCCAGGACCTCTCGGGTGGCGCGCCGCGCGCCCTGACCCAGGGCGACTGCCGCTACGGCGATCTGCAGTGGCATGACGGCCAAGTCCTGGCGGTGGAGGAAACCCATGCTGAACAAGGCGTGGATCACCGCCTCGTGGCCATCGCCGAACATGGGCGAATCGTCCTGGCCGAAGGTGCCGACTTCTATGCCTCGCCTACGCTGAGCGATGACGGCCTGCGCCTCGCCTGGATCGAGTGGGACCGCCCCGCCCAGCCCTGGACCCGCACGCGCCTGCTCTGCCGTGAGCGCGAGGCCAGCGGTCAGTGGGGCCCGGTGCGTTGCGTCGCCGGTGACGGCGAGTCGGAGCAATCCCTGCAGCAACCGCGTTTCGATCCCGAGGGCCGGCTCTACTGCCTGTCCGATCGCAATGGCTTCTGGCAGCCTTGGGGTGAGGTCGATGGCCAATGGCAGGCGTTACCCGCCGCCGCGGGCGACCATGCCGCCGCGCCCTGGCAGCTAGGCGCCAGCACCTGGCTGGCGCTGGGGCCTGACGCGTATCTGGCCAGCTGGTTCGAGGACGGTGTCGGCCAGCTCGCCTTGCGCCAGAGCGATGGCAGCCTGCAGCGCATGGCAGGGGACTACAGCCGCCTGCGCAGCCTGGCGATGGATGCCACGCAGGTGTACGCCATCGCGGCATCGCCCGTCAGCCCCCCGGCCGTCATCGCGATTGCCCGCGACCAGCGGACGGTCAAGGTCCTGGCCGGTGGTGGTCAGGTCCTGCCCCCGGAGCGCGTCAGCCGCCCGCACCCGATCAGCTATCCCAGCGGCGACGGCATTGCCCATGGCTTTTTCTACCCGGCCATGAAGGAAGAAGGCCTTTCACCGCTGGTGGTGTTCATCCACGGTGGGCCGACCTCGGCCTGCTACCCGGTCCTCGATCCCCGCATCCAGTACTGGACCCACCGCGGCTTCGCCGTGGCCGACCTCAACTATCGCGGCAGCAGCGGCTATGGCCGCGCCTATCGCCAGGCCCTGCACCTGCGCTGGGGCGAAATCGATGTCGAGGATGCCTGCGCCGCTGTGGCACACCTGGCCAGCGAAGGCCTCATCGACCCCGACAAGGCCTTCATCCGCGGCGGCAGTGCGGGCGGCTATACCACCTTGTGCGCCCTGGCCTTCCACGACGTGTTCCGTGGCGGCGCCAGCCTCTATGGCGTCAGCGACCCTGTCGCCCTGGCCCGCGACACGCACAAGTTCGAAGGTGATTACCTGGACTGGCTGATCGGTGACCCCGATGTCGATGCCGAGCTCTACCGCCAGCGCACGCCGCTGTTGCATGCGGCGCGGATCACGGCGCCTGTGATCTTCTTCCAGGGAGAACTGGATGCCGTGGTGGTCCCCGCGCAGACCCGAAGCATGCTGGCCGCACTGCAGGCCAATGGCGTCGAGGCCGAAGGGCATTTCTACGCTGGCGAACGACATGGGTTCCGCAAGGCGGACAACCTGGCCCATGCGCTGGAGGAGGAGTGGCGGTTCTATTGCAGGGTGCTGGGCAGGCGCTGAGTACTGCAGGGTCCTTGCGATCCGAATACGCCTACAAACCGAGCCCCCGCCTCAGCGCTTGGCGATGATGTACACCGCATGCACGATCCCTGGGATATAGCCCAGCAAGGTCAGCAGGATGTTCAACCAGAAGGCGCCCGCAAAGCCGACCTGCAGGAACACGCCCAGTGGCGGAAGGAGGATGGCGATGATGATGCGGATCAGGTCCATGGAAGCATTCCTCAGGTGAGTAGTATCAATGACTACACGCACGGATCAGAGGTTCCGCCACGGGAGCGTAGGGCTTGCGTCCTGGGGCGCTCAATCTCAAGGGCGCCACCCTACTTAAGCCTTGAAAACCAAAAAAAACGCCCCTGACCAAAAGACTCCAGGCCAGAGGCGATGCGCAGGAACGCGAGACGGTTCGTTCAAATTCCGATAAAGCAAAGCGCCGCGCGGCTCAGGCCGGCACCTCGCGGCGGCTGTGCTGGCGAGCATGCAGGCGGGCGAAGGCGCGGGCCAGGCGCAAGAGCATCTCGTCGATATTGCCCTTGCTAACGGTCAACGCCGGCGAGAAACGCACCACGTCGGCCTGCGCTGCGTTGAGCAGCAGCCCTTCGTCCAAGGCGGCCTGGACCAGCGCCTGGGCCATGTCTTCACGCAGGTGCAATGCCCAGAGCAGGCCTTGCCCGCGCACTTCACCCTGGCCGTAGCGCCCGGCCAGGCGGCTCAGGCCATCGCGCAAATGCCGACCGCTGTCCTGCACCTGCTCGAAGAAACCCGGCTCCAGCATGGTTTCCAGCACGGCCAACCCCGCCGCGCTCATCAGAGCGTTGCCATGATGGCTGCCCTCCAATTCGCCTGGCTCGGCGCAGCACGCGGTGCCGCGCGCCAGCAGGGCTGCCAGCGGCACGCCGCCACCCAGGCCCTTGCCCAAGGTGATGATGTCGGCGCGCACGCCATAGGTTTGCTCGGCCAGCAGCGCGCCGCAGCGCCCGATCCCGGTCTGCACCTCATCGAGGATCAGCAGGATGCCCAGTTCGCGGCACAGGCGCTCGACCCCCTTGAGGTACGCCTGGGTCGCCGGGATCACCCCGGCCTCGCCCTGGATCGGCTCGAGCATGATCGCCACCGTGCACGAGTCTACCGCCGCGTGCAGTGCCTCGAGGTCGTTGAACGGGACCTTGCTGAAGCCCGGCAGGCCTGGTTCGCAGCGGTTGCACGGCGAGGGGTCGGACGCCGACAGCGCGCCCAGGCTGCGGCCATGGCAACTGTGGCTGGCCGTGATGATGTGGTAGGCGCCGTTGCGGTGCAGCTGGCCCCACTTGCGTGCCAGCTTGATCGCGCCTTCGCAGGCTTCGGCGCCGCTGTTGAGCAGATAGGCCTGGTCGCTGCCGGTACTCTGGCACAGGCGATTGACCAGCGTCAGCAGGCCACGGCTGTGAAAGCCGGCGCCCGGATTGATCAGCGCCTGCGCCTGGCTGGCCAGCGCCTTGACCAGCACGCTGGGGCTATGGCCCAGGCTGTTGACCGCGCAGCCCTGGGTGAAGTCCAGGTAGGCATGGCCTTCGTTGTCCCATAACCAGGAACCCTGGCCACGCACGAAGACCTGCGCGGCGCGCTCGATGCTCGGCATCAGGCGGTCGCGCGACAGCAGCGCATCGGGCGCGGTCACAGCCACAGGCTCGCGCTCGACGACAACAGGGGCGTGTCGGCGCAGGTTGAACAGGTTCATGCAGGCTCCAACGAATCAGGGTATCAGGTGCCAAGGCCCGGTCATGTGCCAGGAAATACTGCTTATCAGCTGAAAACTGATTTTTTGCCTTGCCTATCTAAAATCCGTTCTTATCCGGGCTTACGTGTGGCCCATGCTGACCCTGTAAGGCACCGGAATACGGGATAGACTAGGCCTCTCAATGGCCTGGAGCCATTTGGATTTTCGAGCATTTTCAATAAGTATCTCTTATGGATTTTCGTCAACTGCGTTACTTCGTCGCGGTGTATGAAGAGGGTCATGTCGGCCGCGCCGCCGAGCGCCTGTCGCTGTCCCAGCCGGCGCTCTCGCAACAGATACGCCAGCTCGAACACAGTCTCGATGTCAGCCTGTTCGAGCGCAGCAACAAGCGCCTGCTGCCAACCCTCGCCGCACACACCCTGTACAACCACGCCCTGCCGCTGCTTGATGGTCTGCAGCGCGCCCGTGAAGCCTTGGGCAGCTTCAAGGGCCAGTCGTTGCGCACGCTGGCCATTGGCGTGCTGCGCACCGTAAGGCCAAGCCTGGTGCCACGACTGCTGGAGCGGGTACGCAAGGCCCAGCCACATCTCGTAGTACAGATCTACGAACTGTCCGGGTTGGAGATCGAACGGCGTCTGCTCAATGGCAGCCTGGATATCGGCATCAGCTACCTGCCGCCACGCCAACCGGGGTTGCATGGTTTGTTGTTGTACGAAGATGAGCTGCAGCTTGTCATCCCCAATACGCATCCCCTGAAGGAATTCAAGAAGGTCTCGATCAGGCAGGCGGCTGAACTGCCCATGCTGATGCTCGGCGAGGAGTTTCAGATCCGCCAGATCTGGCAGGCCCAGCTGGCCGCCCTAGGGCGTCGGCCACAAGTCCAGGCGGAAATGAACAACATGGCCGGGATTCTCGACAGCCTGGGTCACACGGCCCTGGCGACCATCCTGCCCGGGCGGGCCAAGGAAGCGGCTGAAAATGAACAGGCACTGCTGTGGAAGCCTCTGAGCGAGCCAAGAGTGCCACTGAAGGTTGGCCTGGTGTTTCGCGATGCGCAACGCCAGCAGGCCTCCGTGGAGCTACTGCGCACGTTGCTGGAGGAGGAGAGCGATCCGCGGCCGCTTGGCGTGCCCCCCTTGGATGTACTCGGCTGACAAAACACACGCATAAAGAAAACCCCGCCGAAGCGGGGTTCTCTAGACTGTTTCCCTGACATCCTTATCGCCCCACCTTCCTGGTAGGAATCCTACGTGTCCTTGTTCTGTCCTTCGCGCTTCCTGCGCTTCGTCCATGTGAGAAAGATTACCTATGGATCCAATCTTAAGATAGGGGCGAAAAGTCACCACGGCATGTAAGAGAATGCTTACAAATCACTAAAGATGTCAGAATTGTCCTTCATCCAGCAGGTACAGCGACTCGCTCCCCGCCTTTACCGACGCCACCAGCGAATGGATACGCGGCAGCAGGCGGGCGAAGTAGAAGCGCGCGGTACCGAGCTTGGCGGCATAGAAGTCATCCTCGCCCTGATGCGCCAAGGCCGTGCGGGCCATCAGCGCCCACATATAGGCATAGGCGGTGTAGCCAAAGGCGTGCAGGTACTCCACCGAGGCCGCGCCGATTTCGTTCGGGTTGCCCTTGGCGCGATCCAGCACCCAGTCGGTGACGCCATCGAGCTGCTCCAGCGCAGCACCCAAGGGTTTAACGAACTCGGCGAGGTCACTGTCGGCGCTGGCAATGAACTGGCGGATCTCATCGGCGAACAGACGGTACAACGCACCGCCGCTGCCAACTACCTTGCGGCCCATGAGGTCGAGCGCCTGGATGCCGTTGGTACCCTCGTAGATCTGTGTGATGCGCACATCACGCACCAGCTGCTCCTGGCCCCACTCACGGATATAACCGTGGCCGCCGAAGACTTGCTGGCCATGCACCGTGCTTTCCAGCCCTAGGTCAGTGAGAAACGCCTTGGCCACCGGCGTCAGCAGGGCGACCAGATCTTCGCCACGCTTGCGCGCGGCCGGGTCCTCGCTGAACTTGGCGGTGTCCAACTGCATCGCCACGTAGGTCGAGAAGGCACGCCCCCCTTCATTAAGGGCTTTCATGGTCAGTAGCATGCGGCGCACGTCGGGGTGGACGATGATCGGGTCAGCCGCCTTGTCCTTGGCTTGCGGGCCGGTCGGGGCGCGGCTCTGCAGACGGTCACGGGCATACTCGATGGCGTTCTGGTAGGAGCGCTCGGCCGAGGCCAGGCCCTGGATGCCCACGCCCAGGCGCTCGTAGTTCATCAT
>JAEWGL010000124.1 GCA_023388335.1 Pseudomonadota bacterium | reverse complement strand
GATGTCGTCATGGATTCACCTTCACCCTTAAGCTTTCGCTTAGCGAGTGGTTACCTCGGTAGCAGCGAAGAAGTAAGCGATTTCGCGAGCAGCAGCGGCTTCGGAGTCCGAACCGTGAACGGCGTTGGCGTCGATGGACTCGGCGAAATCAGCGCGGATGGTGCCGGCAGCAGCTTCTTTAGGGTTGGTGGCGCCCATCAGCTCGCGGTTCAGCGCGATGGCGTTCTCGCCTTCCAGAACCTGTACAACGACAGGGCCGGAAGTCATGAAGGCAACCAGGTCACCGAAGAAGCCGCGCTCTTTGTGCTCGGCGTAGAAGCCTTCGGCCTCGGCCTTGGACAGCTGCTTGATCTTCGAAGCGACGATGCGCAGGCCAGCTTCTTCGAAGCGGGTGGTGATCTTGCCGATCACGTTCTTGGCTACGGCGTCTGGCTTGATGATGGAGAAAGTACGTTGAACAGCCATGGAAAACTCCAGAATTTGAGTATTGCGAAAAATTAAACCCGCGAATTATACGCGGGTTCAAGGGGATTGCCTAACCTGCAGGACACGCTCAGTCGGCTTCTTCGATCCAGGCCGCCTGGATGGCCTCGAGCACCTTCTCTCCGCCACGTGACGAATCGTCGCTGAATTCTGGCAGGGCCAGCACCCAGCGGTGCAGATCGACGAAATTTACATAACGAGGATCGACGTCCGGCTTGCTTTCCGCAAGCTGGATGGCGATCTCAAGTACATCAACCCATTTCAGACTCATGTCCGACTCCTGACTCAGTGCGGCGCTTCAGCAGCGTGGTTGAGCGAATACTTGGGAATCTCGATCGTCAGGTCCTCTTCACCGACGATGACCTGGCAGGCCAGTCGCGACTGGGCCTCCAGGCCCCAGGCCTTGTCCAGCATATCTTCTTCGAGCTCGTCGGCTTCCTCGAGCGAGTCGAAGCCCTTGCGAACCACGCAGTGGCAGGTGGTGCAGGCACACACGCCGCCACAGGCGCTTTCCATCTCGATATGGTGTTCGTGGGCCAGCTCCAGGATATTGGTACCGGGCGCTACCTCCACGACCAGCCCCTCTGGGCAGAATTTTTCGTGGGGCAGGAAAATCACCTGGGGCATCGGTTACTCCTCGATCTCATTCAGGTTGCGCCCGGCCAGTGCGGCTTTGACCGTCGAATCAAGGCGACGGGCGGCAAAAGCATCGGTCACCTGCGACAGACGCTTGGTCTGTTGCTCGATGGCGGCGCCATCGGTGCCGGTGAGCAAATCACGCAATTCTTGCATCTGGTGCTCGATCGCCAGGCGCTCGTCGGCATCGAGCAGGCGCTCGCCATCGGCCTGCAGCGCGCCTTGCACGGCTTCGAGCAGGCGTTCGGCATCGACCTGGTGCTCGCGCAGCTGGCGCGCCTGCTTGTCGTTGCCGGCGTGGGCGAAGGAATCCTTGAGCATCCGGGCGATCTCGCCGTCGGTCAGCCCGTAGGATGGCTTGACCTGGATGCTGGACTCGACGCCCGAGCCTGTTTCCCGCGCGGCAACGCTGAGCAGGCCGTCGGCGTCGACCTGGAAGGTCACGCGGATTTTCGCCGCGCCCGCCACCATGGCCGGGATGCCGCGCAGCTCGAAGCGCGCCAGGGAGCGGCAGTCGCTGACCAGCTCACGCTCACCCTGCAGGACGTGGATCATCATGGCCGACTGGCCATCCTTGTAGGTGGTGAACTCCTGGGCACGGGCGACGGGGATGGTGGTGTTGCGCGGAATCACCTTTTCCATCAACCCGCCCATGGTTTCGAGCCCCAGGGACAGCGGAATCACGTCGAGCAGCAGCAGCTCACCGCCATCGCGGCGGTTGCCGGCCAGGGTATCGGCCTGGACCGCGGCGCCGATGGCAACCACCTGGTCCGGGTCGATCTCGGTCAGGGGCGTGCGGCCAAACAAGGCACCGACCGCTTCGCGCACGCGCGGCACGCGGGTCGAACCGCCGACCATGACCACGGCAGCGACTTCGTCGATTTCCACGCCACTGTCGCGCACGGCGCGGCGGCAGGCCTTGAGACTACGGGCAACCAGGGGCTCGATCAGCGCCTCGAATGCGGCGCGGCTGAGTTCGCCCTGCCAGGCGCCATGGCCGACGCCGACGACATCGGCATCGGTCAGGGCTTCCTTGGCGGCACAGGCGGTTTGCAGCAGCTGGCGCTGGGCGGACGGGTCGAGGTCGGCGGACAGGCCAGCCTGCTCGATGATCCAGCTGGCGATGGCATGGTCGAAATCGTCGCCACCCAGGGCGCTGTCGCCGCCGGTCGCCAGGACTTCGAAGACACCGGCAGTCAGGCGCAGGATAGAAATGTCGAAGGTACCGCCACCCAGGTCATAGATGGCCACCAGACCTTCGGCGCTCTGGTCCAGCCCGTAGGCCACCGCCGCGGCGGTCGGCTCGTTGAGCAGGCGCAATACGTTCAGGCCGGCCAGACGCGCAGCATCCTTGGTGGCCTGACGCTGGGCGTCGTCGAAATAGGCCGGCACGGTGATGACCGCGCCCACCAATTCACCGCCGAGGGTAGCTTCGGCGCGCTGGCGCAGCACCTTGAGAATGTCGGCCGACACCTCGACCGGGCTCTTGATGCCCTGCACGGTGTCGATGAACGGCATGTGCGACTCGCCGCCGACGAAACGGTACGGCAGTTGCTCGCCCAGTTGCTTTACGTCTGCCAGGCCCCGTCCCATCAGGCGCTTGACCGACAGGATGGTGTTCAGCGGGTCGCTGGAGGCGGCATCGCGCGCGGGCTGACCGACATCGATACGGTCATCGAGGTAGCGCACGGCGGAAGGCAGGATGACGTTGCCCTGGGCATCGGGCAGGGGCTCGCTCTGACCGCTGCGTACGGCAGCGACCAGCGAATTGGTGGTACCGAGGTCAATCCCGACCGCCAGGCGACGCTGGTGCGGCTGGGGGCTCTGACCGGGTTCGGCGATCTGCAGTAGGGCCATGCTTATTTGAATACCTTAGGCGTCATCACGGGCAACGCCGGGTTAATCGTCGAGGCGCTCTTCGAGCTGGCGCACTTCATGGGCGAGCTTGTCGAGGAACTGCATGCGGCGCATCAGGCGCTCGGCCTTGTCGCGTTGCTCAGTGTCGTCCCAACAGGCAGCGAAGTCGTCATTGAGCTGCTCTTGAGCGAGCTTCAGGCGCTTCTTGAAGACGGCGACGCCGTCCAGGTCGGCTTCGTCCTGCAAGTCTTCGAGCTCTTCGCGAAGCTGCATCTGCTGCATCAGGAACTCAGGGTCATGGACCGTGATTTCCTGGGGCACTTCGTGACCACCGATGGCCAGCAGGTAACGGGCACGCCGTGGCGCGCTACGGAGCGTCTGGTAGGCGTCGTTGAGCGCCGCAGACCGCTCGAGCGCAAGGCGCTGCTCGCGTTCCGAGGCATCGGCAAAGCGGTCCGGATGGACCTCACGGGCCAGCTCGCGATAACGCGTGGCCAGCTTGTCGAGGTCCAGGCGGAAGCTGGGCTTGAGGTCAAACAGGGCGAAATGACAAGGAGTACCCACGCGCAGCCTCAAACGTTGAAGCTTTCGCCGCAGCCACACTCACCGCGCACGTTGGGGTTGTTGAACTTGAAGCCTTCATTCAACCCTTCCTTGACGAAGTCGAGCTCCGTACCGTCCAAGTAGACCAGGCTCTTGGGATCGATGATCACCTTCACGCCATGGCTTTCAAAGACCTCGTCCTCGGAGTCCGGCTCATCGACGAACTCCAGCACGTAGGCCAGACCCGAGCAGCCAGTGGTACGGATACCCAGGCGAATACCATCACCCTTGCCACGTCCTTCGAGGGAACGCCGCACATGGTTGGCGGCGGCTTCTGTCATGCTGATAGCCATCGAGACTCCTTACCTGCAACAGGCGACTTAGAGCAAACCTTTCTTCTGCTTGTAATCGCGCACGGCCGCCTTGATGGCGTCCTCGGCGAGCACCGAGCAGTGGATCTTCACCGGCGGCAGGGCCAGTTCTTCGGCCAGCTGGGTGTTCTTGATGGTCTCGGCTTCGTCCAGGGTCTTGCCCTTCATCCACTCGGTGGCCAGGGAGCTGGACGCGATGGCCGAGCCACAGCCGTAGGTTTTGAACTTGGCGTCTTCGATGACACCCTGCTCGTTGACCTTGATCTGCAAGCGCATGACGTCGCCGCAGGCCGGCGCGCCGACCATGCCGGTCCCGACATCCGGGTCCTCGGCATTCATCTTGCCGACGTTGCGTGGATTTTCGTAGTGGTCGATGACCTTTTCACTGTATGCCATGGTGCTATTCCTTCCTCATCAGGGGAGCCGCTCTTGCCGGCGACTGCTTAGTGGGCGGCCCACTCGATCTTGGAGATATCAACGCCGTCTTTGTACATGTCCCACAGCGGCGACAACTCACGCAGCTTGGTAACGGCCTCGCAGACTTTCTGCGCGGCGTAGTCGACTTCTTCTTCCGTGGTAAAGCGACCGAAAGTGAAGCGGATCGAACTGTGTGCCAGCTCGTCGTTGCGGCCCAGGGCGCGCAGTACGTACGACGGCTCCAGGGAGGCCGAGGTGCAGGCCGAGCCGGACGAGACGGCGATGTCCTTGAGCGCCATGAGCAACGACTCGCCTTCGACGTAGTTGAAGCTCAGGTTCAGGTTGTGCGGCACACGGGCAGTCTGGCTGCCGTTGACGTACAGCTCTTCGAGCTCGGCAACCTGCTTGAAGAAGCGGTCGCTCAAGGCCTTGATGCGTACGTTCTCGCTGGCCATCTGCTCCTTGGCGACGGCGAAGGCTTCGCCCATTCCGACGATCTGGTGCGTCGGCAGAGTGCCGGAGCGCATGCCGCGCTCATGCCCGCCACCGTGCATGGTCGCCTCGAGGCGCACGCGCGGCTTGCGGCTGACGTACAGCGCGCCGATACCTTTAGGGCCGTAGACCTTGTGCGCCGAGAACGACATCAGGTCGACCTTGAGCTTGCTCAGATCGATCTCGACCTTGCCGGCGGACTGGGCCGCGTCGACATGGAAGATCACGCCGCGGGAACGGGTCAGTTCACCGATCGCCGCGATGTCGTTGACCGAACCGACTTCGTTGTTGACGTGCATGAGCGACACCAGGATGGTGTCGTCACGCAGGGCCGCCTCGACCATGGCCGGGGTGACGATGCCGTCTTCACCAGGCTCGAGGTAAGTGACCTCGAAGCCTTCACGCTCGAGCTGGCGAGCGGTATCCAGGACCGCCTTGTGCTCGATCTTGGAGGTGATGATGTGCTTGCCCTTGGTGTGATAGAAGTGCGCGACACCCTTGATTGCCAGGTTGTCGGACTCGGTGGCACCGCTGGTCCAGACGATTTCACGCGGATCGGCGTTGATCAGCTCGGCCACCTGGCGGCGGGCGTTCTCGACCGCTTCCTCGGCCTTCCAGCCGAAGACGTGGGAGCGCGACGCCGGGTTACCGAAGTTCCCGTCGACCAGCAGGCATTCGCTCATCTTCTGGGCGACACGTGGGTCGACCGGCGTGGTCGCGGAGTAATCGAGGTAGATCGGCAACTTCATTGAATATCTCCTATCAGGCGGTCGCGCCGCTCGTCGTAATGATCAGTCGACGGCGGACGTCTCAATCTTGTCCAGCTGGGCACTGCGGCCCGCGACACGTCGCAGGTCCTGGCGCTGGGCGACTTCTTGCACCTCACGGCGGGTGACAAGGTCAGCCAGGCTGATGCCGCTGAGGAATTCATGGATCTGCTGGCTGAGGTCGCACCACAGGTGGTGGGTCAGGCAGGTGTCGCCGGCGTGGCAATCTCCCAGGCCCTGGCAACGGGTGGCATCGACCGATTCGTTGACCGCGTCGATGACCTGGACCACCTGGATGGTTTCCATGCCGCGCGACAGCTGATAACCGCCACCGGGGCCGCGCACACTGGAAACCAGGCTGCTGCGACGCAACTTGGCGAACAGCTGCTCCAGATAAGAGAGGGAAATGCCCTGGCGCTCGGAAATATCGGCCAAAGACACCGGCCCATGCTGCGCGTGCAACGCCAGGTCAAGCATGGCGGTCACGGCGTATCGGCCTTTGGTAGTCAGTCGCATGGCTAGTCATTACCACGGGAGTTACAGAATATGTGCGAGTATGCTATTCCCGAGCATTTAAGTCAACTATAAGACCTACTGCTTTAGTCGGGTTTGCGCCTGAAAAGCGGCAGCATCATAGCAAGAACGGGGCGTGAGCACACGCCCCTTCTCGGCGATAGGTTGTCAATGCGACTGAGCGTCACCCTGGGCGGCGGCCTTGACCTCGGCGAAATCCTCTTCGCGCAGCGCTGGCAGCTCCTTGGCGCAGTAGTTGCTGCCCAACTTGGTCAGCTCGCCGCACATGTCTTCCAGACGGCCGTCGACCGCCTGCAGGTGGTCGAGCAGCTGGCCAATGGCGCGGGCAACCGGGTCGGGCATGTCGCCACTGACGCCGTAGGCATCGAAACCGATCTTCTCGGCCATGGCCTTGCGCTTGGCTTCGAGCTCGCTGTCTTCGGCCTTGACGATGATCCGCCCTGGAATGCCCACCGCCGTGGCACCGGCCGGGACCGCCTTGGTGACCACGGCATTGGAGCCGATCTTGGCCCCCGCGCCAACGGTGAACGGGCCGAGCACCTTGGCGCCGGCGCCGACCACCACACCGTCCTCCAGGGTCGGGTGACGCTTGCCCTTGTTCCAGCTGGTGCCGCCCAGGGTCACACCCTGGTAGAGGGTGACGTCGTCACCGATCTCGGCGGTTTCACCGATCACGATGCCCATGCCGTGGTCGATGAAGAAGCGCCGGCCGACCTTGGCGCCCGGGTGGATCTCGATACCGGTCATCCAGCGACCGAAGTTCGACACCAGGCGCGCCAGCCACTTGAAGTCGCGAACCCACAGGGCGTGGCCCGCCCGGTGCAGCCAGATGGCGTGCATGCCGGGGTAGCAGGTCAACACCTCGAAGGCATTGCGCGCCGCGGGGTCACGGTGGAATACACTCTGGATATCTTCACGCAGACGCTCGAACATCTATTGGTCCTTCCGCTTATGCGGCTCACCCCGTGCGACCTTCTGGGTCTCGGTGAGGATGCCGCGCAAAATGCTCATTTCCGAACGATTGACCTCGCTACGCCCGTACAGCCGGCGCAGGCGCGGCATCAGGTGCTTGGGCTTCTCGGGGTCAAGGAAGCCGATGTCCACCAGGGTCTTCTCCAGGTGTTCGTAGAACAGCTCCATCTCGTCCATGGTCGCCAGTTCGCTGCTGCGTACCGACGTGACTTCGAACTTCTCGACCTTCGACGGCTGGCCCGCCGCCGCCAGCCAGGCCATGCGCACCTCGTAGGCGAGCACCTGGACCGCGGCGCCAAGGTTGAGCGAACTGAAGTCAGGGTTCGAAGGGATATGCACGTGGAAATGACATCGCTGCAGCTCTTCGTTGGTCAGCCCGGAATGTTCGCGGCCGAACACCAGCGCGATCTCCTCGCCCTGGGCGGCGCGCTCGACGACCTTGGTGCCGCATTCGCGGGGGTCGAGCAAGGGCCAGGGGATGCGCCGGTCACGGGCACTGGTGCCCAGTACCACGTTGCAGCCGACCAACGCGTCTTCCAGCGTGGCCACTACCTGGGCGCCAGCCAGCACATCGTCGGCGCCGGAAGCGCGGGCGCTGGCGTCCGGCGCCGGGAAGTCCTGCGGATCGACCAGCACCAGGCGCGACAAGCCCATGTTTTTCATGGCACGCGCAGCGCCGCCGATGTTGCCGGGGTGGCTGGTATTGACCAGAACAACACGAATATTTTGCAGCAAGGTGAAGTGCTCACAGATGCAGAAAGGAGGGGCTGAATCTTACAGAAGCAACCCGCGTAACGCCACGAAAGCAAATGACACACTTCTGCGCGCGAAGATTTCTGCTAGAATGACCGGCTTTCTTTAACGACCCAGGTGAAACGTCCATGCAGCCCATGCTGAATATCGCGCTGCGCGCCGCCCGCAGCGCCAGTGAACTGATTTTCCGCTCAATCGAACGCCTGGATAGCATCAAGGTGGACGAGAAAGAGGCCAAGGACTACGTCTCCGAGGTCGACCGCGCCGCCGAAGAGGTCATCGTCAAGGCGCTGCGCAAGGCCTACCCGAACCACTCCATCCAGGGTGAAGAAACCGGCCTGCATGCGGGTACCGGCGAGGAAGGCAAGGACTACCTGTGGATCATCGATCCGCTGGACGGCACCACCAACTTCCTGCGTGGCATCCCCCACTTCGCCGTCAGCATCGCCTGCAAATACCGCGGCCGCCTCGAGCACGCCGTCATCGTCGACCCGGTTCGCCAGGAAGAATTCACCGCCAGCCGTGGCCGTGGCGCCCAGCTCAATGGCCGTCGCCTGCGCGTCAGCTCGCGCAGCAGCCTGGAAGGCGCCCTGCTGGGCACCGGCTTCCCGTTCCGTGACGGCCAGATGGCCGACATGGACAACTACCTGGGCATGTTCCGCGCCCTGACTGGCCAAACCGCCGGTATCCGCCGCGCCGGCTCCGCCAGCCTGGACCTGGCCTACGTCGCCGCAGGCCGTTTCGACGCTTTCTGGGAGTCGGGCCTGTCGGAGTGGGACATGGCGGCAGGCGTGCTGCTGATCCAGGAAGCAGGCGGCCTGGTGAGCGACTTCACTGGCGGCCACGATTTCCTCGACAAGGGCCACATCGTCGCTGGCAACATCAAGTGCTTCAAGGCTGTGCTGACGGCTATCCAGCCGCACCTGCCCGAGAACATGAAGCGCTAAGCGCCGATTTCCGAACACAAAAAAAGCACCTCGAGAGGTGCTTTTTTTGGGCCTCCAATCCGCATCCTCAGGGTCGGCAGCGGAGGAATGTCCTGAACAGCCTACTGCTGCTGCGCCCGGCTCAGTACCAGCTTGCCGTTTTCGTCCAGCGGGATGGTCGAGCCTGGCTCGTGATCCATCTTTACCTTGCCTACCTTATCGCCAATGGAATAGCTGACGTTGTACCCAACCACCTTCTCGCTGACGTCGTTGACCGTGTTGCAGCGGGTCTGGGTGGTGGTGTAGGTGTCACGCTGCTGCATGCCCTCCTGCACCTTGTTGCCGGCATAGCCACCACCGACCGCACCGGCCACCGTGGCTATCTTCTTGCCGGTACCGCCGCCAATCTGGTTGCCCAGCAAACCACCGGCCAGCGCGCCGACCACGGTGCCGGCGACCTGATGCTGGTCCTTGACCGGCGCCTGGCGAGTCACTGTCACGTCCTTGCACACTTCACGCGGCGTCTTGACCTGCTGCTTGATAGGCTGCACGTCGGTGACCTGGGCAACGTCGGGCCCTTTGTTCACCAAGCTGTAGGTTGCTACAGCACCCCCGGCTGTCACCGCGACAGCCCCCAGCACCGCACCTACCAGCATTGATTTGTTCACGTGAACCTCCTGATCTTTCCTGCGGGTTCGCGCCCGCGATTCTCCTTGCCTTGGAGCAAAAAAAAGGGCGCGAGTTCAATACTCGCGCCCATCTTTGCCTTCAACGGTGTAGGAGAAGTCCTTAAGGACGGTCGTCCACACCCTCGGCCTTGACTGTCGGGATCAGGTCTTCACTGCTCAGGTTCAGCCAGATCAGCACCACGTTGGCGATATAGATCGACGAGTAGGTACCGGCCAAGACACCGATGAACAGCGCCAGCGAGAAGCCGAACAGGTTGTCGCCACCGAAGAACAGCAGCGCGGCCAGGGCCAGCAAGGTCGAAACCGAGGTCGCGATGGTCCGCAGCAAGGTCTGGGTGGTCGAGACGTTGATGTTCTCGATCAGCGACGCCTTGCGCATGACCCGGAAGTTCTCGCGCACCCGGTCGAACACGACGATGGTGTCGTTGAGCGAGTAGCCGATGATCGCCAGCACCGCCGCCAACACCGTCAGGTCGAAAGTGATCTGGAAGAACGACAGGATACCCATGGTCACGACCACGTCGTGCACCAACGAGACAATGGCGCCGACGGCGAACTTCCACTGGAAGCGGAAGGCCAGGTAGATGAGGATGCCGCCCAGGGCCAGGAGCATGCCCAGGCCCCCTTGGTCGCGCAGCTCTTCACCCACCTGCGGGCCGACGAACTCGACGCGCTTGACCACCGCCGGGTTGTCGCCGCCAGCCTGCTGCAGCGCTTCGGCCACGCGAGTGCCCAACAGCGGGTCATCGCCCGGCATGCGCACCAGCAGGTCGGTGGTGGCGCCGAAGCTCTGCACCACGGCGTCATGGAAGCCCGCCTGGGTCAGCTCGCCGCGAACGGCTTGCAGATCGGCTGGACGCTCGTAGGTCAGCTCGATGAGCGTACCGCCGGTGAAGTCCAGGCCCATGTTCAGGCCCTTCTGCCACCAGCTGAACAGCGCCAGCACGGTGAGGAGCACGGTAACGGCGAACGCGACATTGCGCACGCCCATGAAGTTGATGGTTTTCATGACAATTCCCTCAGACCCACAGCTTCTTGATGTCACGCCCACCACAGGTCAGGTTGACCATGGCACGGGTCACCATGACGGCGGTGAACATCGAGGTGAAAATCCCCAGGGACATGGTAACCGCGAAGCCCTTGACCGGACCGGTACCCATGGCGAAGAGGATGCCGCCCACCAGCAAGCTGGTCAGGTTGGCATCGATGATCGCCGTGTAGGCACGGTTGAAGCCTTCGTGGATGGCGCGCTGCACCGACATGCCGGCTTTCATCTCTTCGCGGATCCGCGAGAAGATCAGCACGTTGGCGTCCACCGCCATGCCCATGGTCAGCACGATACCGGCGATGCCCGGCAGGGTCAGGGTCGCGCCCAGCAGCGACATCAGCGCCAGCAGCAGCACCATGTTGCCCGCCAGGGCGATGGTGGCGATCATGCCGAAGGCGCGGTAGATGGCGATGATGAACAGCGAGACGAACAGCATGCCCCACAGCGAGGCATCGATACCCTTGGTGATGTTGTCGGCACCCAGGCTAGGGCCAATGGTGCGCTCTTCGGCGAAGTACATCGGCGCGGCCAGGCCACCGGCACGCAACAGCAGCGCCAGCTCGGACGATTCGCCCTGGCCGTTCAGGCCGGTGATGCGGAACTGACCGCCCAGCGGCGACTGGATGGTCGCCAGGCTGATGATCTGCTTCTCTTCCTTGAAGGTCTGGATCGCGACGTCTTTCTCGACGCCATTGACCATCTGCTTCTCGTAGCGGGTGATCGGCTTCTGCTCGATGAAGATCACCGCCATGCTGCGGCCGACGTTGCTGCGCGTAGCGCGGCTCATCAGCTCGCCGCCATGGCCATCCAGGCGGATGTTGACCTGTGGACGGCCGTGCTCGTCGTAGCTGGCCTGGGCATCGGTCACCTGGTCACCGGTGATGATCAGGCCACGCTCGACCTGGGCGGAACGCCCGCCTTCACGGAACTCGAACACTTCGGTGGTGGCCTTGGACGCACCCGGCTCGGCGCCGAAGCGGAACTCCAGGTTGGCCGTCTTGCCGAGGATACGCTTGGCTTCGGCGGTGTCCTGCACGCCCGGCAGCTCGACCACGATGCGGTTGGCGCCCTGGCGCTGGACCAGTGGCTCGGCGACGCCCAGCTCGTTGACCCGGTTGCGCACGGTGGTCAGGTTCTGCTTGATCGAGTATTCGCGGATTTCCGCGACCTTGGCCGGCGTGATCGCCAGGCGCAAGACCGCCAGCTCGTTGCGCTCGCTGGTGGTCAAGTCAAAATCAGTGAAATTCTTGCGGATCAGGCCGCGGGCCTGTTCGCGGGTCGCGTCATCGGAGAAGCCCAGCATGATGCCGCCATCCTGCTGAGGCAGGCTGCGGTAGCGGACACGCTCCTTGCGCAACAGGGTTTTCACCTCGCCTTCGTAGACTTTCAGGCGGGCGTCCATGGCCTTGTCCATGTCGACTTCCAACAGGAAGTGCACACCACCGGACAGGTCCAGGCCCAGCTTCATCGGGCTGGCGCCAAGGTTGCGCAGCCATTGCGGGGTGGTCGGGGCCAGGTTCAGGGCCACGACGTAATCATCGCCCAGTGCCTTGCGCACCACGTCCTTGGCTGGAAGCTGGTCTTCCTGCTTGGCCAGGCGCACCAGGGCGCCCTTGCCCTGCTCGCCCAGGCTGGTGGCCTTGACGGTGAGGCCGGCTTCGGTCAGCGCCTGGCTGACACGGTCCAGGTCGGCCTGGTTGACCTGCAGCGCCGTGCTGGCACCGCTGATCTGAACCGCCGGATCGTCAGGGTAGAGATTGGGAGCGGAATAAATAAAACCGATCGCCAGCACAGCCAGGATCAGCAGGTATTTCCACAGAGGGTATTTGTTCAGCATCACGCCGCCCGTTCAAGACGCGGGGCGCGTTGCGCGCCCCGACGATGGGTAGAAAACAGTAACTCAGATAGCCTTGAGCGTACCTTTTGGCAGGGTCGCGGCAATGGCGCCCTTCTGGAACTTCAGTTCGACGGTGTCAGACACTTCCAGGACCACGAAATCATCGGCGACCTTGACGATCTTGCCGGCGATACCGCCGTTGGTGACGACTTCGTCACCTTTCTGCAGGTTGCTCAGCAGGTTCTTCTGCTCTTTGGCACGCTTGGCCTGGGGACGCCAGATCATCAGGTAGAAGATGACCAGGAAACCGACCAGGAAGATCCACTCAAAGCCAGTACCGGCGGGGCCAGCGGCAGGGGCAGCAGCATCCGCGTACGCGGCGGGAATCAGAAAGCTCATTTGGCACTCCAGTTGCTAAGTTGCAATTGTTTTACTTGCAGTAGGCGAAAGTACATCAGTCCAAAGGCGGCACAGGCAGCCCGCGCTTGGCGTAGAAGGCGTCGACAAAGGCGGCCAATTTACCCTGTTGAATAGCCTCGCGCAAACCAGCCATCAAGCGCTGGTAATGCCGCAAGTTATGGATCGTATTCAACATGCTGCTCAACATTTCGCCGCACTTGTCCAGGTGGTGCAGGTAAGCGCGGGAGAAGTTCTGGCAGGTGTAGCAATCGCAGGTCGGGTCCAGGGGCGAATCATCATGGCGATGGAACGCGTTACGGATCTTGATCACGCCGGTGTCGATGAACAGATGGCCATTGCGCGCGTTGCGCGTAGGCATCACGCAATCGAACATGTCGACGCCGCGGCGCACACCCTCGACGAGATCTTCTGGTTTGCCTACCCCCATAAGGTAACGAGGTTTGTCAGCCGGCATCTGGCCCGGCAGGTAGTCCAGCACCTTGATCATCTCGTGCTTGGGCTCGCCCACCGACAGGCCGCCAATGGCCAGACCGTCGAAGCCAATCTTGTCCAGGCCCTCGAGCGAGCGCATGCGCAAGTCCTGGTGCATGCCACCCTGGACGATGCCGAACAGCGCCGCGGTATTGTCGCCGTGGGCATTCTTCGAGCGCTGTGCCCAGCGCAGCGACAGCTCCATCGATACCCGCGCGACGTCTTCGTCGGCCGGGTATGGCGTGCACTCGTCAAAGATCATCACCACGTCCGAGCCCAGGTCGCGCTGGACCTGCATAGACTCCTCCGGCCCCATGAACACCTTGGAGCCGTCCACCGGCGAGGCGAAGGTCACGCCCTCCTCCTTGATCTTGCGCATGGCGCCGAGGCTGAACACCTGGAAACCGCCGGAGTCGGTGAGGATCGGGCCTTTCCACTGCATGAAGTCATGCAGGTCGCCGTGGGCCTTGATCACCTCGGTGCCCGGACGCAACCACAGGTGGAAGGTGTTGCCGAGGATGATTTGCGCGCCGGTGGCCTCGATATCCCGAGGCAACATGCCCTTGACGGTGCCATAGGTGCCGACCGGCATGAACGCCGGGGTCTCGACCGTGCCACGCGGGAACGTCAGGCGACCACGGCGGGCCTTGCCATCGGTGGCCAGCAATTCAAAGGACATACGACAGGTGCGACTCATGCTTGATCCTCGGGGCCGCGCGGCGCCGGATTGCGGGTGATGAACATGGCATCACCGTAACTGAAGAAGCGGTACCCGTTTTCGACTGCCGCCGCGTAGGCGGCCATGGTCTCGGGATAACCGGCGAAGGCCGAGACCAGCATCAGCAGCGTGGACTCCGGCAGGTGGAAGTTGGTGACCAGGGCATCGACCACATGGAATGGCCGGCCCGGGAAGATGAAGATATCGGTGTCGCCGCTGAACGCCTTGAGCTGGCCATCGCGCGCCGCGCTTTCCAGCGAGCGCACGCTGGTGGTGCCCACCGCGACCACCCGCCCGCCTCGGGCACGGCATGCGGCCACGGCGTCGACCACGTCCTGGCCGACCTCGAGCCACTCTTTATGCATGTGGTGGTCTTCGATGCGCTCCACGCGTACCGGCTGGAAGGTGCCCGCCCCCACGTGCAGGGTCACGAAGGCACGCTCGACGCCCTTGGCGGCGATCCGCGCCAGCAGCGCCTCATCGAAGTGCAGACCCGCGGTCGGCGCGGCGACCGCCCCGGCGCGCTCGGCGTACACCGTCTGATAGCGCTCGCGGTCAGCGCCCTCGTCTGGGCGGTCGATGTAGGGAGGCAACGGCATGTGCCCGACCCGGTCGAGCAGCCCCAGCACCTCTTCGGCGAAGCGCAGCTCGAACAGCGCATCGTGGCGCGCCACCATCTCGGCCTCGCCGCCGCCATCGATCAGCAGCTGCGTGCCAGGCTTGGGCGCCTTGCTCGACCGCACGTGGGCCAGCACCCGATGGCTGTCCAGCACCCGTTCCACCAGAATCTCCAGCTTGCCGCCGGAGGCCTTCTGGCCGAACAGGCGCGCCGGGATCACCCGGGTGTTGTTGAACACCATCAGGTCGCCGGGACGCAGGTAGTCGAGCAGATCGGTGAACTGCTTGTGCGCAAGCGCCCCGCTAGGCCCATCCAGGGCAAGCAGGCGGCTGCTGTGGCGCTCCGCCAACGGGTGGCGAGCGATCAGGGAATCGGGGAGCTCAAAGGAGAAATCGGCGACGCGCATGATGGTGTTCGGTTCGACAGGGCCGGAAAGTTTAGCCCAACGCGCGAAAATTGACCATGAAACCCGATTGACCGCGTTCGAAGGCCTCTTTATACTTCGCCGCCATAAGCCCTGATGGCGGAATTGGTAGACGCGGCGGATTCAAAATCCGTTTTCGAAAGGAGTGGGAGTTCGAGTCTCCCTCGGGGCACCAATTGATGTACATAGCCGTCCAACGACGGCTACGCAATACCCCTGAAGCCCGCTAACTGCGGGCTTTTTGGTTTCTGGGGTTCCATCCCCGTCCCTCGCCAGCCACTCTCTTTGGTACATTTTCCGTGCAGATTCCAGTTCGAGGATTGGAGGTGTACAGAGAAGCCGCTTACCACCTTGCTGATCAAAGCTTCCAGGACGTCCAACACGTAGTACACGCGGAGTTCGGGTCTTAGGCTTCTGGGTCGCTCCCCCCAATTCCTACCTCGGATAGCGCGTCGTGCACCAACACCTGGTCCGTCAAGGCCGCACAAAGCGGCATCCCGTCGCCGTGTGATGATGGGCCTGGGGTACATTAAGCGTTTAACGCAGCGCTGTGCGAGTCCTGCATTGGGGGGTGATTGCTTTGAGAGAGGCTGAAACACTGATTCGGCATACCGGCAAGCTGAATATTGGCGCTGTGGAGAAAGCGACATTGGAGACTTTTCCATGATGAGGTTCTCTGAAGTTGAGGCGTTCAGGGCCGTCATGTTGTCGGGCTCAACCACTGCGGCCGCGCAGACGCTGCACACCTCACAACCTAATGTGAGCAGAGCGATTGCGCTGCTTGAACAAAAAACCGGCTTGAAACTTTTCGATCGATTGCCAGGGCGACTGGTACCCACCAGTGACGCCCGGTCCTTCTTCAAGGAGGTACAACGAAGCTTTGCGGGGCTGCACCATCTGGACGAAGCCGCCAAGCGGATCAAGCGGTTCAGCGGTGGCGCGCTGACGGTCGCCGCAGTACAGATGCTTGCGCTGGGCCTGGTGCCCAGGGTGATGCAGCAGTTTTGTCAAAATCTGCCCGAAGTCAGCGTGTCCATCCATACCGGCCACGCGACGACAGTGGCACGCTGGGTTGAAGATCAAACCTGTGATGTCGGCTTGGTCTCCCAGGTCAATAACAACTATGGCCTGGCCCATGAGCACCTGTATGAGGTAGACGCCGTCTGCGTGATGCCTGCAGACCATCGGCTCGCACGCAAGGACGTGATAACCCCCCAGGACCTGGCGAATGAGCCTTTCATCTCGCTGCCCCGCACCGAACATGGCTACTCACTGGTCGACACCCATTTTGAAAACGCCGGTATTGACCGGCACATTCGCCTAGAGACCTCTTACAGTTCAATCACCTGTTCGCTGGTCATGCAGGGGCTAGGCCTATCGATCGTGAACCCGCTCGCCTCATTGGATTACCGCCATTCGGGCATGGTGACGCGGCCTTTTCTGCCCACCGTAAAACACCAGGGGTACATCATCTACCCCAAAGAGCGCGCGAACGATCGGTTGATTTCAGACTTCGTGACGACCGTCAAAGACGTGCTGGCCCGCGAACTCGAGAGCCTCGGGTGTAAAGCGCCGGCGTAGGGATTGCCCCCGGGAGAGGGGGTATATCACCAGTGCATAGGCCAAGGCGATATTCTATTTGCTTGTCCACCGCTGCTCCCCTTAACGTTGTGCTCAGCCGGAACTGGGGCGCTAAGCGTCTCCTGGAAGACAACAATTATAGTCCGTGCATTGAAGCTGGGCCCCTGCCGACTGATGTTACCCAATTGAGTCAAAACAGAGGCGGACCACTGCCTCGTTAACTCGCGTGAGGAGGGGAAGCTGACATGAAAAAAATCAACACCTTTGCATTGGCCAGCGCCATTACGCTTAGCAGCGGCGCGTATGCGCAAGACACGCTGTATTTCGCAGGGTATTCCGGCGACTTTCAAAAGACCTTTGAAACGGTCATCCTTCCCGAGTTCGAAGCCAAGCATGATGTCAACGTCGTTTATGTTCCGGGCAGCTCGAGTGAAAACCTTGCCAAATTGCAAGCGCAGCGAGCCAGTCAGCAAATCAACGTTGCCTTGTTTGACGACGGCCCCATGCATTACGCCGTGCAATTTGGCCTGTGCGATAACTTGGCGCAGTCGCCGGTGTATCAGGACATCTACGATATTGCCGCAGCCTCGAACTTCAAGGGTAAGGCGGTCGGCATCGGGCTGGTGGCGACGGGCATTGCCTACAATAAAGAAGTCTTCGCCAAGAATGGTTGGGCGGCGCCCACATCGTGGTCCGACATCGCGGACCCCAAATATGCCAAGCGCGTCGTCTCCAACCCTATCTCCGGTACGTTCGGCCTAAATACCTTGATCATGTTCTCCCGCATCAACGGTGGCAGTGAGCATGATATGGACCCAGGCTTCAAAGCCGTTCGTGAAAATGTCGCGCCCAATGTATTGGCGTGGACCTCTTCGAATGCCCAATTAGCGCAGATGTTCCAGAGCAACGATATCGATATTGCTGTCTGGGGTAGCAACCGTGCCGTGGCGTTGAAAAAAACAGGCTTTCCTATCGAGTTTGTTTATCCCAAGGAAGGCACACCCGCCATTATTGCTTCGGCCTGTGTAGTTTCCGGGAATAAGCTCGCAGAAAAATCTCAAGCGCTGATTCAATACCTGGCGTCTCCCAGTGTGCAGGCCAAGTTCGCCACCGAGGGCTTCGGCCCCGTCAACCGGCAAGCCAAGCTCGAAGAGGGTTTGGCCGAAGAGGTCCCTTATGGCGAAGAGAAGCTTGCGCAGCTGGTGCCGATAGACTGGGACACCGTTAACCGTAAACGTGCTGAATGGACAAAGCAGTGGAGCCGTACCGTTGAGTGAGCGCTTCTCTCGACGATGATAATAATAGTGAGTATTGGCCATGAGTAATTTGATTATCCGAGGGCTCTCGAAAACTTATTCGGGCGGCTTTACCGCTGTGCGCAACTTGGACCTAGAGGTTAAGAGCGGTGAGTTCATCTCGCTGCTGGGTGGCTCGGGATGCGGAAAAACGACGACACTTCAGATGGTCGCGGGATTTATTTCCCCTACCACGGGTTCTGTCCATCTCGGTGGCAACGACATCACCCGCATGCTGCCTGAAAAACGTGACATGGGCATCGTGTTCCAAAGCTATGCACTGTTCCCGCATATGACCGTTGCCGAAAACGTCGGCTTCGGGTTGCAGATGCGCAAAGTGCCTAAACAAGAGCTGGCGACGCGTGTCGAAGAGGCGCTCGCGATGGTCCGTCTGTCGGGGCTCGGGGCGCGTTATCCACGGGAGTTGTCCGGTGGCCAACGGCAGCGTGTCGCTATCGCACGGGTTTTGACGATCCGTCCGAGTGTCTTGCTGCTCGATGAGCCTATGTCGAACCTCGACGCTAAGCTCAGGGGTGAAATGCATGTTGAGCTCCGGGCGCTCCAGCGCCGGCTCGGCATTACTACTATCTTGGTCACCCATGACCAAGTCGAAGCCATGACAATGAGCGACCGAATCGCTGTGATGGCCGACGGTTGCATTGCAGAGCTGGGTAAGCCTCAAGATGTCTACGACCAGCCCACCTCCGGCTTCGCCATGCGCTTCCTGGGCCAGACCAATATTCTCATGGGCAAGGTGAAGTCCATCTCCCAGGGACAGGCATTGGTCCACCTGGACGGCATCGTCGTGCCCGCGAACCGGCAGCAGCTCAAGGTGGGCGACGACGCCATGCTGTTCATCCGGCCTGAGCGCATCCGCTTCACCCCCCGCGGCGTTGGGAAAGCCGAGGGGCGTATTGCATCACGCTTGTTCCTCGGTGGCCTGTGGTATTACGAAATCGAAAGCGCCCTGGGCGCGTTGAAGATGACAGCACCGAACAATGGCGAGCGCCAACCTCAAGAAGGCGAAACGGTCGGCATCGGTTGGGGCGACGGCGACCTGCAGGTCGTATCCGCGGAGGCCGCCCATGGCTGACACTACCTACCGCGCCAATGGTGCTCAGTGGGTACTCTCGCTGCCCGCGCTCCTGTTGTTTCTAGGGTTGCTCGTCGTCCCCATCGCATTGACTGGCATGCTTTCATTCAATGTGTTCGATGCCATGAGTGGCACTCAAAACAGCTATACCTTGGCCAGTTACCTGGAGGTACTCAGCGACAGTTTCTATTACGAGCTGTTTGCCCGTACCGCTTTGATGTCACTGGGCGTCACCGCCGTCTGCATTGCCATTGGCGTTCCTGAAACGCTGATCCTTTCGCGCATGCGGCCGGCATGGCAAGGTGGCTTTTTCGTCGTGATACTCGGCCCGTTACTCATTTCCGTGGTGGTACGGACGTTGGGATGGTCGCTGTTGTTGGGACGTGAAGGTTTTATCAACTCAGTGCTGATGGCACTCGGTCTGATCGACCAGCCACTACAGCTCATGTTTACCATGACCGGGGTAGTGATTGCCCTGACCCATGTGATGATGCCTTTCATGGTGATCTCGGTATGGAGCACCCTGCAAAAAGTCGATGGCCAGATTGCCCATGCGGCCCGCTCCCTCGGGGCCGGCCCGGTGACCACCTTCAGGCGCGTTGTGCTGCCGCAGCTGATGCCGGGTATTTTGTCCGGCGGGATCATCGTCTTTACCTTGTCTGCCTCGGCCTTCGCCACGCCAGCGATGATCGGCGGTCGCGGCGTCAAGGTCGTCACCACGGCGATCTACGATGAATTTCTCTCCACGATGAACTGGCCATTGGGCGCTTCCATTGCGGTGCTCTTGCTTATTGCCATTGTCTTCGTGGTGATCGGCAGCAATCGATTGATCGAGCGAAAATTCAAGCAGGTGTTCGTATGAGTGATCGCAACCTGGAAAGTAACGGGCCCTTTGCAATACTCTTCCACACACTGTTCGTCAGTTTCATTGTGGCGCCGCTGTTGATCATTGTATTGGTCTCTTTCTCAGACAAGGGCTATATATCGATGCCCTTCGACGGCGCCTCGTGGCGGTGGTACAAAGCCATTTGGGACGCCCCGGAGTTGATCAATGCGTTTTGGCTCTCGGTGTGGCTGGGGCTTGGCGCGGCGACGATTGCGTCCATTGTCGCGGTACCCGCCGCGATAGCTATTGCCAAATACCGTTTCGCCGGACGCGAAGCACTTACATCACTGATTCTCTCCCCCTTGATGATTCCTCATGTCGTGCTTGGCGTAGCGTTTCTCAGGTTCTTTTCAGTGGCGGGGATCTCGGGTTCGTTCATCGGGCTGTTATTGGTGCATGCATTGATCGTCACGCCTTACTCACTGCGGCTTACCCTGGCGGCTGTCATCGGGCTTGATCGCGATGCGGAACTGGCGGCACGCTCACTCGGCGCCTCTAAATATGTGTCCTTTTGGAAAGTGTTGTTTCCCTTGATTCTCCCAGGCGTGGCCGGCGGTTGGTTATTGGCCTTCATTCAAAGTTTCGACGAAGTCACCATGACGATATTCGTCTCCACCCCGGGTACTACGACACTTCCGGTTGCCCTGTATGAACGGATCGCATTGATGACCGACCCGGTGACGACTTCGGTTTCCACGGTAATGATTGTGGGAACGATGATCCTCATGTTTTTGCTAGACCGTATTGTCGGCTTGGACAAAGTATTAATCGGTAAAAAATAGGCCCAGGTGCACTTTTCGCTTCCAAAGACTTTGGGAGCGAGGACCCGCTCGCCCTTTTTTCAAGAGCTGCCGCACAGTTGCGGAGGTGAAGTATGAGCAAAGAACACATGATCGTAGTGGGCGGTGGACTCGTCGGCGCGGCAATTGGCTACGGTGCCGCGCGCAGGGGCCTTAGGGTCACCGTCCTCGACCAAGGGGACGCCGCATTACGCGCCTCTCGGGGAAATTTTGGCCTGGTCTGGTTATCGAGCAAAGGTGGTGGGATGCCCCGCTATGCGCAATGGACGCGCGATGCCGTAAGACAGTGGCCGGAACTGCACCGGGAGTTGCTCAGCCTGACGGGTGTCGATACGGGGCTTGAGCAAACGGGCGGCTTCTGGCTTGGGTTCAGCGACAAAGAGGTACAAGCGCGGGCGGACTTGCTTGAGAAAATCAACAAAGCTGTGGGTGATATCCCCTACCAAATGATGGGCCCTGCAGAGCTGAGGCAGCACTTGCCTGGGCTAGGCCCCAAGGTCGTCGGCGGAAGCTTCGGTACTCATGATGGCCACGCCAACCCCTTGATGCTGCTCAGGGCGCTGCATGCGGGCCTGAAAATGAAGGGGGCAGATATCATTTCTGGCGTTGACGTTGTTGCGGTCTCGCAGGACCCCAGTACCGGTAAATTCACGGCGCGTTCCCGGGATGGCCAATCCTGGAACAGCGACAGGCTCGTACTCGCCGCCGGTATCGGGATCTCCGAGCTGGCATCGCAAGTGGGCTTGCATGCCCCAACCCGTCCGACGCGCGGGCAAGTGCTGATCACCGAGCGGCTCAAGCCGTTTATCCCCTACCCGACGAACAAGGCGCGGCAGACCAAGGAAGGGTCGGTGCAGATCGGCTCGACTTCAGAAGATGTCGGTCTGGATGATCGCACGACACCTGACAAGATCAGCTGGCTCGCCGAACGGGCTGTAGATACGTTTCCCGCCCTTAAGGATGTGAGGCTCGTTCGAGCATGGGGCGCCATTCGGCCTTTAACCCCCGACGGCTACCCGGTGTACCAGAGTTCGACGACGTGCCCAGGGGCCTATGCCGTTATTTGTCATAGCGGCGTGACACTGGCGGCAATCCACGCCTACGTCATCGGGCCCTGGGCCGGGGGCATAACACCCTCACCGCCGAACTTCGAAGGGTTCCACAGCGACAGATTCCTAGACCCCAACGCGAGTTTTACCCATGACCACTAAGCCGCTTTTTTCTGTTTCGAACGCGCCTGCTGGGCGGACGGTAAAAATCACATTCGAGGGGCAAGAATTGCGCGTCGCCGAGGGTATCAGTGTGGCTGCCGCGTTGCTGACCCAAGGCGCCCGTGATTTCCGCTCCAGTATCGTCGGTAATGTTTCCCGCGCTCCGTACTGCATGATGGGTGTTTGCTTTGAATGCCTCGTTGAAATCGACGGCGTACCCGCACGGCAAAGTTGCATGGTCCCGGTGCGCGACGGCATGCACATCAAGCGTCAACTCGGCGCTGTGGCACTGAACCTCGGCGAAATGGGAGGGTGCCATGAATAATGTCCCGGTAGACCTGGTGATCGTCGGTGCCGGCCCAGCTGGAATGGCCGCAGCCTGCCAGGCACGCGCCCAGGGGTTGACGGTGGTCGTGCTGGACGAACAACCAGCGCTCGGCGGCCAGATCTATCGGCGGATCGAGTCCGCTCCTGAAGCCATACAACACATCCTCGGCGCGGATTACGTCGCAGGCCGAGCCCTTGCTCGTGAATTCAAAGCCAGCGGTGCTATCCACATCACCGGTGCGGTGGTCTGGAACGTGGCCGCCTCGGGGGAAGTCAATTACATCGCCAATGGCCATAATGAAGACATCGTCGGCAAGTATGTCGTACTGGCCAGCGGCGCCATGGAGCGACCGTTCCCCATCAAAGGCTGGACGTTACCTGGGGTAATGGGCGCGGGTGCCGGTCAGATCATGCTCAAGGGGGCGGGTGCATTGCCTACCGAGCCCGTTGTCCTCGCCGGTTGCGGCCCGCTGCTCTACCTCTTGGCTTGGCAATACCTCAGGGCAGGCGTGGCGATCAAGGCGTTGGTGGACACCACACCACAGTCGGCTTATGTCCGGGCGTTGCGCGAAGCGGCTGGTGCACTCAAAGGCTGGCGTGATCTTGCCAAGGGCATGAAGCTGCTCGCGTCGATCAAGCGCCACGGGGTCAAGGTTTACTCGGGTGCTACCGACCTTGAAATCGTGGGAGACCACGCGGCCGAAGGCATTCAATTCAAACATCGCGGGCAGCGCACGACCGTCGCGTCTTCTCTGGTGTTACTGCATCAAGGGGTTGTCCCGAATGCGCAGCTCAGCCTCTCGACGGGCGCCGCGCACTATTGGAGCCCCGAGCAACTGTGCTGGTTGCCGCATACCGATGAGCATGGACGCCTGGGCGACACCGTTATCTACGTCGCCGGTGATAGCCGAGGCATCGTCGGCGCCAAGGCATCTGCTGTACAGGGACGCTTGGCCGCATTGGCCATTGGGGCGCAGCTTGGAAGTTTGCAGCGCTTGGGACATCGATTGGCCGAACTCACCCAGCAGTTGGAAAACGCTACGAGCATCAGAAAGTTCCTGGATGTTCTTTATCGCCCCCAAGAGGAAAATAGAATTCCCGCAGACGATAACGTGCTGGTGTGCCGCTGCGAGGAAGTGACTGCTGGGCAGATTCGCAGCTATGTAGCGTTGGGCTGCCATGGGCCGAATCAAACCAAGGCATTTGGCCGCTGCGGCATGGGGCCATGCCAAGGACGTTTCTGCGGTTTAACCGTCACCGAAATTATCGCGAAAACGCGCAACGTTGATCCTAACGAGGTTGGCCACTACCGCGTTCGCGCCCCTATCAAACCTATTTTACTGGGCGAACTTACACATTAGTTCACCCGTTCTTCATACTAAAATCCAGGAGCCTATATGAGTGATATCGTTCGCATCGAAACTGACCCGCGCCGTAGCCGGGTCGTTATTTATAATGGTGTGATTTATGTCGGCGGGATGACCGCCGATGACCGCACTCAAGATATCGCCGGCCAAACACGCGATACATTGGCGAAAATTGAAGCTTATCTTGAGAAGGCGGGCTCAGACAAAAGCCGGGTGCTGACAGCGCAAATCTGGATCAAAGACCTGGCCCGTGACTTCGACAGCATGAATGAGGTCTGGAACGCCTGGACCGCACCGGGTTGTGCCCCCACGCGCGCCACCGCCCAGTGCGACATGGGCGCGCCGGATGTGCTGGTCGAGATCATCGTGACCGCCGCGGTTGCTGAGTAAGCCGCCTCGCAGTACTACAGCTAAACCGGTCTGTACGGTGTTCACGGCGCACCGCGCAATGTGATGAGGCGTTTCAACTACAGCTTCTGACTGGCGTGAGCGCGCGCACCGGAGCAAGGTGCGCCGCTGCGCCCACGGCTTACCATCAGCCGGGCGGGTATCCGCGGCTATCGCACCCGGCATGCTATCTACGGCCGCTACGCGCCCGATCGCGCAGTCCGGCGTCCCGGTACAATGCGCGCTCATAGAACACACGCTAACTCATTGATTTAGCTGACCCTGTAGGAGCGGCCTTGTGC
>JAEWGL010000100.1 GCA_023388335.1 Pseudomonadota bacterium | reverse complement strand
GCGATCGGGCGCGCAGCGGCCGCAACCCTGCAACCGCGCTGCATCAGACAGATCGAGGTGGGCTGGCTTTACGGCCGCTTCGCAGCCGATCGCGGCACGAGGCGCGCTCCTACAGGGTCAGCTAAATCAATGAGTTAGCGTGTGTTCTATGAGAGGGGCTTGCCCGCGAAGGGCTGCGAAGCAGCCCAGCTGAGGTCACGCTTGGCTTAAATGAACAGCATTACGCTAAAGGGGGCTCTTGGCATTCGAAAATCTGGTCGGAGAGACAGGATTCGAACCTGCGGCCTTCTCGTCCCGAACGAGACGCGCTACCTGGCTGCGCTACACTCCGATGAGCGAAAGCGTAGTCGATTTTCTTTTATACCGGCAAGCCCCGCCAAGCGGGACTTGCCCTCAAATCACAGCTCCTTGACGGTGCGGATCTGGTCCTTGTTGATACGGGTACGCTTGCCGTCGAGTTGTTCGATCTCGTAGAAGCCCGAGTCCTCGTCGAAGTTCGGTTTGTCCACCGCCTGGATCTCGCGGCCGTCATTCAAGGTGATGACAGTTGGCGATGCACAGCCAGCAAGGGCGGCCATGCCCAAGGCGAGCATGAAGGCAGGAAGGGTCCGTTGAATCATCGTGTTTCTCCAGTGCGATGGTGCTAGATGTCTGTAAGACGCATGGCGTCAGCGCAAGTTCCTTGCACAGTGCAGCATAGCGGCAGTTCACCAGCATTGATGTAGAGCAGTGCCGATCGCCTGCGGGCGCGATAGCCGGGCGCCTATGATATAAAAGCGGCCATTCCCTTCCCTGCAACGGATTCAAGGCCTCCCATGAAAGCCAAGGCAGATGTACCTTTCGTGCCGCTGAACATCGCCGTACTGACGGTCAGCGACACCCGCACGCTGGATACCGATACCTCCGGACAACTGTTCGTCGACCGCCTCAGCGAGGCTGGCCATGTGCTGGCCGCGCGGGTGCTGCTCAAGGACGACCTCTACAAGATCCGCGCCCAGGTCGCTACCTGGATCGCTGACGAGCAGGTGCAGGTGGTGCTGATCACTGGCGGCACGGGCTTCACTGGGCGCGACAGCACGCCGGAGGCAGTGGCGTGCCTGCTGGACAAGCAGGTCGATGGTTTCGGTGAACTGTTCCGGCAGATCTCGGTGGCCGATATCGGCACCTCGACCGTGCAGTCCCGCGCCTTGGCGGGCCTGGCCAATGGCACCCTGGTGTGCTGCCTGCCGGGCTCGACCAATGCGGTGCGCACCGGGTGGGACGGCATCCTCGGCGAGCAGCTCGATGCGCGGCACCGGCCGTGCAATTTCGTCACTCACCTCAAGCAGGCGGCGCCCTGTGAAAGCCGTGGTTGAGGCGCCGCCGAGCCGGCCGTTGATGCCGGTCGAGGAGGCCCTCGAACGCTTGCTGGCGCTGGCCGAGTCGACACCAATCCAGGGCACCGAGCGCGTCTTGCTGGGCGATGCCGCAGGCCGGGTGCTGGCTCAGGAACTGGTGGCCAGCCTTGACTTGCCACCTTGGCCGAACAGCGCCATGGACGGCTACGCCCTGCGCCTGGCCGACTGGCAGGGTGAGCCGCTGGTGGTCAGCCAGCGCATCTTCGCCGGCCATGCGCCGGGGCCTCTGCAGCCGAGGACCTGTGCGCGGATCTTCACTGGCGCGCCACTGCCCGTGGGCGCCGACTGCGTCGAGATGCAGGAGAACGCCGAGGTACTGGACGACCAGCGTGTGCGCTTCACCGAGCCGCTGAAAATCAATCAGAACGTCAGGCCGCAAGGCCAGGAAACCCGGGCCGGCGAACCCGTGCTGGCCAAGGGCACGCGACTGGGGCCGATCGAGCTGGGGCTGGCTGCTTCGCTGGGCTGCGCCGACCTCGAGGTGGTACGGCGGGTACGGGTGGCGGTGCTCTCGACCGGCGATGAGCTGGTCGAACCCGGCCTGCCGCTGGGGCCGGGGCAGATCTACAACAGCAATCGCCGTCTGCTGGCCAGCTGGCTGCAGCGCCTGGGCTGCGAAGTGGTGGACGTCGGCATCCTGGCCGATGACCTGGAACTGACCCGCCAATGCCTGGCCGGCCTGGGCGATGTCGACCTGATCCTTTCCACCGGCGGGGTATCGGTCGGAGAGGCGGACTACTTGGGCATTGCCCTGCGTGAGGCGGGTGAGCTGGCGCTGTGGAAGCTGGCGATCAAGCCAGGCAAGCCGCTGACCTTCGGTCATTATCGCGGCGTGCCGGTCATCGGTCTGCCAGGCAATCCGGCATCGACCCTGGTCACCTTCGGACTGCTGACCCGTCCGTACCTGCTGCGTCGCCAGGGCGTCGAGAAGGTCGCGCCCTTGCAGTTCAGCGTGCCGGCAGGCTTCGACTGGCCCAAGGCAGGCACGCGCCGCGAGTACCTACGCGCACGCATCGAGCAGGGCCAGGTGCTCATCTACAAGAACCAGAGCTCTGGCGTGCTGCGCAGCGCGGCTTGGGCCGACGGGCTGGTCGAGGTTCGTGAAGGGCGGACCCCCCAGTCTGGTGACAGCGTGCAATTCATTCCCTTGAGTGAACTACTTGGCTGAACGCTGAGCAGCACCCCGCCCAGCGTGGCCATGGGTGCAGGCACCCGCGGGCTCAGATGCATACGCGGGTAAAGGGCACCCTGCTGTCTTCGCCCTGGCGCAGGCAGCGTCCATCGTCCGGGGAGCCTGACGTATTTGTCGCCAGCATGCAGTAAACCGTCGCCAGCCATGGTCCAGATTGCGGATGGACTTACTTTGTGGAGAAGGGCAATGGGTGAGCGCAAGGCAATGCTGATCCTGCATGGCAAGCAGGCGCTGAACGAGCAAGTGCGCGCCGCGGTCGACGACATGCGCGCGCTCGGTTGGACACTGGACGTGCGCGTTACCTGGGAGGGAGGAGACGCCCAACGCTTGGTCGCCGAAGCGCTGGCTGCCGGCTACACACAGATTGTCGCGGGCGGCGGTGACGGTACCTTGCGTGACATCGCCGAGGCGATGGCATTGGCCGGCACGCAAGCCAGCCTGGTGTTGCTGCCGCTAGGCACGGCCAACGATTTTGCCAGGGCCGCTGGGGTGCCACTGGAGCCGCGCGCGGCCCTGGCGCTACTGGATCAATCGCCCCGGCCAGTCGACCTGGGTCGGGTTGGCGAGCATTTGTTCCTGAACATGGCCACCGGCGGGTTCGGCACCCAGGTCACCGCCAACACCTCCGAAGACCTGAAAAAGGTCTTGGGTGGCGCGGCCTACCTGTTCACCGGCTTGTCGCGCTTCAGCGAAATGCAGACCGCGTCGGTGGTGCTGCAGGGGCCGAATTTCCAGTGGCAGGGTGACCTGCTGGCCCTGGGTATCGGCAACGGGCGCCAGGCCGGTGGCGGGCACGTGCTGTGTCCCGAAGCGCAGGTCGACGATGGCTTGCTGGATATCGCTATTCTGCCGGCGCCGCAGGAAGTGGTGGGTGCGTTGCGCGACCTGCTGGCCGGTGATGGATTATACGTGCGCGCCAGGTTGCCCTGGGTCGAGATCAGCAGCTCACAGGGCCTGGACATCAACCTCGATGGCGAGCCCTTGCAAGGCAACAGCCTGCGTTTCGAAGCAGTACCCGGCGCGCTGCAGGTCCATCTACCCGCCGATTCGCCCCTGCTTGGTCGTCCCGCCGGATGATCTGCTCGCATAGGCAAGCATCCGGCGGCAGGCCGCGGTGCCAGCTTGAGTCAAGCATGATGCTAAAGTGATATCAATTGGCCGGAAGCTTTTAATTTGCAGGTCAAGCTGTGCCTTGGCTGGCCGATATAACACTCATGCATTCACTCTTCTGAGACCTCTGGGGTTGTTCAATGGCAGGTATTCTCGACACGGTAAACCAACGAACACAGCTGGTGGGCGAGAATCGCCTGGAAATTCTCATGTTTCGCCTCGCCGGTCGGCAACTGTTTGCCATCAACGTCTTCAAGGTCCAGGAAGTCCTGCAACTGCCCAAGCTGACCTTGATGCCACAACGCCACCCGTTCGTCTGCGGCGTGGTCAACCTGCGTGGCCAGACGTTGCCGGTGATCGACTTGTCCCAGGCGATTGGCATGCGTGCGCTGCAGCCCAGTCCTGACAGCACCATCATCGTCACCGAGTACAATCGATCGGTGCAGGCGTTTCTGGTGGGCGGGGTGGACCGCATCGTCAACATGAACTGGGAAGCTATCCTGCCGCCGCCGACCAGCGCTGGGCGCCAGCACTACCTGACGGCGATCAGCGAGGTCGATGAGCAACTGGTGGAAATCATCGACGTCGAGAAAGTGTTGGCCGAGATCGTCCCCTACAGCACCAAGGTCTCGCGGGAGAAGCTCGAGGACCCAGTGCTGGCCCGCGCCCGCGGCCGTGGAGTGCTGCTGGTCGACGACTCCAGCGTGGCCCTGGCGCAGTTGCGCGACACCCTGTCGCAGTTGGGCATGAAGATGCATGTGGCCAGTGATGGACTCAAGGCCCTGCGCCTGCTCAAGGGCTGGGCCGATGCCGGTGAAGACGTCTGCGAAAAGCTGCTGATGGTCTTCACCGATGCCGAGATGCCAGAGATGGACGGGTACCGCCTGACTACCGAGATTCGCAACGATCCTCGTTTGCGCGGGCTCTACGTGGTGCTGCACACCTCATTGTCGGGAAGCTTCAACGAGTCGATGGTGAAAAAGGTCGGTTGCGACAATTTTCTCTCCAAGTTCCAGCCTGACAGGTTGGTCGATGTGGTGCGCCAGCGCCTGGTGCTCGACCAGGCCACGGCCTAGATGCCGGGTGCAAACCTGCGTTTGTCCCGTGCCAGGTATAAGCTTGAGCTTTGACCTGGCATGGGATGGCAAGGATGTATCTGAGTGCGTTGTACACCTACCCGGTGAAATCGGGGCAGGCCAAGGCCTTGCGGCAATCACCGGTCGATCTGCTCGGACTACGGGGCGACCGGCGCTGGATGGTGGTCGAGCAAGACAACGGGCGTTTTTTGACCCAGCGGGCCTACCCGCAGCTCAGTCAGCTATCCGCGCGATACGGTGACGCAGGGCAGTTGATCCTCGAGACGGCCGGGCAGGCGGCGCTGGAGGTGGCGGTGCCGGCCGCCGACGACGATCTGCGCGGCGTCACCCTGTGGCGTGACAGTCTGCGCGTGCCCGATGCCGGCGAGCCGGCAGCGGCCTGGCTCAGCCGCCTGATCGGCAAGCCGGTGCGCCTGGTCTATTGTCCCGAGCAGCGTGCCCGCTATCTGCCCAGCGGCTATGGCCTGAACAGTGACCGGGCAGCCTTCCCCGATGGCTTTCCCTTGTTGCTGATTGGCCAGGCCTCGGTCGATGAGCTCAGCCAACGCGTCGGCCGTCCCATGGAGATGCTGCGTTTTCGCCCGAACTTGGTGATAAAAGGCAGCGCGGCCTTTGCCGAAGATGGCTGGAAGCGCATCCGTATCGGCGCGCTCGAGTTTCGCGTGCTGGCGCCGAGTGTACGCTGCATCTTCACCACCCTGGACCCGCAGACCGGCGAGCGTAGCGCCGACCGTGAACCGCTGCGAACGCTTAAGACTTACCGGGAGAAGGAGGGCGAGGTGTTGTTCGGTCAGAACCTAGCGGTCGATGGCAGCGGCGTGCTGGAGCTGGGAATGGCGGTAGAAGTGCTTGAGTAGGGCAGTGCGGGGGCGGCTGTGTCATTCACTGTCCAGATGCCGCCCCACCCGGTTCCCATAACCCTTCAGAGATCGTCGAAGTACCGCTCATGCCAGTCCACCAGCGGCTGCGGTGAGTTGAGTTTCTGCCCGTAGATCACCGAATACGACAGCACGTTCTGCACATACTGGCGCGTTTCGTCGAACGGGATCGACTCCACCCAGACATCGAAGCTCAGGTGATTGGCACCGCGCAGCCATTGACGGACGCGGCCGGGTCCGGCGTTGTAGGCGGCGGAGGCGAGCACGCGGTTGCCGTTGAACTGGCTGTGCACCTGACTCAGGTAGGCGGCACCGAGCTGGATGTTCTTGTCCGGATTCAACACCTGGGCCTGGGAGGCCAGCGGGATATTGAACTTGCGTGCGGTCTCCTTGGCGGTGGCGGGCATCAATTGCATCAGGCCACTGGCGCCGACGCTGGAGCGGGCGTCTTCCATGAAGGCGCTTTCCTGTCGGGTGATGGCGAAGACCCAGCTCGAATGCAGGCCGCGGACGTTGGCTTCGCGCACCAGGGTGTCGCGATGGGCCATGGGGAAACGGATATCCAGGTCATCCCAGTACTGCGCCTGGCTGATGGTGCGGATGGCCGGGAAGTACCAGCGCAGCTCGTAGGCCAGGCGTGCCTGGGCGACCATTTCGTCGCGGCTGAAGTGGCGGCTGACGTAGTACCATTCGCGCCGGCCATCGACAATCTGGCCGCGGGCATGGAATTCCAGGGCGCGGCGGACACCGGGGGTGTTGCGTACCTTGTTGACCAGTTGCTGGCTCAGCACCAGCGGCTTGTTGTTGAGCTGGTACGGCGTCTGCACGCGGTCGGCCGCGAGGAAGCCGTAGAAGTCCCGTTCACGCGCCACGGTCTTGTACAGTAGCGGGATCTGCGGGTTCTTCGGCTGCGCCAGCTCCAGGCTGCGGGCCTGCCAGTAACGCCAGCGGTTGCTGCTGGCCAGGGCCTGGGGCAGGCGCTTGCTCAGCGCATAGGCATCTTCCCAGCGGCCGAGCCTGAGCAGCAGGCGCATGCGCCATTCGCTGACGGTGTTGTCGCGCAGCTCTGGGTCGTAGCGGGTCATCAGGTCGAGCGCGCGGGGATCGTAGCGACGTGCGAGGGTCAGGCCGATCTCGCGGGCGATGGCGACCTTCTCGTCACGGGAGAAGTGCATGCGCTGGGCGTAGTCGTCGAGCAGCGCCATGGCCCGCTCCGGGTCCTGGCGCGCCAGGCGGCGCAGGCCGAGGCTGACCACGTCGGACATGGCCTCGTTGACCGGCACGAACCGCGACGGCTGGTTCAGCAGCTCCGGCTTTTGCGCCACGTCGATCAGCAAGCTGCCCTGCGGACCGAGCGTGGTCAGGCTCTTGACCAGGCTGTTGGCCAGGCCGTAGTTGCGTTCCTGGGCCGCGAGCTTGGCGCGGTGCCAGCGCTTGGCTTCGGTCAATTGGCCCTCGGCGGCCCACATGCCGAACAAGGTGTCGCAGGCGGTGGGTTGCGACTTGCCGACATTCCAGAGTTTTTCTGCCGTGGCAAAACCTTCGGCGCGCAGGCCGTGGCTCAGCTGGTACTGGCCATTGAGGCAGTCCAGTTCGGTGAAATTGAGCTTGGGGTCGTAGTACTTGACGAAGGGCTTCCAGTCGCCGCGCTCGGCCAGCCAGCGCAGCCAGCGCAGTTTCATCCAGTTGGCCTGGGGCAGATCGCCGTGTTCGGCAAGGAAACCTTCGATTTCCTCGTTGCTCGCGCTCTTGAGCCGTGCCGTCAACTCGTCGTAGGCCAGGTAGGGGGTCAGCGGGTAGTCGCGCAGGGCCTGGGCGTAACGCAGGTAAGGGCCCTTGTCACCCTTGGCCAGCGCGCGTTTGGCTTCATCGTAGTACTGGCGTTGTTGGGTGATGTCGGCAGCCTGGGCCACGCCGAGGGCGCTGGCGCTGAGCAGCAGGCAGGAAACAATTTGGAACAGGCGGCTGCGCATGATACGTCCGGGCAGTTGAACCATGAAAAGTGACGGCGAAGCCAGCACTGTGGGGGATGTATTGGCCTAGCTTAGCCGGTTGCCGCAGGCGGAAGAAAGCGTTGTGCTTGTATCGAGTTGTAATGTTCGTACCGTTTGTAGGAAAGCCCTGCCTCATTGGTCAGCTTAATGTCTTGAGAGTCCAAGTCAGGTAGAATACGCGCCCGGTTTTTGGAGAAGATCATGACCCTGCTCAAATTCAGCGATGTGTCCCTTGCCTTCGGCGCCATGCCGCTTCTGGACAAGGTGTCCTGGCAGATCGCCCGTGGCGAGCGGGTGTGCATCATCGGCCGCAACGGTACGGGCAAGTCGAGCATGCTGCGCCTGGTCAAGGGCGAGCAGAAGCCTGACGACGGCGAAGTCTGGCGCGCTCCTGGTCTCAAGATCGGCGAGCTGCCGCAGGAACTGCCAGTGGCCGACGAACGTACCGTGTTCGACGTGGTGGCCGAGGGCCTGGACGGCGTGGGTGCGCTGCTGGCCGAGTATCATCACCTGAGCCAGAACATCCACAGCGACGAAGACCTGAACAAGCTGATGCATGTCCAGCACGAGCTGGAGGCCCGCGATGGCTGGCGCCTGCAGCAGTTGGTGGACAGCACCCTGAGCCGTCTGCAACTGCCCGCCGACAAGACCCTCGCCCAATTGTCCGGTGGCTGGCGCCGTCGCGTCCTGCTGGCCCAGGCGCTGGTGTCCGAACCCGACCTGTTGCTGCTCGACGAGCCGACCAACCACCTGGACATCGGTGCGATCGCCTGGCTCGAAGAAGCCCTCAATGGCTTCAACGGCGCTGTGCTGTTCATCACCCACGACCGTTCCTTCCTGCAGAACCTGGCCACGCGCATCCTCGAACTGGACCGTGGCGGGCTGATCGACTGGAACGGCGACTATGCGAGCTTCCTTGTGCACAAGGAGGCCATGCTGGCCGCCGAGGAAACCGCCAACGCCTTGTTCGACAAGAAACTGGCCCAGGAAGAGGTCTGGATCCGCCAGGGCATCAAGGCCCGGCGTACCCGTAACGAAGGCCGCGTGCGTGCGCTCAAGGCCCTGCGCATGGAGCGTGGCGAGCGCCGCGAGCGCCAGGGCAAGGCCAATATCCAGCTGGATGTCGCGGAAAAATCCGGCAAGCAGGTGATGGTGCTGGACAACGTCAGCTTCAGCCATCCGGGTGGCCCGCCGCTGGTGAAGGATTTCTCGATGGTCCTGCAACGCGAGGACCGCATCGGCCTGCTGGGCGCCAACGGCACCGGCAAGACCACCTTGCTCAAGCTGATGCTGGGTGACCTTGAACCCACTGGCGGCAAGGTCGAGTCAGGTACCCGTCTGGAAGTCGCGTACTTCGACCAGTTGCGCCATCAGCTGGACCTGGAGAAGACCGTGATCGACAACCTGGCCGAAGGTCGCGACTTCATCGAGATCGATGGCCAGAATCGCCATGTGCTGAGCTACCTGGGCGACTTCCTGTTCAGCCCGCAACGGGCGCGTACACCGGTCAAGGCGTTGTCTGGTGGCGAGCGCGCGCGCTTGCTGCTGGCCAAGCTATTCAGCAAGCCCGCCAACCTGCTGGTGCTTGACGAACCAACCAACGACCTCGACGTGGAGACGCTCGAGCTCCTCGAAGAAGTCCTGTCGGCGTTCAAAGGCACCGTGCTGATGGTCAGCCACGACCGGGCCTTCCTCGATAACGTTGTCACCAGCACGCTGGTGTTCGAGGGCGAGGGCAAGGTGCGCGAGTACGTTGGCGGTTACCAGGATTGGATCCGCCAGGGTGGTTCACCCAAGCTGCTCGGCGTGTCCGAAAGCAAGTCGGGCAAGTCGGCGCTCAACAGCGCCGTGGTCGAGGCGCCCGTCACCGTCGAGCCTGAGCCGACCGCCAGCGTGGAACCTGGCAAAAAGAAGCTGAGCTACAAGCTGCAGCGTGAATTGGAGGCCTTGCCGGGCCAGATCGACGCGCTGGAGCAGAAGATGGCCGGGGTGCAGGAAGAGATCAATGCCTCGGGCTTCTACCAGCGCCCGATCGGCGAGACGTCGGCGGTGCTGGCGCGCCTGGAGCAAATGCAGGGCGAACTGGATACCTTGGTCGAACGCTGGGCTGAACTCGACAGTTGAAACCGCGCAGCCCGGCGCCTGAGCGCCGGGCTGCGACAGCTCACTCTTTTCTCTGCAGGCGCACGGCCAGGACGTCGCACGGCGCTCCGTGCAGAACATCATTGGCGGTGGAGCCCAGTAGCAGGGCCAGGCCATGGCGCCCATGGCTGCCCACTACGATCAGGTCGCACCGCTGGTCCTTGGCCAACTGGTGGATTTCCTGGCGAGGCTGGCCGTAGGTCAAGTGCGAATCGCCGCGCTTGATGTCTGGGTATTTGAGGTAGAGGCGGTCCATGCGCTCCTTGGCCTGGTCGAATTGCTGCTGCTGCAGCTGCGAGAGGTCCATCGGCACGTCGCCGCCGAAAGCCATGGCCATCGGCTCGACGATATGCACCAGCGAGACCTTGGCGCCGGTTGGCTCGGCAAGCTTCATGGCGCGCTTGATCACCGGGTCGCATTCTTCGGTCAGGTCCACGGCAACCAGTATATGTTCGTAGGACATGAGCAGTTCTCCTGACAATTGCGATAGTTAAAGTATGGTCGCTTTCAGGCTGATCGCTTTGAATCTCGGCTAACCAGCTCATTTGCAACGCTTTATGGGAACAACAGATATGACGGTATGGCTGGTGGTGTCAATCCTTGCCTTGATTCTCAGTCCACTCGCCTGGCTGCGCCCTTCGCGCAAGCAGAGCGTGCAGATGGACCTGCGCATGGAGGGCCGGCGCATGGGCCTGGCCATGCAACTGGCGCCTCAGCAGTGGCCGCACTGGTTGTCCAGGCAGCCGCCGAGCCCGTGCCCTCAGTACCATCGGGGTCGGCGCAAGGGGCGTGAGGACAGCTGGAGCTTCTGGCAGACCACCCCGGGCGAGTGGGTGAACCAGTGGCGCGAACCGTGCGAGGACGAGCGGCTCCTCACGCAGTTGTCGCGCTTGCCCGAGAGTGTCTACAAGGTCGAGGCCAGCCGCCAGATGATCGCCTTGTATTGGGGGGAGCGGGGCGAGAAATCTGTATTGCAGGATATTGCCCAGGTGCTCGACGCGCTCGCCTGACCACCTTTGAACGACATCGCGGGGCGAATCGGCTTCGCCAATGACTACTGGATCAGCGTCATTGGCGAAGCGGGTTCGCCCCGCGATGCGTTCGCTTCAAGGCCAGGCAGGCCGGGTTCGAAAGCAACTATAGCGCGTTGCAGCGCTGGGGTTGAAAAACCTGCCCGCTTTTCTTTCCTCCATGCAGACCGCCGGCCGAACGAATGCCGTCTGCTCACTGTCATCAAGGTTTGCGCACTCTTTTGCACAAAAGTGACCGTAAAGTCGCGTTTTTCAGGTCCTTTCGAGGATTTGACAACGTCGATCTTTTCGGTGAATGTGTGCATACCCAAATCAAACGGGCGTATGAATTGAGCGTTTGTATGGCAAACCGCTCTTACAGAATCCCGACTAGCGCGCTGACGGGTGTGCCTGGCGCAAGGGTTCGGCAAGTAACGGCCACGCGGCCGGCCGGCCTTCAACCAGCGATCGGCGTGTACAGTTCAGCTTCCATATCGTGGAGATCAGTTGATGATTTACGAAGGTAAAGCCATCACGGTTAAGGCTCTTGAAAGCGGCATCGTCGAACTGAAGTTCGACCTCAAGGGTGAGTCCGTCAACAAGTTCAACCGTCTTACCCTTGGCGAGCTGCGCCAGGCCGTGGACGCCATCAAGGCCGACGCCGCGATCAAGGGTGTGATTGTCAGCAGTGGCAAGGACGTGTTCATCGTCGGCGCGGACATCACCGAGTTTGTCGACAACTTCAAGCTGCCCGAGGACGAACTGGTCGCCGGCAACCTGGAAGCCAACCGCATCTTCAGCGATTTCGAAGACTTGCAGGTACCGACTGTCGCCGCAATCAACGGTATCGCCCTGGGTGGCGGCCTGGAAATGTGCCTGGCGGCGGACTACCGCGTGATGGCCACTACCGCCAAGATCGGCCTGCCGGAAGTCAAACTGGGCATCTATCCGGGCTTTGGCGGCACTGTGCGCCTGCCGCGCCTGATCGGTGCCGACAATGCCATCGAGTGGATTGCCTCCGGCAAGGAAAACCGTGCCGAGGACGCCCTGAAGGTCGGCGCCGTCGATGCCGTGGTGGGCCCTGAACACCTGCAGGCCGCTGCCCTGGACCTGATCAAGCGCGCCATCAGCGGCGAGTTCGATCACCAGGCCAAGCGCCAACCCAAGCTCGAAAAGCTCAAGCTCAATGCCATCGAACAGATGATGGCCTTCGAGACCGCCAAGGGCTTCGTCGCAGGGCAAGCTGGCCCCAACTACCCGGCACCGGTCGAAGCGATCAAGACCATCCAGAAGGCCGCCAACTTTGGCCGTGACAAGGCCCTGGACGTCGAGGTCAAAGGCTTCGTCAAGCTGGCCAGGACCACGGTTGCCGAAAGCTTGATCGGCCTGTTCTTGAACGACCAGGAGCTCAAGCGCAAGGCCAAGGCTCACGACCAGATCGCCCGCGACGTCAAGCAGGCTGCCGTGCTCGGCGCTGGCATCATGGGGGGCGGCATCGCCTACCAGTCGGCGGTCAAGGGCACCCCGATCCTGATGAAGGACATCCGCGAGGAAGCCATCGAACTGGGCCTGAACGAAGCTTCCAAGCTGCTGGGCAAACGCGTCGAGAAAGGCCGCCTGACCCCGGCGAAGATGGCCGAGGCGCTCAATGCCATTCGTCCGACCCTGTCGTACGGCGACTTCGCCCATGTCGATATCGTCGTCGAAGCCGTGGTCGAGAACCCCAAGGTCAAGCAGGCCGTGCTGGCTGAGGTCGAAGGGCAGGTCAAGGACGACGCGATCCTGGCATCCAACACCTCGACCATTTCCATCAACCTGCTGGCCAAGGCCCTCAAGCGTCCGGAAAACTTCGTCGGCATGCACTTCTTCAACCCGGTGCACATGATGCCCCTGGTGGAAGTCATCCGCGGCGAGAAGTCCAGTGAAGTGGCCGTCGCAACCACCGTGGCCTACGCCAAAAAGATGGGCAAGAACCCGATCGTGGTCAACGACTGCCCGGGCTTTCTGGTCAACCGCGTGCTGTTCCCGTACTTCGGCGGCTTCGCCAAGCTGGTCAGCGCGGGCGTCGACTTCGTGCGCATCGACAAGGTCATGGAGAAGTTCGGCTGGCCCATGGGCCCGGCCTACCTGATGGACGTGGTCGGTATCGACACCGGCCACCACGGCCGCGACGTAATGGCCGAGGGCTTCCCAGACCGTATGAAGGATGATCGCCGTTCCGCGGTGGACGCATTGTACGAAGCCGACCGCCTGGGCCAGAAGAATGGCAAGGGCTTCTACGCCTACGAGACCGACAAGCGCGGCAAGCCGAAGAAGGTGGCCGATCCGGCGGTGCTCGACGTGCTCAAGCCGATTGTCTTCGAACAGCGTGAAGTCAGCGACGAGGACATCGTCAACTGGATGATGATCCCGCTGTGCCTGGAAACGGTTCGTTGCCTGGAAGACGGCATTGTCGAAACCGCCGCCGAAGCCGACATGGGTCTGGTCTACGGCATCGG
This sequence comes from Pseudomonadota bacterium, assembly GCA_023388335.1. GTDB lineage: Bacteria > Pseudomonadota > Gammaproteobacteria > Pseudomonadales > Pseudomonadaceae > Aquipseudomonas. The sequence goes on along the minus strand of JAEWGL010000100.1, from coordinate 13,624 downwards.
TTTCCCGCCGTTCCGTGGGGGTGCGCTGCGTTACATCGATTCGATCGGGGTCGCCGAGTTCGTCGCCCTGGCCGATCAGTACGCCGACCTGGGGCCGCTGTATCACCCCACCGCGAAGCTGCGCGAAATGGCCAAGAAGGGTCAGCGCTTCTTCGGTTAAGCGCCCAACGAAATAGAGCGAGAGAACAGATATGAGCCTGAATCCAAGAGACGTGGTGATTGTCGACTTCGGTCGCACGCCGATGGGCCGCTCCAAGGGTGGCATGCACCGCAATACCCGCGCCGAGGACATGTCGGCGCACCTGATCAGCAAACTGCTCGAGCGCAACACCAGGGTCGACCCGAGCGAAGTCGAGGACGTGATCTGGGGCTGCGTCAACCAGACCTTGGAGCAGGGCTGGAACATCGCCCGCATGGCCTCGTTGATGACCCAGATCCCGCACACCGCCGCGGGCCAGACCGTCAGCCGGCTGTGCGGCTCGTCGATGAGCGCGCTGCACACTGCGGCCCAGGCGATCATGACCGGCAACGGTGATGTGTTCGTGGTCGGCGGTGTCGAGCACATGGGGCACGTGAGCATGATGCACGGCGTCGACCCCAACCCGCACATGTCCCTGCACGCTGCCAAGGCCTCGGGGATGATGGGCCTGACCGCCGAAATGCTGGGCAAGATGCATGGCATCAGCCGTGAGCAGCAGGACCTTTTCGGCCTGCGTTCGCACCAGCTTGCGCACAAGGCGACGGTCGAGGGCAAGTTCAAGGACGAAATCATCCCGATGCAGGGCTATGATGAGAACGGCTTCCTTAAAGTCTTCGACTTCGATGAAACCATTCGCCCGGAAACCACCCTCCAAGGCCTTGCTTCGCTCAAGCCTGCGTTCAATCCGAAGGGCGGCACCGTCACTGCCGGGACCTCCTCGCAGATTACCGACGGCGCCTCGTGCATGATCGTCATGTCGGCCCAGCGCGCCCAGGACCTCGGCATCCAGCCATTGGCGGTGATCCGCTCGATGGCGGTCGCCGGTGTCGACCCTGCGATCATGGGCTACGGGCCGGTGCCAGCGACCCAGAAAGCGCTCAAGCGCGCGGGCCTGACCATCGCCGATATCGACTTCATCGAGCTCAACGAAGCCTTCGCTGCACAGGCCCTGCCAGTGCTCAAGGATCTGAAAGTGCTCGACAAGATGGATGAGAAGGTTAACCTGCACGGCGGGGCTATCGCTTTGGGCCATCCTTTCGGTTGCTCTGGCGCGCGTATTTCCGGCACTCTGCTCAACGTCATGAAGCAGAACGGCGGTACCTTCGGCGTCTCGACCATGTGCGTAGGCCTCGGTCAAGGCATCACCACTGTCTTCGAACGCGTCTGATTCGCGTCGTCGACAGCAGCCGGGGCCTTGTGCCCCGGCTTTTGTTTTTTTTGCAGGATTTTTTTTCAAGAGGGTGAGCGACATGCAGATACAACCCGGCGTATACCGGCATTACAAAGGGCCTGAGTATCGTGTGTTCGGCGCGGCGCGGCACTCCGAGAACGAAGAGTGGGTGGTCTTCTACCAAGCCCTGTATGGTGAGTACGGGCTCTGGGTACGGCCGTTGTCGATGTTTCTCGAGTCGGTCGAGGTTGACGGCGAACAGGTCCCGCGCTTTGCTTTGGTCAACGCCGAAAACGGGTTGTTCGAGCGGCCGGATGCCGAAGGCGGCTGAACCGTCACGCTTGACCTCGCCCTGTTGCCACTATATATAGCGGTGCCGCGTCAGGCACCTGCCGTGTTTTTATTTTTCAGATTCAGGAATACTCCGATCCATGGGCAAATCGCTGGTCATTGTGGAATCCCCGGCTAAGGCCAAGACCATCAACAAGTACCTGGGCACCCAGTACGTGGTGAAGTCGAGTATCGGCCATATCCGAGACCTCCCCACCAGTGGTTCGGCCAGCACCGCCAAGGAGCCAGCCGCCAAGCGCGGCAAGGCCGCGGCGGGCGAGGCGCCGGCACTGTCGCCCAAGGAAAAGGCACGCAAGCAGTTGGTAGCCCGCATGGGCGTCGACCCGGACCACGGCTGGAAGGCCAAGTACGAGATCCTTCCCGGCAAGGAAAAGGTCATAGAGGAACTGCGTCGCCTGGCCAAGGATGCCGACACCATCTATCTGGCGACCGACTTGGACCGCGAAGGGGAGGCCATTGCCTGGCACCTGCGCGAAGCCATCGGTGGTGACGACAGCCGCTACAAGCGCGTGGTGTTCAACGAGATCACCAAGAAGGCGATCCAGGAAGCCTTCTCGCAACCAGGCGAGCTGGACATCGACCGCGTCAACGCCCAGCAGGCGCGGCGCTTCCTCGATCGCGTGGTGGGCTACATGGTCTCGCCACTGCTGTGGTCGAAGATCGCCCGTGGCCTGTCGGCGGGGCGCGTGCAGTCGGTGGCGGTGAAGCTGGTGGTCGAGCGCGAGCGCGAAATCCGTGCCTTCAACCCCGAAGAATACTGGGAAGTCCACGCTGACCTGGGCACCGCCAAGAGCGCCAAGGTGCGTTTCGAAGTGACGCGCGAGAAGGGCGAAGCCTTCAAGCCGCTCAACGAAACCCACGCCATGGCCGCGGTGGAGAAGCTCAAGGCCTCCAGCTATACCGTCGCCAAGCGTGAAGACCGTCCGACCAGCAGCAAGCCGTCGGCCCCGTTCATCACCTCGACCCTGCAGCAGGCCGCGAGCAATCGCCTGGGCTTCGGTGTGAAGAAGACCATGATGATGGCCCAGCGTCTGTATGAGGCCGGCTACATCACCTACATGCGTACCGACTCGACCAACCTGTCGACCGATGCCGTGGAGATGGCCCGTGCCTACATCGAGCAGGAGTTCGGCAAGCAATACCTGCCCGAGGCGCCGATCGTCTACGGCAGCAAGGAAGGCGCCCAGGAGGCGCACGAGGCAATCCGCCCCTCCGACGTCAATACCCATCCGAGCAAGCTCAACGGCATGGAGCGCGACGCCGAACGCCTGTACGAGCTGATCTGGCGCCAGTTCCTGGCGTGCCAGATGCCGCCGGCGCAGTACCTTTCGACCAGCGTTACCGTTGCCGCCGGTGACTTCGAGCTGCGCGCCAAGGGCCGCATCCTCAAGTTCGACGGCTACACCCGCGTGCTGCCACAGCAGAGCAAACCGGGCGAGGACGACGTGCTGCCGGAGATGGTCCAGGGTGAGGCGCTCAAGCTGATCCAGCTCGACCCGAGCCAGCACTTCACCAAGCCGCCGGCGCGCTACTCCGAAGCCAGCCTGGTCAAGGAAATGGAAAAACGTGGCATCGGTCGTCCATCGACCTACGCGGCGATCATCTCGACCATCCAGGACCGCGGCTATGTGACCCTGCACAACCGCCGCTTCTACTCCGAGAAGATGGGTGACATCGTCACCGAGCGCTTGTCCGAGAGTTTCTCCAACCTGATGGACTACGGCTTCACCGCCGGCATGGAAGAGAACCTCGATGACGTGGCCCAGGGCGAACGTGACTGGAAGAACGTGCTCGACGAGTTCTATGGCGACTTCAGCAAGAAGCTGCAGACCGCCGAGTCTGCCGAAAACGGCATGCGCGCCAACCAGCCGACCCTGACCAACATCGCTTGTAAGGAATGCGGTCGGCCGATGATGATCCGCACCGCGTCCACCGGTGTGTTCCTGGGTTGCTCGGGTTACAGCCTGCCACCCAAGGAACGTTGCAAGGCCACCGTCAACCTGGTGCCAGGTGACGAGATCGCCGCCGATGACGAGGGTGAATCGGAGTCTCGCGTCCTGCGCAGCAAACACCGTTGCCCGATCTGTGCGACGGCGATGGATGCCTACCTGCTGGACGAGAAGCACAAGCTGCACATCTGCGGCAACAACCCCGACTGTGCCGGCTACGAGATCGAAGAAGGCAGCTACCGCATCAAGGGCTATGAAGGTCCGAGCCTGGAATGCGACAAGTGCGGCAGCGAAATGCAGCTCAAGACGGGTCGTTTCGGCAAGTTCTTCGGCTGCACCAACCCTGCCTGCAAGAACACCCGCAAACTGCTCAAGAGCGGCGAGGCAGCGCCGCCGAAGATGGATGCGGTGAAGATGCCGGAGCTCAAGTGCGAGAAGGTGGACGATACCTACGTGCTGCGTGACGGGGCGTCGGGGTTGTTCCTGGCTGCCAGCCAGTTCCCGAAGAATCGCGAGACCCGTGCCCCCCTGGTGCAGGAAATTGTCCCGCACAAGGATGAGATCGATCCGAAGTATCACTTCCTCTGCGAAGCGCCGAAGAAAGACCCTGACGGCCGTCCGACCGTGATCCGCTACAGCCGCAAGACCAAGGAGCAGTACGTGCAGTCCGAAGTCGATGGCAAGCCCACGGGCTGGAAAGCGTTCTACGACGGCAAGGCCTGGAAGGTCGAAGACAAGCGGTAGTGTTGCCTCCCTGTGGGAGTGCGGCGCAAGGCGCGCTCCCACAGAACACACGCTAACTCATTGATTTAGCTGAGCCCTGTGGGGGCGGCGGTTCGGCGCTTCGACTTGCCCGCGAACACCGGCGAAGCCGGTGCCATACACCGCGGTGCCCGCTCCCACAGAATATTGCGCCGCGCTTGCAGGCTTTGTTCTCTGCCCGGCAGCGCAGCCCAGCGGGCTGGGCGATCTCTCACGGAGACTGATGAGGGCTCATAGACTGGGGGTCAGCTTGCCTCTGATCCTGCAATCCCTGACACTGACCAACTGCCTCGCAGCCTTTCGGAGGGCGCCACCATGGCCCAGGAACTCTACACCCGCACCAACCAGAAACTCTTCTTTGCCGGCCTTGCACTGGAGTCCCTGGGTAAAGCCCAGGACAGCCAGGCTATGAACGCCCAAGGCTTGATCCAGGCCGAGCGCGAAGCGGTGCTGTTCCACCTCTACGGTGCGCTGCTGGGTCTGTGTCACGAAATTGCCGGCTTCTATCGCCTGCCGCAGGCGGGCGCCCCGCGTGCCGAACTGTTACTCAGCGACGAGGTGCTACAGACAGTGGCTATTCCAGAGATGGCTGAAATGCTGGAATTGGCACGTAATCCGCAAACCTGGTTGGCACAATTGCTCAGTACTTATGCTGATTTATTCCGACCGCCGGTCGCGAAAAAGGCGGCAAAAACTGATGTCACACAACCGCTGATCCAGGCCGTGAGCCTGGATGAAATCGAGGCGCAGCCGCTTTCGCGGGAGGAGCTGGAAAGCTGGCGGCAGCATCTCAAAGGTTTGGTGCGGCGTTTTCGCGACGCGCTGAGTGAGTGCTGAGCGCGGCGGTCGCTGGTACACTAACGGCCTTTCGTGGAGAACAGCCCTTTATGTCGACATCCTTTCTTGAAATTGTTGAGTTGCCTGATGGCCGGATCGAGCTGCGCCGCGCCGAGGACGAAGGTTCCCTGGTAACCCTGGATTTCTCCGAGGATGCCAAGGCGTTCCTGCAAGGGCAACATGTGGAAGTGGCCAAGGCCATGCTCAGCGTCGGCGTGCAGATGGCTGGCCGTCTGGTCGACGGTGAGCTTGAACGTGACGAAGGGCCGCGCGTTCTGCATTGATTCCCGAACCTGATTCCCGCGCAGGAAATCAGGGGATTTACAGGCAGAGCCTGAACATCAGCCGAGGCGGATGTTCAGGCTTTGTGCGTTTCCGGTATCGGCGGCGCGGACCAGTTGCTGGCGCGCGGTGGCGTTGAGACTACCGAGCCAGCTGACCACGGTGTGGCTGCGCCCAAGGCGCAGAGCCTCGCAAGCCAATTGCAGGGCGCTTTGGTTGCCACGTGGCTGCAGCAATAGGATGCGTTCACGGTTAAGGCCGGCGTCACGTAGCCAGGCGTGGGTAAGGGCGGGTGGCGGAGCGATCAAGGTGAGCCAGCGGGCATCCTGATCCTCGCTCAGCTCGCGCAGGACGGGCGCCAGCAAACTGTGGCAGTGACCTGGCGCACCGCGCAAGGACAGCTCGCTGAAGACCTCAGGCTGACTGCTCTGGCATGCTGCTTCATTCACCTTCAGGCCGGGCAGTACGGGCTGGGCCAGGAAGGCTTCGAAAAGCGAAAGCTGGGCTTGCTGGGGTGCGTGGGTGAACTGCATGTCGCCTCCTTTTATCGACGTATGACGCCGACGCTCAAGCCCTCGATCACCAGCTCCTGATCTTTCAGGTTGACTTCGATAGGGGCGAATTCGGGATTTTCAGCCAGCAGCCAGACCTTGCTGCCTTCGCGCTTGAAGCGTTTGACCGTGACTTCGTCACCCAGGCGAGCGACCACGATCTGGCCATTGCGTGCCTCGCGGCAAGTGTGCACTGCCAGCAGGTCGCCATCGAAGATGCCGACGTCCTTCATGCTCATGCCGTTTACACGCAAGAGATAATCCGCGCGGGGATGGAAGAAGGCCGGATTGATGTTGCACGACTCCTCGATGTGCTGCTGGGCGAGGATAGGGGCACCGGCGGCGACCCGGCCAATGATCGGTAGGCCGCTGTCATCGGGCTTGGTATCCAGGCCAGGGATGCGGATGCCGCGCGAGGCGCCCGGGGTCATCTCGATTGCGCCCTTGCGGGCCAGAGCCTTTAGGTGCTCCTCGGCGGCATTCGGCGATTTGAAACCCAGCTCCTGAGCGATCTCCGCACGGGTGGGCGGGAAGCCGTTGCCTTCGAGGCAGCGTTTGATGAAAGCTAGGATTTCGGCTTGGCGTGGCGTCAGTTTAAGCATGGTAGGCGCTCTGTCTTTTTATACAGTGACTGGAATTATATACAGTAGTGGGCCGGCTGCAAGCTTCAAGCGGCAAGAAAAAGCGGACGATGTTTTCAGGTTCGCCTGCCGGGCAGTCCGGTTTCGCCGAAACCCTTACCTCAGCTCGCGATAGGACCGTCGGCACCGCTTGTAGCTTGTGGCTTGGAGCCTGATACCGGGCGTGTGGTTAAATGGCGACCGGACAGTCACGAACTCTTGACAACCCCCGGCCTGAAACGTATGTTTCAAACAACTGTTTGTCAGGCGGAGTAGTCATGGCCCAATCGGAAACCGTGGAACGCATTCTCGATGCGGCTGAGCAGCTGTTCGCGGAAAAAGGCTTCGCTGAAACCTCGTTGCGACTCATCACCAGCAAGGCCGGGGTCAACCTGGCGGCGGTGAACTATCACTTCGGCTCCAAGAAAGCGCTGATCCAGGCGGTCTTCTCACGCTTCCTCGGTCCGTTCTGTGCGAGCCTCGAGCGCGAGCTGGAACGTCGCCAGGCGCGACCCGAGCAGAAGCCGACCCTTGAAGAGCTGCTCGAGATGCTGGTCGAGCAAGCCTTGGTGGTACAGCCGCGCAGCGGCAATGACTTGTCGATCTTCATGCGCCTGCTGGGCCTGGCTTTCAGTCAGAGCCAAGGGCACCTGCGGCGCTACCTGGAAGACATGTACGGCAAAGTGTTTCGCCGCTACATGTTGCTGGTCAACGAGGCCGCGCCACGCATTCCGCCGCTCGAGCTGTTCTGGCGGGTACACTTCATGCTCGGCGCCGCGGCGTTCAGCATGTCCGGGATCAAGGCGTTGCGGGCCATCGCCGAGACCGATTTCGGCATCAATACCTCGATCGAGCAGGTCATGCGCCTGATGGTGCCGTTCCTGGCCGCTGGCATGCGTGCCGAGAGCGGCGTGACCGACCAGGCCATGGCGGGCGCGCAGTTGCGACCGCGTAGCAAATCCGCCAGCGCGCCGGTCGTGGCCAAGGCCTGAGGCTGGGCGCGGCAAGCCGCTTCGGTTAAGCTGGCGGCCATGTCCGACCTCGATTTCCTGCACATTTCCCTCGCTGACCAATGCCTCTATGGGTTTGCCCATGGTGCGCTGCGCGTGCGCCTGCCGGTGTCCACCTCGCGCCATGGCCCCGGTGAGCTGAACGGCTCTGGATGCACGCCGCGCGGGCGGCATCAGGTCCGGGCGAAAATTGGCGCAGGCCTGCCCCAGGGCGCCGTACTGCGCGGCCGGCGCTGGACCGGCGAGGTCTGGACCGCCGAGCTGCACGAGCAGTTTCCCGAGCGTGACTGGATCCTCTCGCGCATTCTCTGGCTCAGTGGCTGCGAGCCCGGCTACAACCGGCTGGGCCAGGTCGACACCCTGCGCCGCTATATCTACCTGCATGGCACTCCCGACACGTTGCCCGTGGGCGTGCCCTTGTCCCACGGCTGCGTGCGCTTGCGCAACAGCGACCTGCTGGGGTTGTTCGATCGTGTTCCGCTGGGTTGCCCGGTGCAGATCGACGAAGCCGCCTGCCCTCAGTGGGCCTCCCTCAGCCTCCTTTGAAGGATCACTTATGACCGCCCGCCTGCAAGGCTCCCTGATGGTGGATATCGCCGGTACCTGGCTGACCGCCGAGGACCGTCAGTTACTGCGCCAGCCCGAAGTGGCTGGCCTGATCATCTTTGCCCGCAACATCGAAAGTCCACGGCAGGTACGGGAGCTGTGCGCTGCCATCCGTGCGCTGCGTCCCGATCTGATCCTGGCGGTCGACCAGGAGGGCGGTCGGGTCCAGCGCTTGCGTCAGGGCTTCGTGCGCCTGCCGGCCATGCGCGCGATTGCCGACAATGACAATGCCGAGCACTTGGCTGAACAGTGCGGCTGGCTGATGGCCACCGAGGTGCTGGCGGTGGGCCTGGACCTGAGCTTCGCCCCGGTGCTGGACCTCGATCACCAGCGCAGCGCCGTGGTCGGCAGCCGCGCCTTCGAAGGTGACCCTGAGCGGGCCACGCAGCTGGCCGGTGCTTTCATCCGCGGCATGAACGCCGCCGGCATGGCGGCTTGCGGCAAGCACTTCCCCGGTCACGGCTGGGCGGAGGCCGATTCCCATGTGGCCATCCCGACTGACGAGCGCAGCCTGGAACAATTGCGTCAGGTCGACCTGCTGCCGTTCGCGCGCCTTGGTGGTCGATTGGCGGCAGTAATGCCGGCGCACGTGATCTACCCGCAGGTCGACAGCCAGCCAGCCGGCTTCTCCCGGCGCTGGCTGCAGGACATCCTGCGTGGCGAACTGGGCTTCAAGGGCGTGATCTTCAGCGACGACCTGTCCATGGCCGGTGCCCATGTGGTCGGGGATGCCGCCAACCGTATCGAGGCGGCCCTGAGCGCCGGTTGCGACATGGGCCTGGTGTGCAACGACCGGGCGGCGGCGGAGCTGGCACTGAGCGCTGCCCAGCGCCTGAAGGTGCAGCCGTCGCCGCGGATTGCGCAGATGCGCGGCCGCGGCTTTGCGCGCACCGATTACCGGCAGCAGCCACGCTGGCTGGCGGCGCTGGGTGTATTGAAGGACGCGCAACTGGTCGATTGACCGGTTGCGGGTTGCTGACCCAGGCACGCAGTGGACCGACTTTGATCCAGGCCACTGCGCTGCCTTGCGCCCGATCCTACTTCACCGTCGAGCGTTTCCCTGGCAATGGCGCAAACAGCGCCTCGATCTCCTCATCCGCCATCCGCCATTGCCCCGCCTGGCCGCCATCGAGCAAGCCGGCCGCCAGGGCCGCCTTGTCCTGCTGCAGCTTCTGGATCTTCTCTTCCACCGTGCCGCGGGTGATCAGCTTGAACACGAACACCGGCTTGTCCTGGCCGATGCGGTAGGCGCGGTCGGTGGCTTGGTTCTCGCTGGCCGGATTCCACCAAGGGTCGTAATGGATCACCGTATCGGCGGCCGTCAGGTTCAACCCAGTGCCGCCGGCCTTGAGGCTGATCAGGAACACGCTGCTCTCGCCATTCTGGAACTGCTGCACCGGTGCTCGCCGGTCGCGGGTCTCGCCGGTGAGCAGGCTGTAGCGCACCTGGCGCTTGCGCAGCTCAGGCTCGATCAGCGCCAGCATCGAGGTGAACTGAGAGAATAGCAGCACGCGGCGACCTTCGCTGAGCAGTTCATCGAGCATCTGCAGCAGGCTGCCGAGCTTGCCCTTGTCGGCCTGCGAGCTCTTGACCTCGACCCCTTTGACCAGACGCAGGTCACAGCACACCTGGCGCAGCTTGAGCAGGGCATCGAGGATGACGATCTGGCTGCGCGCCGCGCCGTTGCGGGCAATCTCGTCGCGGACCTTCTTGTCCATCGCCACGCGCACGGTCTCATAGGTGTCGCGCTGGGCGTCGCTGAGCTCGACCCAGTGCACCATCTCGGTCTTGGGTGGCAGTTCATGCGCCACCTGTTCCTTGGTCCGCCGGAGCAGAAAGGGGCGGATGCGGCTCGCCAAGTGGGCCATGCGCTCGCTGTCGCCATGGCGCTCGATCGGCGTGCGGTAATCCTGGGTGAAGCGCTTGCTGTCGCCTAGCCAACCGGGCATGAGGAAGTGGAAGATCGACCACAGCTCGCCCAGGTTGTTCTCCATGGGCGTGCCGGTCAGGCATAGGCGCTGGGTGGCATGCAGCTCGCGAACGGCGTGGGCGGCCTTGCTGTTGGCGTTCTTGATGTTCTGCGCCTCGTCGAGGATCAGCAGGTGCCAGGGCAAGGCGCCCAGGTGCGGCAGATCGCGGGGCAGCAAGGCATAGGTGGTCAGGATCAGGTCGTACTCGTGCAGCGCGCTGAAGTGCTTGTTGCGCCCCGGCCCTTGCAGGGCCAGCACCCGCAGCTGTGGGGCGAAACGTTGGGCTTCGTCGAGCCAGTTGGGCACCAGGCTCGTGGGCATCACCGCGAGTGCAGGCTGTTGCAGGCGGCCGGCCTGTTGTTCCAGCAACAGGTGAGCGAGGGTCTGCAGGGTCTTGCCCAGGCCCATGTCATCGCCAAGGATACCGCCAACGCCCAGTTCGCGCAGGGACTGCAGCCAGTTCAGGCCTTGCTGCTGGTACGGGCGCAAGGTGGCGTTGAGCCCCTGGGGTGGCTGCACCTCAAGGTCACGGGCATCGCGCAGGCGCCGTCCAAGGTCGCGCACCTGGGCGCCGCCTTCCCACTGCAGCGGCAGGCCCTCGATCTCGTTGAGGCGGGGGGCATCGGCGGTCGCCAGGCGCAGGGAGGGGCCGCTGCTGTCTTCGCCCAGGTAGAGCTCACCCAGGGTTTTCATCACCGCCTTGATACGCCCGTACGGCAGCGCCACGCGCAGCGCCTGGCTGTCGTGGCGGGCGCGGTTGAGGTCGATCACCAAATGCTCGTCATCCGCGCGCCGTGCCAGTTCGCTGGGGCGCAGCAGCTCGGGACTGCTGCGCAGCATGTGCAGAACGATGGGCAGAAGGCTGTGACGCTGGCCGTTGACCTCGATGCCCAGTTCGAGGTCGAACCACTCATGGCCCGGCGCTTGCTCGACCGTGGCGTACCAGTCGTCGACTTGCTGCAGGTTGAAGGCAAAGTCACGGTGCATTTCGATCTGCCAGCCGGCTTCACGCAACTGCACCAGGTGCTCGCGGGCAAAATGCAGCCAGGCTTCGTCGTCCGGCAGCTGGAGCATTTCGCCAGCGCTGTCGGGCAGGGCCTTGCTCTGCCGGGTTGCGGGCTTGAAGCCCAGTTCGCGCAAGGTTTTGCGCAGGGCCTGTTCGGCGCTCGGCTGGCGCTTGATGCGCTGGCTGGTCGTGTCGCGCAGGCGTGTCAGGGGTTTGTCATCGGGGCCGCTGGCACGCAGGCCGTCATAGTCGAAGGCGAGGGCGGCGCGGTGCTGCAGCTGACGCTGCATGCGCCCGGATTTGGGGGTATAGGCGCTGAACTCAACGGTGCCGAGGGTGAGGTGCGGCACAGGCATTACATCAGCGACATGTTCGACCTGTACCGCGGTCGGTGTTGGCACCTGGCGGTTCAAGGCGTTGAGGCGGTGACTCAACGGCACGACAAGATGTTCAGGCACGGTCGGCGCCCGCGCCAGCTGGCTGGCAATGAAGGGGTCCAGGTCGTGGTTCAGTTTGCCGGCCTGCTGCCTGCCTATGTCTACATAGAACAGCGGGTCCAGCGGCAGAACCTGGGGGCAGGCATCGTCCTCGCAATACCAGGCGCCCCGATAGCTGCCGTTATCGAGTCGGACCCAGCGAAACTCGGCCTGGCGTTCGGTGCCGCGCTGCAATACCCCGTCCTGGCCCGCGTACACCAGGCGACCGCTGGCCAACGCATACTCCACAAGCTCCGCGCCTTGTTTGCCTTCAATGAAGATGCCGCCAGGTGGTCCGCCCCGTTCGCTGTTGGCATCCATCAGCCGCAGCAGCCGGCCATCTTCTTCGGTGACGAAGCGAGGCGGGTAGTAGAGCAATTCTGCCAGCGAGGTGACGCGGCCAAACTGAAGTTGGCCATCAGGCTGGCGAGTGCCTTTGTAGACGCTCAGGTAGCACCGGTCCTCGTCCATGCCAACCTGGTAGTACAGCGCGCGACCTTTGCGATCAGGTTTGCTCGGTGTCGCTTCCTCCCGCGGGCTTTCCAGTGCCTGGACCCATGAATACAGCTCCGGTGAAAGCCGATCCTGTGAGGCCGGCTCTGGCCTGTCCACGGCCAGGGCAGGCGATTGGCTCAGGTGATACAGCACCGCGGCGCAGTGCTTGCAGTTGCGCGCTACCGGGCAACTGCAGACGCTGTCGACTGTCAGGCCGTCTTCGCTCATGCCCAGCTTGATATGCTGCTTATAGACGTTGCCGGCGGACCCCGCGCAATCGGCGAGAACGACCATGCCATTGACTGCGCGCAGGTGCACCTTGCCTTGCGCGGCATAAGCACAGCCGCGACGCAGCGTGCCTCGGTCGAACGAGAGGGACCAACCGTCATGCTCGCGCACAAGGAGCTGCGCATCGCGCTCTATCACATCACTGCTCCATCATTTGCGGATCCAGCCTGGGCAGCCTGCGCGCGCCGACCGGTGCCACCTTGATCAGTAGCGCCAAGTGCCCGCCATCGAGGAAGGTCAATTGCCCGCGCTTGACGTTGCGGTTGCTCTGCCTGAACTGCTCGCTCTGCAGCACGCTGCCATTGCTGTCGAGCTGGTTGACCCAGAACGTGGCGTCGACACCGATGAAGCGGCCCTGCACCAGGCTCAGGTTGCCTTCGATGGGGAAGTGGCCGAACTGCTCCTGGCCGTCAGCCAGGGCGATGGTGACGGGCGCGCTGCCCACCGGCTGCTGCCAGGCCTTGTGCAGCAGCACCGTATAGCTGGGCGTGGCCTGCAGGCGCGTGACCTCATCGTCCAGCGTGGTCGGGCGCAGGGCATCCTTGTCCAGCCGTGGCGCGCCGGCGCGCCAGTCTTCGGGGGCGGATGGGCTGGTCACCGCCGGTACCTCGTTCTGGCGCACCAGGATCATTTCTACCTGATACAGGCCTTCGGCGAAGGCAGCTGGCGCGAGCAGCGCCAGCAACAGGGTCAGGCAATGGGTGGCACGCATGGATCTTCCTTCAGGCAGGCGTTGGGGTCAGGCGTTCGAACAGCGCCTCGAGGGTGTTGAAACGTTCGTCGGGGCGCTCCATCGGCACCACGAAGCGGAACTGCGTCGCACCTTCGAACTTGTAGCGTTTGGGCTGACTTTGGATCAGCTTGATCAGGGTCATGGGATCGACCGGCGTCTCGGCCTCGAAGTCGATCTTGCCGCCGTTGGGGCCAGCGTCGACCTTCTTGATACCGAGTTTTTCGGCTTGCAGCTTGAGCAGCGTCAGGCGCACCAGGTTCTTGGTCGGCTCGGGCAGCAGGCCGAAGCGGTCGATCATCTCCACCTGCAGGTCCTTCA